>NZ_BAABBE010000006.1:0-377900 GCF_039537795.1 Lentzea roselyniae
GACCAGCACGTACAGTGCGGTAAGGAGGGTGTTCAGGTCTTTCGTCACACATTGATCTTGAACACCCTCCTCCCATGCCCCGGCACCGGGCCGACTTCACCCGAACTTCACGGAATCAGTCATCTAGAGCGTGCCGAGTAGTTCCTCGACCTCGGCGGCGATGCGTTCCAGTGCCTGGTCGTTGTCGTGAGCGGCGATCACCCGGTCGATCCAGTCCGCGATCAACGGCATCTGCTCCGGCTTGAGGCCGCGCGTGGTGATCCCTGCCGTGCCGAGCCGGATGCCCGACGGGTCGAAGGGCTTGCGCGGGTCGAACGGCACCGCGTTGTAGTTCAGCTCGATGTTCGCGCGGTCCAGCGCCTGCGCCGCGGGCTTGCCGGCGATCGCCTTCGACGTGAGGTCGATCAGGATCAGGTGGTTGTCCGTGCCGCCGGACACCAGGTCGAAACCGCGCTCCAGCAACGCGTCCGCCAGCGCTTTCGCGTTCGCGACGACGGTGTGCGCGTACTCGCGGAACTCCGGCTGGGCGGCCTCGTGCAGCGCCACGGCGATCGCGGCGGTCGTGTGGTCGTGCGGACCGCCCTGCAGGCCGGGGAACACTGCCCTGTCGATCACCTTCGCGTACTCGGCGTCGCAAAGGATCATGGCGCCGCGCGGGCCGCGCAGGGTCTTGTGCGTGGTCGTGGTGATCACCTGGGCGTGGCCTGCCGGGGACGGATGCGCGCCACCGGCCACCAGACCGGCGATGTGGGCGATGTCGGCCACCAGGACCGCGTCGATCTCCCTGGCGATCGCGGCGAAGGCCGGGAAGTCGATCGTGCGCGGGATCGCCGTGCCACCGCAGAAGATGACCTTCGGGCGTTCGGCCAGTGCCAGCGAGCGGACCTCGTCCATGTCCACCACGCCGGTGTCCTTGCGGACGTCGTACTGGACCGCGCGGAACCACTTGCCGGTGGCGGAGACGCTCCAGCCGTGGGTGAGGTGGCCGCCCATGGGGAGCGACATGCCCATCACGGTGTCGCCCGGCTGCAGGAACGCCAGGTACACGGCGAGGTTCGCCGGGGCGCCGGACAGCGGCTGCACGTTGGCGTGGTCCACGCCGAACAGGGCGCGGGCGCGGTCGATCGCCAGCTGCTCGACCTGGTCGATGATCTGCTGGCCCTCGTAGTACCGCTTGCCGGGGTAGCCCTCGGAGTACTTGTTCGTCAGCACCGAGCCTGTTGCTTCAAGCACGGCAGCCGAGACGTCGTTCTCGGACGCGATCATGCGCAGCTTGCGGGACTGCCGCGTGGCTTCTGCCTGGATCAGGGCGGCGATTTCGGGATCAACGTTAGAGAGCACGGCGCATCTCCGTGCCGGGCACCCAGGCGTTCGGTGCGCTCGGCCGTCGCTTCCCGGTGGTCAGTTCCACCCTCGGCACGCCAGTCGCTTCGACGTGCCGAGCTTAGTCCAGGGTGAACGGGTCGTACTTGATCCGGTCGAGCGGTGTTCCGGCGACCAGCATGCGGGACACGGTCGACCTGATCATGGCCGGGCTGCCGCAGACCAGGACGTCGCGGTCCTCCCACGCGCCGTAGCGGGTGACCACGTCGGCAAGGGTGCCCTGCTCGACACCGCGGAGGCCGGGGTCCGACTCGAGCACCGGCACGACCGTGAGCCACGGGTTCGTGGTCGCGATGCGCTGCAGGTTGTCGAGGTCGTAGAGGTCCTCGCGGGTGCGGCCGCCGTAGAACAGGTGGACGCGGGGGTTGTCGCCCCACTGCGCCATCTCGTCGATGATCGCGTGCATCGGCGCCACGCCCGTGCCGCCGGCGACCATGAGGATGTCCGACCCGGCCGTGCGGTCGACCTGCAGACGTCCCATGGGCGGTCCGATGCGCCACGTGTCACCGGCTTGGGTGTGACCGACCACCGAGCGTGACACCCAGCCGCCGTCGACGGACCGGATGTGGAACTCGATGACGCCGTCCTCGCGCGGTGCGTTCGCCGGCGAGTAGTACCGCCACAGGCGCTTGCGCTGCGGCGTCTCCACGCTGACGTACTGACCGGCGCGGTAGTTGACCGGGTGGTCTGGTTGCAGCCGGACGACGGCCAGGTCCCACGAGACGCGCTGGTGCTCCAGCACCGTGGCGTGCCAGTAGGCGGGGCCGTTGTCGGCGTCGGCGGCCTCCTGCATGGCCCGCGCCATCAACGTGTAGGCCTCTGCCCACGCCATCTCGACCTTCGGCGTCCACGCAGCGCCCGCGAACTTCTTCACCGCGGACAGCAGCGCCGTGCCGACAGCCTCGTAGTGGACGTTGATGACACCGAACTTGCGGTGGTCACGGCCCAGCTGGCGGAGGAAGGGGATGAGGTCGTCCGGGCGGTCGACCATCTGCACCACGTGCACGAGGGCGCGCAGCAGACGGCTCCGCTGCACCTCCATGTTCGCGGGGAACATCTCGCGTGTGGCAGGCGAGAGCGAGAAGAGCATGCCGTAGAAGAACTTCGCCACTTCTTCGGCGTGCGGCTCCACCACCGCGAAGCTCTCCCGGATCATCCGCACCATCGCGGTGACGCCGGGCGGGGGTTCTCGGTGGGGCGGGGTAGGGATGGGGCTCAGCACAGCGTTCGCAGTCATGGTCCGCGCGCAGTCTCCACGTTCTCATTGGCGCCAGCAAGGCGCGGTAGTCCTCGTCAAGCATCCGTCCCCCGACAGGGTGGACAGTAACCCCTGATTGGTGGGTTTGGTTCCTTGATGCCACCTTCGAGCGAAGTGTGATTACCGTACGCAACTAGTTGTTACCGCAACAGTGTGAATCTGGGCATCCGTCTGTACCGGCTTGCTCGCTTGCGTGCAACGGTGTGGCACGTGTCCCCGCCTGAGTTGACTGAAACCACCTCACCCGACCGTGTTGAGCTACCCGGCTCCCGTGGAGAGCACTTCCTCCAATGTGCCCTGGAGACCTCGGACCGCGCCACACGCTTCTACTCGGACCAGGTCCTGGACCACCTCAACCCCGCGATGGCCGAGTTCGTCGGCCGGATGGAGATGGCCTTCATCTCGACCGCTGATGCCGACGGGGAGTGCGACTCCACCCTGCGGGCCGGGCCGGCGGGGTTCATCCAGGTGATCGACTCCCGGACGGTCGCGTACCCCGAGTACCGCGGCAACGGCGTGATGGCGTCCCTGGGCAACATCATGGAGAACCCGCACGTCGGGATGCTGATGGTGGACTTCACCGACGACCTGATCGGGCTGCACGTGAACGGCCGCGCCCGGATCGCGCCGCGCGAGGAGATCCCCACCGAGGACAAGAAGGTGGAGCGGTGGGTGGTGGTCGAGGTGCAGGAGGCCTACATCCACTGCCGCAAGCACATCCCGCGGATGATCCCGGTCGACCGGGTGCGTGACTGGGGCACCGACGACGTGAAGCGCAAGGGCGGCGACTACTTCGGGGTCAAGGCGGGCAAGACCGCGGAGTGACCCGCTGATCTGGTCACATGGCGGCATGCCCTGTGTCTTCTGCTCGATCATGTCCGGCGACCTGTCCGCCCGGTGGGTGGCGCGGGCGCCGGACGCCGTCGCGTTCCTGCCGTTCCCCACCCGCGCTCTAGCTCCCGGTCACACGCTGGTGGTGCCGCGTGAGCACTCGGTGGGGGTGCACGACGCGACTCCGGCGGCCTTCACGGCGGCCGGCTGATGGTCCAGCGTGTGGCGCGGGCGATGAAGGCCGCGCTCGGTGCGTCCGGGGTGTGCGTGCTCGACGCGAGTGGGCCCGGTTCCGGACAGAGCGTCGCTCACCTGCACTTTCACGTCGTGCCGCACTGGGAGGACGACGAGTACTTCGCCTGGCCGGAGCCCTCGGGAAGGCAGCTCGAAGGTGATCTGGCCCGGGCGTTGCGTGACGCAGTAGACGGCCGAACTAGTTGTTCTAGCTAACTATCTCCAGATATAGTTGCGTAGCATCAACTAATTACTGGAGGTGTGCTTGAACCGGCCCTCGTCGCATCGGGAGATCCTCGAAGCCCTGTCCGGCATCTGGGTGGCGCTGCTCGTCGCGATCCTCAGCTCCACCATCGTCTCGAACGCTCTCCCGACGATCCTGGCCGAGCTCAAGGGCACCCAGACCCAGTACACCTGGGTCATCACGTCGATGCTGCTCGCCTCCACGGCCAGTACACCGCTGTGGGGCAAGCTCTCGGACCTCTTCGACAAGAAGATGCTGCTGCAGACGAGCATCGTGCTGTTCGTCGTCGGCTCGGTCCTGTCGGGGCTGAGCCAGAACATGGAGCAGCTCATCGCGTTCCGGGTCGTCCAGGGCCTGGGCATGGGTGGCGTGCAGGCGCTCGGCCAGGTCGTGGTCGGTGCGTTGCTGAGCCCGCGGGAACGCGGCCGCTACAGCGGCTACACCGGCATGGTGATCTCCGCGGGCACGGTCGGCGGGCCGCTCGTCGGCGGGTTCCTCGTCGACTGGCCCGGCTGGCGCTGGTGCTTCTTCGTCTGCGTGCCGCTGGCGCTCGTGGCGCTGGCCGTGCTGCACAAGACGCTGCACCTGCCCGGCGAGAGGCGGCACGTCAAGATCGACTACCTGGGAGCCACGCTGATCACCGGTGGCGTGAGCCTGGTGCTGATGTGGGTGTCCTTCGCCGGCAAGGACTTCGCCTGGCTGAGCAGGGAGAGCGCGCTCTTCGCAGGTGGTGCCCTGCTCGCCCTCGTCACCGCCTACTTCGTCGAGCGCCGGGCGAGCTCCCCGGTCATCCCGTTGCACCTGTTCAGGAACCGGACGGTGGTGCTGGCGATGCTCGGTGGCATCGCGGTCGGTACTGCGATGTTCGGCGCATCGGTGTTCATGGGGCAGTACTTCCAGATCGCGCGCGGGTTCTCGCCCACGAAGGCAGGGCTGCTCACGGTGCCGTTGGTTCTCGGCCTGAGCATCTCGTCCACTGTCAGCGGGCAGCTCATCGCCAGGAGCGGCAAGTGGAAGGGTTACCTGGTCTGGGGCGCGTTCTCGCTGGTCATCGGGCTGGCGTTGCTGGGCACGATCGACCACACCACGAACCTGACCCTGATGAGCGCGTACCTGCTGCTCGTCGGCGTCGGGGTGGGGCTGACCATGCAGAACCTGGTCCTGGCCGTCCAGAACGGTGTGGGCATGGCCGACCTGGGCGCCGCGAGTTCGACCGCCACCTTCCTGCGGTCGCTGGGAGGGACGGCCGGCGTCTCGGTGCTGGGCGCGGTCCTCGCCGCCCACGTGAGCACCAAGACACTCGACCGCGGCTCCCTCTCCCCAGTCGTGCGGGACTCCTACGGCGATGCGATGGGTGAGCTGTTCCTGATCGCCGCCGGTCTCGCGGTCTTCACGGTGATCGCGGTTCTGCTGATCAAGGAGCAACCGCTGCGTGACTCGGTGGATGTCACCCCAACGGGTTCTGGTGCACAGACGGTCGCCACTGAACCTGATTCACCTGTGGATACTGAACAGCGGATTGTGGATAACTCGACCTCCGCTGTGGACAAGCTGTTGGTGCTTTCGAGTGACGTCGATCAGGAGGTCGCGGCGCGTTCGGCTGCGCTGCGTTCCACACAGAACTCGTTGCCCTCGGGGTCGTGCATGGTGACCCAGCCGGTGCCGTCCGGCTTGCGGTGATCCTCGTAGATCGTCGCGCCGATGCCGAGCAGGCGTTCGACCTCCTCGTCGCGGGTGCCGTCCGTCGGTTGCAGGCAGATGTGGACGCGGTTCTTGACCGTCTTGGGCTCGGGCACCTCGATGAAGAGGTACTGGATGCCGCTCGGCAGCGTGACCAGGCACTCCGGGTCGCCGGGGTTGTCGTCGGGATGGATCGGCAGACCGAGCACCCGGCTCCACCACGAGGCCTGCTCGTAGGCGTTCCTGGCGTCGACGGTGACGTTGTGGATGGTTGAGGTCATGGTGCTGATCTTCGCTCAACGGGCTCGGATCGCCGTGCGTTTTCGGGACGACCGTCACGTTCTCGTAGTTGAGCGGAACAGACTCAACTTTTCTGACGTTGTGCGGGATGATGGTCCATGCTGGAGGCTGACCACGAGGTGGAGGAATGGACGCTTTCAACCCGACGACGAAGACTCAGCAGGCTGTTTCCGCAGCTGTGCAGGCAGCCACCCTCAACGGCAACCCGGACGTGGGGTCGGCGCACCTGCTCGGCGCCCTGCTGGCGCAGACGGACGGGTTGACCGCGCCGTTGCTCTCAGCGGTGGGCGCCGACCCGACGCTGGTGCGCAAGGAGCTCGAGCAGCTCTCCCGCTCGCTGCCCAGCGCCTCCGGCTCGACCGTCTCCGCGCCGCAGTTCTCGCGCGACGCCGTGCGGGTGCTCGGCAAGGCGCAGGAGCTCGCCACCGAGATGGGCGACGAGTACGTGTCCACCGAGCACCTGCTCGTCGGGCTGGCGCAGCACGGCGGCCAGGTCGCCGACCTGCTCCGCCGGCACGGTGCCACGCCGGACGCGTTGAAGGACGCGTTCGAGAAGGTGCGCGGGTCTGCCCGCGTCACCTCGCCCGACCCCGAGGGCACGTACAAGGCGCTCGAGAAGTACGGCGTCGACCTGACCGAACGCGCCCGCAAGGGCGAGCTCGACCCGGTGATCGGCCGTGACGCCGAGATCCGCCGGGTCGTCCAGGTGCTGTCGCGGCGCACCAAGAACAACCCCGTGCTGATCGGCGAGCCCGGCGTCGGCAAGACGGCGATCGTCGAGGGCCTGGCGCAGCGAGTGGTGGCCGGTGACGTGCCGGAGTCGCTGCGCGGCAAGCGCGTCGTGGCGCTCGACCTCGGCTCGATGGTCGCGGGCGCCAAGTACCGCGGTGAGTTCGAGGAGCGGCTCAAGGCCGTCCTGAAGGAGATCACCGACTCGGCCGGCCAGGTCATCACGTTCATCGACGAGCTGCACACGATCGTCGGCGCCGGCGCGACCGGCGAGTCCGCCATGGACGCAGGCAACATGATCAAGCCGATGCTGGCCCGCGGCGAACTGCGCATGGTCGGTGCCACGACCCTGGACGAGTACCGCGAGCACATCGAGAAGGACGCCGCCCTGGAACGCCGCTTCCAGCAGGTGCTGGTCGGCGAGCCGTCGGTGGAGGACACGGTCGGCATCCTGCGCGGCCTCAAGGAGCGGTACGAGGTGCACCACGGCGTGCGCATCACCGACGCCGCCCTCGTCGCCGCGGCCACGTTGTCGGACCGCTACATCACCGCGCGCTTCCTGCCGGACAAGGCGATCGACCTCGTCGACGAGGCCGCGTCCCGGCTCCGCATGGAGATCGACTCGCGCCCCGTCGAGATCGACACGGTGGAGCGTGCCGTCCGCCGTCTCGAGATCGAGGAGATGGCGCTGTCCAAGGAGTCGGACGTGGCCTCGCTGGAACGGCTCTCCGCCCTGCGCGCCGAGCTGGCGGAGAAGCGCGAGGAGCTGTCCGTGCTGACCGCGAGGTGGCAGAACGAGAAGGGCTCGATCGACAAGGTCCGGACGCTGAAGGAACAGCTGGAGTCGTTGCGCGGCGAGTCCGAACGCGCCGAGCGCGACGGCGACCTGGGTCGTGCGGCCGAGCTCCGGTACGGCCGGATTCCCGCGCTGGAGAAGGAACTCGAGGCGGCCTCCGAAGCGTCCACTCAGGACGCCGCGATGCTCAAGGAGGAAGTCGGCCCGGACGACGTCGCCGACGTCGTGTCGGCGTGGACCGGCATTCCGGCCGGTCGCCTGCTGGAGGGCGAGACCGCCAAGCTGCTGCGGATGGAGGACGAGCTCAGCCGCCGCGTCGTCGGCCAGGCCGAGGCCGTGCGGGTCGTCTCGGACGCCGTGCGCCGCACCCGTGCCGGCGTCGCCGACCCGGACCGCCCGACGGGTTCGTTCCTGTTCCTCGGCCCCACCGGCGTCGGCAAGACCGAGCTGGCGAAGGCGTTGGCCGCGTTCCTGTTCGACGACGAGCGGGCGATGATCCGCATCGACATGAGCGAGTACTCCGAGAAGCACTCGGTGGCCCGCCTGGTCGGAGCGCCTCCCGGCTACATCGGCTACGACCAGGGCGGCCAGCTGACCGAGTCGGTGCGCCGCCGCCCGTACTCCGTGGTGCTGCTGGACGAGGTCGAGAAGGCGCACCCGGACGTGTTCGACGTGCTGCTGCAAGTGCTGGACGACGGCCGCCTGACCGACGGCCAGGGCCGGACCGTGGACTTCCGCAACACGATCCTGGTGCTGACCTCGAACCTGGGGTCCACCGCGATCGCCAACCCGTCGCTGACGGAGGTGGAGCGCCGCGACGCCGTCATGGCGGTGGTGCAGCGGCACTTCAAGCCGGAGTTCCTGAACCGGCTCGACGACGTCGTGGTGTTCCACGCGCTGGCGACCGAGGAGCTGACGTCCATTGTGGACATCCAGATCGCCAGGCTGGCGGACCGGCTCGCTGCCCGGCGGTTGAGCCTGGACGTCACGGCCTCCGCTCGCGACTGGCTGGCGTTGAACGGCTTCGACCCGGTGTACGGGGCCCGGCCGCTGCGGCGGCTGGTGCAGTCGGCGATCGGTGACCAGCTGGCGAAGGAGTTGCTGGCCGGTGAGGTGCGGGACGGCGACACGGTCAGGGTCGACGTGCTGGACGACAACACCGGCCTGATTGTGGGCCGCGAAGTCTGAGGGATACATCAAGCTGGATTGATGTATTGTCCTGGGTGTGTCCAGCGACGCACCCAGGACGTTGCCGCTGTTCCTGCGGCTGATGACGGACCCGCTGCGCTGGCGGCTGGCGTGTGAGCTGGCCGCCGGTGACCGCCGGGTGCGCGAGCTGGTGTCCGCGGTGGGAGAACCGCAGAACCTGGTCTCCTACCACCTCAAACAGCTGCGCGACGCGGGTCTCGTGACGGCCAGGCGCAGCAACTTCGACGGCCGCGACACCTACTACCACCTCGACCTGGCGCGGTGTGCCGAAGCGTGGGCGGACACGGGCACGGCCCTGCATCCGGCCATCGCGGCGGGCACGCCAACGCCGAGCGCGACGAAGGTGCTGTTCGTCTGCACGGGAAACAGCGGCCGCTCGCCCATGGCCGAGGCCCTGCTGCGGCACCGGTCCGGGAACCGCGTCGAGGTGGCGAGCGCCGGCAGCCACCCGAAGGCCCTGCATCCCGACGCCGTCAGGGCCGTTGCGGAGTACGGCGCCGCCCTGGCGCACGAACCCACTCACCTGGACGTCGTGCGTCGTGGCCGGTTCGACCTCGTGATCAGCCTGTGCGACCGGGTTCGCGAGGTTCTGCCGAGCTTTCCCGGCCGTCCGCGGCTGATCCACTGGAGCCTCGCCGACCCCGCGGCCGAAGGCGGGTTCGACGCCTTCCGGCGCACCGCCGCCGAGCTCGACGGCCGGATCCGATTCCTGCCAGTCCCTCTGGAGGTCTGACATGACCACCGATCTCGTGAGCGTGCGTTACCTCGTCGACGACGTGGACGCTTCGCTCGCCTTCTACACCGAGAACCTCGGGTTCGAGGTGCGAACGAACTTCGCCCCGGCGTTCGCCGACGTCGTCCGCGGCAACCTGCGCCTGCTGCTCAGCGGCCCCGCCAGTTCGGCGGGACGGGAGATGCCGGACGGCACCAAGCCCGGCCCCGGTGGCTGGAACCGCATCCACCTGATCGTCCCGGACATCGACGCCGAGGTGGCGAGGCTGCGGGAGCGGGGGATCCGGTTCCGCAGCGACGTCGTGAAGGGGCCGGGAGGACAGCAGATCGTCCTCGACGACCCGTCCGGCAACCCCGTGGAGCTGTTCCAACCGGCCTGAATCGGCGGACGAGGTGCGCGACGCGCGGAAGTGATCTTCGTTCCTCGGGCCCGACCCACTACGCTTCAGCTGTGGGCATACCGGCGTGGGTCTGGTTCACCGTCGCCGCGGTGGCGGGCGTGGCGGGGTTTGCCCTGCTCGCGACCGACCGGGCGCAACGAACCGCGCGTAATCGTGAACGGCGCCGTTGGGCTGCACTGCGCGGCTGGCAGTTCGAGGAAACAGACCACGTGCTGCCGACTCGCTGGGAGGCGGGCGCCATCGCGTACTACGGCACCGGGCTTGCCCGTGACGTGGTCGCGGGCTCGACCTTCACCGCCGACGGCAGGCGCCAGGTCTACGTGCTCGACCACGAGACCGGCGGCAAGGTCAACTCGGTGCTGGTCGGCGTGCGCTGCCGCAGGGTGTTGTCGGTGGTGATCGAACTCTGGCTGTCGACGGTCCCGTTCCAGCGCGACAACGACAAGATGCCGATGCCGGACCTCCTCGGCCCGGTCGGCTCGCGCTACGCCTTCGTCACCGACGTCCCGGCCGCCCGCAAGATCATCACGCCTGACCTGATCGACGCCGCCGAGGAGATCGGTGGCGACGTCACCGTGGTCTGGCTGGAGAACGACTGGGTGCTGGCCGCGGCGCCGCCGAACTCGTCGCCCGCGCGCCTGGAGCGTCTGCTGCGCGACATCGGCGAGCTAGCGGACGTGATCGACCCGTTCGACCCGGACCCCTCGGAGCGCGAAGAGCCGGTGGCGGAGGACGACGAGGGTGGCGAGGTCTACCGCCCCTCGTTCGGCCGCAAGCAGCCGTAACTCTGGGTGAGCCGGTAGTCGGCCTACCGTGCGTCATTGATCACTAACCAGCGGTATCCCGCGCCGTAACCAAAGTGGTGTGAGCTACGTCACACTTCACTCTGTGTAAAACATCGGAAGCCGATTCAGATACTCCGTGTGTAAGGCGTCGTGTCCCCGAACCCCCCGGAGGGAATCACGATGTACGGAGGAAAGGTAGTTCCGCCCGCAGCTGTGGCGGGTACAGCGTCCGTGGTGACGCTTGCCAACACGGGTGCATCGGTCGGTTGGATGCTGTTCGGCGGAGTCGCTCTGGTCGTTTCGGGCCTCGCACTGCGTCTGTTCGTTCTTCGTCGTCCGGCGAAGAACGGAGCGTGATCATCGGCGCGCTTCCGACCCCGGCCCAGCTCCGACTACCGTGCGATGGCATGCCAACCGCACTGGTGACCGGATCGACCGTCGGGATCGGGGCCGCCTTCGCCCGCAGGCTCGCGGCAGAGGGGTACGACCTCGTACTGGTCGCGCGCACCGCGTCCGCCCTCGAGGAGCTCGCCCAGCAACTGCACGAGCGGCACGGTGTGCACGTCGACGTGCTGCCCGCGGACCTCAGCGACCACGGCGAGCGTGCCAAGGTCGAGGCCCGGCTGGCCGAGTCGCCCGTCGACCTGCTCGTCAACAACGCGGGCTTCGCCAACACCGGCGAGTTCTTCGCCGCCGACGTCGAGAAGCTGCAGGCTCAGCTGGACGTCAACGTCGCCACGGTGCTGCGGCTCTGCAGGGCCGCGATCCCCGGCATGATGGCGCGCGGCAAGGGCGACGTGATCAACGTGTCCAGCGTGGCCAGCTTCCTGCCCGGCCGCGGCACGAGCTACAGCGCCGACAAGGCGTGGGTGACGTCGTTCTCCGAGGGCATGTCCCTCGCGGTCGGACACTCCGGCGTGCGGATCATGGCGCTGTGCCCCGGTTTCGTGAAGACCGAGTTCCACCAGCGCGCCAAGATCGACATGTCCAAGACGCCGGACTGGCTCTACGTCGACGCCGACCGGCTGGTCCACGAGGCGCTGCGCGACCTGCGCCGTGGCAAGGTGCTGTCGATCCCCGGCGCCCAGTACAAGGCGATCGTGAGCGTCACGAAGGTGCTGCCGCGGGCCTTGGTGCGCAGGATGGCGTCCCGCTTCGCCGGCGGCCGCGGCCGCACGTGAGCGGAACCGTCCAGGTGGATCGAGCGTCGGAGTCCTCGTGAGTGAACAGTTCCGTGTCGTGCCGGACGAGCTGCGCGGGTACAGCGAGCTGCTGGACCGCAACGCCCAGCACTTCCTGACCATCAAGGATCACGCGATTTCCAAGGGCGGCGACACCAGCGGGTTCACCGGCCTGCTGACGTTGCTGCACCCCGTCGTGACGGGCGTCGCGAACCTCTACGGGGAGACGTTGGACTTCGCGAACAAGATGATGGTCAAGGACTCCGCCGCGCTCAAGAAGACCGCTGAAACCTACGAGAAGGCCGACCAGTACGGCGTCAAGCTGGTGCAGCAGGCCGGAGGTGGCCGATGACCGCGTACGCGGACGTCCAGGACCCGTCGGTCGCGCTCAACGCGGCCGCCGAGAACCGTCCCGGCCGGCAGACCACCAAGGAACTGATCGAAGCCGCCGGCTGGAAGCTGCAGGGCGTCAACTGGATCTACGAGAAGGTCACCGGCGAGAACCTGATCGAGGCGCTGATCAACCCGTTGGTCGGCGACTTCGAGAAGATCGACGCCAACGCCAACGCGTGGGACCAGGTCGCCAAGGCGCTGGACGCCGTGCGGCACAACGTCGGCGACGGCGTCGGTCAGCTCAACCCGCACTGGAACGGTGACGCCGCGCAGGCGTTCGAGCGCCGCATGGACACCATGTGGGTCATCGCGATCGAGGCGGACTCCCAGGTCGCCCGGATCATCGGCAACAAGTTCCAGTCCATGGCGAACGCGTGCCGTTCGGCCACGAAGGTCGCCCTGTTCCTGCTCGACAAGCTCTGCACGATGCTGCTCGAGGCCGCGATGACCGCGGTGATCCCGGTCGTCGGCTGGGGCCGCGCGGTGTGGATGGTCTACGACGCGATCCAGATCGTCGACGCGATCCGCAAGATCATCCAGTCGATCATGACGCTGATCGAGGGCGTCAAGGGCATGGTCGACGGCATCGTCGCGATGGGCACGGCGCTGATGAAGCTCAAGGACGTCAAGGACGTCAACGACTTCCTCGACGTGGTCGACGGCGTGCAGGACGGCAAGCAGAAGTACGACAACGGCGTGTCCGCGGCGAAGTCCGGTGCGATCGGCGTCGGCCTCGGCGCCTACAGTCTCGGCAAGGCCGGTTCCGCGGCCTCGGGCCGGTACGGCTCCGGCACCGGCGGCTCCGGCTCGGGTGGTGGCTCCGGTGCCCCCGCTCCCGCCCCGGCTCCGAGCAGTGGTGGTCAGCAGTGACGTTTCCGTACGACCAGGCGCGGCTGCAGGCGTTGTTCTCCGAGGTGGACTCCCGGATCGACGACCTCGGGAAGGTCGCGACGGCCGCCTCGCAGGTGCAGCGCCGTTCGCGAGGGCTCTCCGAGCAGGACTTCGCCGAGATCGAGCGGTTCGCGAAGTCGCCGGGCGCGCCGAAGGAGCTCAAGGACCTCCAGCGGCGCGTCGAGGCCGGCGAGATGTCGTGGGCCGATGTCGCCGCGGGCCGCGCGTTGGACGACGAGGGTGTGCAGAAGGCACTAGCCGTCGGCGTTCCGGACCTCCAACGCGCCTACCGCGCGATCGAAGAGGGCCAGGACATCGACGACATCATCGCCTCGGGCACCCCGACGCCTCAGCGGCCGCGCCGTGATGACGACGACGAGGACGACGGTCCGAGCCAGTTCCGCGAGGACGCCTGGTAGCTAGTGCTGTGACCGCCGACCTTCACCGCGTCTTCCGGCGCTCAGCAGGGCACCTCGCGGCACCGGCCCCCGCCCCCCCATATGCCCGATATGAGGGGCGGGGGCCGGCACCGCGATGCACCCGTCTGACCGTCGAAATACGGGGCAAAGGCCGACGGTCACAGCACTAGGCAGACCAGTCCACACCGCCACTGCTGACGTGGCTGGTCCCGGTTCCCCGGACGACGTCGAAGGCGACCGCGCAGGCGGTCGCCAGTGAGCGCAGCGGCTCGGCCACACCGGGGTTGATCCGCACGACGTCCCGGCGGACGCGCCTGCCGTTGCGCTTGGCGCGCCCGCCGGTCTCGATGCGAGCGATGTCACCGAAGAAGCAGATCTGCTGACCGTTCGCGTCGTGCAACGACTGCTTCCACGCGCTGTGCGTCTTGATCGTCCCGATCAACTGCCCCTGCGGCGTGCTGACGCTCACGTGGGGCCGCCGCCCGAACCGCTTGCCGATGTGCATGATCGGCTGGCCGTGCGGCGCCACGACGTCGAGGTCGAACGTCGTCCAGCCGGAGAACCCCGTGTACCGCAGCGGCCGCTGCAGCCCGGGTCCGCCGCGCTCCCTGACGACCGCGATCGGCGTGTCGCGCTCGTCGAACACGTCCACCCGGTACTGCGGCCGGAACAACAGGCTCATCGCGGTCCACGGCTGTTCGACGAAGAGGGTGCTCACGGTGATGCAGGGTATGCGGCACCGAACGCCCGCGTGTGCGAAGCTAGCGACCTGTGCGAACTGAAACGGTCTTGGACGCGAACGCGAAGTCGGAACTCGCTCGTCTGGTGAGCGAATTGGCCGTGGTGCACGGCAAGGTGACCCTCTCCAGCGGCAAGGAAGCCGACTACTACGTCGACCTGCGGCGCGCGACGCTGCACCACGCGGCGGCGCCGTTGATCGGCAAGCTGCTGCGGCAGCTCACCAGCGACTGGGACTTCGTCGCTGTGGGTGGTCTCACGCTCGGTGCCGACCCCGTCGCCTACGCGATGATGCACTCCGCCGCGGCGGCCGGTGACGTGCTCGACGCCTTCGTCGTGCGCAAGGCCAGCAAGGCTCACGGAATGCAGCGGCAGATCGAAGGCATCGACGTGCGCGGCCAGCGCGTGCTCGCCGTCGAGGACACCTCCACCACCGGTGGTTCGGTCCTCACGGCCGTCACGGCGCTGCGCGAGCACGGTGCCGAGGTGGTCGGTGTCGCCACGGTCGTCGACCGCGGCACGGGTGCCAAGGAGGCCATCGAGGCGGAGGGGCTGCAGTACCGGTACCTGCTGGATCTGAACGATCTCGGGCTCGCCTGACGTTCACTCGTTTTATCGAGAGCGATTCGAGCTACCCCGTCCTAGTCTGGAGGACGGGGTGGTGCGAATGGCCAGGGTGCTCGTCGAAGCGGTCGTGGTTCTGCACTTCGCCTTTCTGGCGTTCATCGCGCTGGGAGGGTTCCTCGCGTGGCGCTGGCGGGGTGTCATCTACGCGCATCTGGTCGCCGGTGTGTGGGCGATCCTCAGCGTGACGATCGACCTCACCTGCCCGCTGACCGTGCTGGAGAACGACCTCCGCGGGCTCGCGGGCATGCCGTTGCTGGAGACCGGGTTCATCGACCACTACATCGACGGCGTCTGGTACCCGCAGAGCGCGACGACGCTCGTGCAGCTGGTTCTCGGGGCGATCGTCCTGGTCTCGTGGGCCGGCTTCTATGCTGGCGGCCGTGCTGCTCGAAGGCTTTCACGCTGTTAAGCACGCGTTGCGCTTCGGCGCCGACGTGCACCCGTTGATCACGACGGACCTCAGCGCCGCGATCAGCCTCGCCGAGACGCACGCGCCCGATCTGGTCGGGCGGTTCCAGGACGCGACCGAGATCGACAAGGCCGGGTTCGTCCTCCGCGCGGGCCGCCTCCATCCGACCGGGGTGGCGGGGTTCGCCGAGAGGCCGGACCTGCCGTTCGACCGCGACGCCCCGGTCGTCCTGCTCGACAACCCGCGCAATCTCGGCAACTTCGGCGCCACCATCCGGGTGGCGGCGGGCCTCGACGCGGGCGGCGTGATCTCCACCGGTGACGTGGATCCGTGGCACCCCAACGTTCTACGGGGTTCGGCGGGCCTGCACTTCGCCCTGCCGGTCGCCAAGGCCGAGAGCCTCGACTTCGCCGGTGAGCTCATCGCGTTCGACGCCGACGGCGATCTCCTGACCGGTCCGATCCCCGACAACGCCGTGCTGGCGTTCGGTTCGGAGCGCCACGGCCTCTCGCAGGAGGTCCGTGCGAAGGCCACGAGGATCGTCCGGCTGCCGATGCGCGAGAAGGTCAGCAGTTACAACCTGACAACTTCTGTGGCGATGGGCCTCTACCACTGGGTGGTTCACCGCGCTTCTTGACCGGTCAAGCGCTCACGATGACGCAGTGGTGATCGCGAAACTGCTGGCGGCGCGCGCGGGCGTCGCGGAGCGCGCGGTGTACTCCAGGCACCTGCGGCGGGTCTGGGGTGTGCCGGGCACGCTGCTCGGTGCGCGGGTGTGGCCCCCGTTGCTGCGGGACAAGCTCCACACGAGCTTCAACTACTGGTGGCAGGCCCACCTGCTCGACTGCATGGTGGACGGCTACGAGCGCTCGCCCAGCGAGCTGCGGAAGACGGCCATCACCAAGGTCGTGCGGGGCATTCGGGTGCGCAACGTCCTCGGCTGGACCAACGACTTCTACGACGACATCGCGTGGCTCGGCCTCGCCCTGCAGCGCGCCGAGAAGATCGTCGGCGTCGCGAAGCCCAAGGCGCTGGCCGCCATCGCGGAACAGTTGCGGGACGGCTGGACCGACCACGCCGGCGGCGGCATCTGGTGGAAGCGCAAGGACGACTTCAAGAACGTGCCCGCCAACGGTCCCGCCGCGATCTTCCTGGCTCGCCGGGGCGACCGCACCGACCTCGTCCGTGCGCGCTCCATCGTGGACTGGGTCGAGGACAACCTGGTCGACGAGAGCAGCGGACTCGCGTGGGACGGCCTGCACGTCCACCCGAACGGCGAGATCCGGGAGTACGAGAAGAACATCTACACGTACTGCCAAGGGGTTCTGATCGGTGCGTGCGTCGAGCTGGCCGAGCACGGCCAGCAGGAGAAGTGGCTCGAAAAGGCCGCCCGCACGATCACCGCGGTGCACGACGATCTGGCCGTCAAGGGCGTGATCAAGGGACAGGGCGGCGGTGACGGCGGTCTGTTCGCCGGCATCCTCACCCGCTACCTCGCGCAGGCCGCGCTGACGATCCCCGAGCTCGACCCGGACCGCCAGGAAACCGCGGACCTGGCCAGGGAACTCGTGATCCAGTCGGCGGAAGCGGCGTGGCTCAACCGCGTGACGGCGGTGAGCGGCCCCCTGTTCGGTCCGGAGTGGACGGTCCCAGCGGACCAGCGGGAGGGCCGCGACCTGTCCGTTCAGCTCGGCGGCTGGATGTGCCTGGAGGCCGCGGCGCTGCTGGAGCGGCACGGCCTGAACGTCGCTACCCCTTGAGGTAGCTCAGCAGCGTCTTGGCGTCCTCGCGGAACTGCTCCGGCGAGTCGTCGATCACGAACTCCAGCAACGCGTTGCGGTCGATGCCGTCGCGCGCGAGCTCGGTCAGCACCGGCTTCCACAGGTCGCGGCGCGCCGCGAGCGGCAACCGGTCCTGGTACCCGCCGGGGCCCCACGAGAAGACGTGTGCGGTCACCGGTTCCAGCGTCCGCACCTCGTGCACGGCGGAGAACACGTCCTGGCCACCGCTCGGCTGCCAGTACGGCACCACGCCGTCGACCTCGTCCAGCAGCTGGACCGCGGACTCCAGCGTGTCCGTCAGCGTGTTCCGGTGGTACTCCAACGCGATCCGCGTTCCCATCGCGTCCGCGTGCTCGACGGCGTGCTGCAGCGCCTCGATCACCGGCCCGCGGTCGGGGCACTCCGCTGATCCGGACGTGCCCGCCCAGACCCGCACGAGCGGTGCGTCCAGCTCGGCCGCGGTCTCCAGGATCGCCGCCAGCTCACCGCGGTCGGACACGCCGGCCCGGTAGTACGACCCGTACGCGGCCACCTTGAGCCCGGTGTCGAGCGCCCGCCGTGCCGCCGCGAAGTCGCCGGGCGGCACGTGCACGTCGCCGCCCCACTCCACGGCCTGCAGCCCGCACTCCAGTGCCAGCTCACCGATCTCCTCGACCGACAGCTGCCGGAACGTCACCGAGACGAGGCCGGGGATCAGCATCCGCAGGACTGCCTGTGCATGAGCGAGGGCGCCAGCCGGATCGTCTCCGGCGGCCTGGCCGGGTCGGCGATCCTGTTCAGCAGCAGCTTCACGGCGGTCCTGCCGATCTCCTCGACCGGCTGGGCCAGCGTGGTGAGCGGCGGTTCGATCAACGTCGCCCACTCGACCTCGTCGTAGGCGACGACGGCGAGATCCGTGCCGAGCTTCAGGCCGCGGGCGCGTGCCTCGTGCAGCATGCCGATCGTGACGAGGTGGTCAGCCGCCACGACCGCGGTCGCCGGGTCGTCCTGGTCGAGCAGCGGCGCGAGCCAGCCGCTCTGCGACACCAGCGCCTCGTCCCACTTCAGGCCCGCACGGCCGAGACCGAGCCGGTAACCCAGGATGCGTTCCTCGGTCGTCGCCACGCCCGTCTTGCCGCAGACGATGCCGATCCGCCGGTGTCCCAGTTCCGCGAGGTGCTTCACCAGACCAGACGTGGCCTGGACGTTCTCCGGCCCGACCTGGTCGATGTCCTTGGAGACGGTCAGCCGGTCGACGAGCACCGTCGGGATGCCCAGCCGTTTGAGTTCCGGCAGCACGAGGCTGCCGCCGCCCGCCGAGGGGGTCAGCAGCAGGCCGTCGACCCGTCGTGAGCGCAGCATTCTGACCGCGGTCTGCTCGGATTCGGGGGTGTCCCGCGTGTCGATCAGCACGAGCGTGTAGCCGTTGCGGGTCGCTTCCGACTCGATGGCGGCGATCAGCTCGGCGAAGTACGGGTGGGAGACCAGCGACACCGCGAGGCCCAGGGACTTCGTGCCGCCCATGACCAGCGATCTCGCGATGGCGTCACCCGTGTACCCGGTCTCGTCGATAGCCTTCTGGACGCGCTCTCGCGTGTCACCTGCGACCGGCCTGGTCTCGTTGATCACGTGTGACACCGTGGTGATGGAGACCCCCGCGAGAGCCGCGACATCCCGCATGGTGACCATGGCCGGGACCTTACCCGTTTGGAGGAAGCCCAGATGGCAGCCGTGCTGTGTGTCGGGCTCGCAACTCTCGACGTGACTCAACGGGTGGACGCCTTCCCGGCTCCGGGCGAGAAGGTCCGCTCGCTCCACGCCGCGCTGTCTCCCGGCGGTCCGGCCGCCAACGCGGCGCGTGCGGTCGCGGCACTCGGCGGGAAGTCGTCACTGCTCACCGCGTTGGGTGCCGACGCACTGGGTGAATTTGTCCGTGCGTCCTTGGACCCGGTCCAAGTGACCGCGGTACCGGCCACGACGCCCGTGAGCATGGTTGTCGTCAGAGACGCAGATGGGGAGCGCACCGTCGTTTCCCGCAACGCCTCGGTGCCGGTCACCGCGCCGGATTTGTCCGGCCTGCTCGCCGCCGCGGACGTGGTGCTCTTGGACGGACACCATGACGGCCTGGCGATCCCCGTGGCCCAGCAGGCGAAAGCGATGGGATTGCCTGTGGTGCTCGACGCCGGGAGCTGGAAACCTGTCCTCGATCACCTGTTGCCGCTGGTGGACGTGGCCGCCTGCAGTTCGGGTTTCGAGCGGTCCGAGGCCGAGTTGCACTCGTACGGGGTGCCGCTGGTCATTCGCACCCACGGTGCGAAGCCGGTGACCTGGTCGCGGAACGGCTCGTCCGGAGAGGTGCCCGTGCCGGCGGCGGAGGTGAAGGACACGAACGGTGCCGGTGACGTCTGGCACGGCGCGTACGCCTACGCGCTGGCGTCGGGTGGGGACCCGGTCGCCGCCATCGGCTTCGCGTCGGAGGCGGCAGCTGTTCGGGTCGGTGCGGTCGAGGACTGGGTTGAGAGGCTGGCACGGTGGCAGGACAGCAGGTCAGGTTCGAGGAGCTGCTAGAGAGGGCCCGAGCGCTCACCGATCTCGGCGAGCGCAAGATCCTCGGGATCGGCGGGGCACCCGGTTCGGGCAAGTCGACACTCGCGCGCAGGATCGTCGAGGCGCTCGACGGTCAGGCGGTGCTCGTCGAGATGGACGGCTTCCACCTCGCGCAGAGCGAGCTGGAACGGCTGCGGCTGGTCGAGCGCAAGGGTGCGCCGGACACGTTCGACATCCCCGGTTACGTCGACCTGCTCGGCCGGATCAAGGCGTGCGGGCCGGACATGATCTACGCGCCGGAGTTCCGCCGCGAGATCGAGGAGCCGATCGCCTGCGCGGTGCCGGTGCACCCGGACGTCCCGCTCGTCGTGACCGAGGGCAACTACCTGCTGCTCAACTACGACAAGTGGAAGCGCGTCCGGATCATCCTGGACGAGGCGTGGTTCCTGTTCATCGACGAGGACGTGCGCGTGCAGCGGCTGATCGACCGCCACCTGCGGTACGGGCGCACCCTGTCGGAGGCGGAGGAACGCGTGCTGCACGGCACGGATCACGTCAACGCGCTGATGGTGAACTCGTCGAAGGGATCAGCGGATCTGCTGATCACCGAAGTGCTTTAAGCGCAGACGATGGTGTAACACCCCAGTGCGTCGTTGTTCGAGACGTTCTTGCCGCCGTCCGTCACGGTGCCTGCTGTCGCCCACATTCCGAATTGACCGTTGTTCTCACTCGTGTTCTTGCGAACGGTGATGTCGAGTGGAACGGGAACGTCGATGCGCAGGCCGTCCCCGACGTTTTCGGCGAAGGTGTTGCGTTCGATCACCAACGGGCCGGTGAGCGTTTCCTTTGGATCGACGAACAGGCCGGCCGAGCGCATCTTCTCGAACCTGTTGCCGCGGACGACGCCGTTGACCGGCCGGTGGACGCCGACCCAGTTGCCACCGCTGAACGTGTTGCGCAGCAGTTCGAGCCGGCCGGTCGCGATCACCTCGAACCCGTCGAGCTCGCTGTCGCGGATGGTCAGCCGCTCGGACCCGCCGATCGAGAAGGCGTTCAGCCTGGTGTTGACGACGTCGGCCTCGACGGCGCCGACGAAGTTGACCAGGTTCGGCTGCCCCTGGTCACCCTGGATGACGAGGGTCTTCGCACCGATCTGGTTCATCGAGAACTTGCTGCGCAGCAGGTGGCATCGTGCGCCGCAGTTGAACCGCCACATGTCGAGCTTGCTGCGCACGAACGTGACCGACGTCGTGCCGTTCCACAGATAGGTCGCGTTCGGGCTCGGCTGGCCGATGGCCATGTCGACGAACCTGGTGTTGGTCGCGTTGTCCGCGACGATGTTGCTGGGGATGGTGCCGTTGCGGATCGTGGTGCCGTCGACGTCGGTCATGCTGATCGCGGGAGTGCCGCTCAGCGTGTGTCCGTTGAGGTTGATTTTCACCCCGTTGGCACCAACGATCAAAGCGGGTCCATTGCCGCAGCCCCAATCGCCCATGAGTGTGAAGTTCGTGGTGAGAACTTGACCGCATTGTGGCATCGCTTCTGCCTGGGCGGGTGTTACTGCGCCGAACAGTGCAATTAAAGCGGCAAATGCGCTCAGCAATCGCATGACAGGACTCCCCTTCCCGTTTTGGGAAAGGATGACATTTCTCGTGCGATTTGTCGTTACGTCGTTCAGCGGGCGTGCGGGTGGCTGAGGTGTTCCAGGTCCTCGCTGGTCTCGTCGATGGGCTTGTGCATCTCCTGCCGGTAGCGCCAGATGCCCCAGCCGGTGCCGATGACGAAGAACGCGACGCTGATGATCAGCGCTGCCGTCTCCAGCCACGGAACCTTCTGCAGGATGCCCGCGCCGTAGTAGCCCGCCAGGACCAGCGTCGGCACCCACGCGATGGCACCGATGGTCGTGGCCAGCATGAACTTGCGCGCGTCCATGCGGGCCGCGCCGGCGATCATGGGCGCCAGCGTGCGGACCCACGGCAGCCAGCGGGCGAGCACGACGGCCCAGAACCCGCGGCGGTCGAGGAAGTCGCCGGCCTTCTCGAGGTTCTTCCGGTTCAGCACCTTGCCGCCCTTGCGCGCGAGCACGCGCGTGCCGGTGTGCCTGCCGATGTAGTACCCGAGCTGGTTGCCGACGACGGCCACGACCAGAGCCGCACCCGAAAGACCCCACGCCGACAGCTCGTTGCCGTGTTGCGCCAGCACCACGCCGGCGGCGAACAGCAACGAGTCACCGGGGAGGAACAACCCGAAGATGAAAGCGCACTCGAAGAAGATGAAGCTCAGCACGATGAGCCACACGGCCACCGGACCTGCGGTCTCCAGCGAGGCGAAAGCATGCGCCACGGTGACCCAGCCTACGTCGTGCTGCGCCGCCGGCACGGCGACATCGGTCTGACAGGACGACGAAATGTGGGTTGAGCACACCCGGTCACCACGTGAACCCCCTTCGGTCGAGATCCCTTCGAGTGAACCAGCCGAATCGGACTAGCGTGTGGGACATGGAGACCTTGCTCGCAGAACTCCGTTCCGCACTGGGTGACTCGGGCGTGCTGACCGACGCCGATGTCACCGCGAGCTACCAGCGAGACATGATGCCGTTGGCACCGCACGGCAGCCCGTTGGCGGTGGTGTTCCCGCTGAACACCGAGCAGGTCCAGGCGGTGGTGCGGGCTTGCGCGCGCCACCGTGTCCCCATTGTCCCTCGCGGCGCGGGCAGCGGCCTCTCCGGTGCCGCGAACGCCGTCGACGGCTGCGTCGTCCTAGTCACCACCAAGATGGACGCCATCGTCGAGATCGACGCCGACAACCGCCTCGCCGTCGTCGAGCCGGGTGTGATCAACCTCGACCTGCGCGGAGCCGTCGAGAAGCACGGCCTGTTCTACCCGCCGGACCCGAGCAGCTACGACTGGTGCACGATCGGCGGCAACCTCTCCACCAACGCCGGCGGCCTGTGCTGCGTGAAGTACGGCGTGACCACCGACTCGGTGCTGGGCCTGGAGGTCGTCCTGGCCGACGGCGAGGTGCTCAGGACCGGCCGCCGCACCGTCAAGGGCGTCGCGGGCTACGACCTCACCAAGCTCTTCATCGGCTCGGAGGGCACCCTGGGCGTGATCACCAGGGCCACTCTCGCGTTGAAGCCCCTCCCGCAGGCTCCCGCGACGCTGGTGGCCGCGTTCAGCAGCACCGCCACCGCGGGTGCCGCGGTCAGCCGGATCGTCCGCGAGGGCCTGGTGCCGTCGCTGATGGAGATCATGGACCGCACCTCGATCGAGGCCGTCGAGCAGTACCTGAAGACGGAGCTCGGCGCCGGTCCCGGCTGCGCGGCGCTGCTGATCTGCCAGTCCGACGCGGGCGGCGAGCAGGCCCGCCACGAACTGCAGCAGATCGAGACCATCTGCGCGGAGGCCGACCTCGTCTACGCCACGCACGACGTCAACGAGGGCCGCGACCTGCTGACCGCCCGCCGGGCCGTGCTGACCGCGTTGGAGGTCTACGGCTCCTGGCTGACCGACGACGTGTGCGTCCCGCGCACCCGCATCGCCGAGCTCATCCAGGGCTGCGAGGACGTCTCGAAGGAGGTCGACCTCAAGATCGCCGTCGTCGGCCACGCGGGCGACGGCAACATGCACCCGACGATCGTCTACGACCCCACCGACGCCGACCAGTTCGCCCGCGCCCAGAAGGCGTTCGACGACATCCTCGCGATCGGGCTCGCGCTGGGCGGGACGGTCACCGGCGAGCACGGCATCGGCAAGATCAAGCGTGAGTGGCTGGCGAAGGAGATCGGCCCGGTCGGCCTCCGGGTCCACCGCGACATCAAACGTGCGCTGGACCCGGAGAACCAGTTCAACCCCGGTTCGATGTTCAGTCTCTGAGGTCAGCAGCACCTCGCCTGAACAGCGCCAATCGGCTCCTGAGCTGCCTTTTCGACGTCCGCGAGCATCCGCTGCCGTTCCGCCGGTCCGAGGACCCTGCCTCTGGTCAGCACGGTGTGGATCCGTTGCGTGTTGCGGATGTCCTTGAGCGGGTTTCCGTCCAGCACGACGAGGTTCGCCTCACCGCCGGGCACGAGCCGCGTGCCACGGGTACCTGCCCTCAGGGCGGCTTCTGGCGACAGACCGGCCTGCACCAGCAGCTCCAGCTCGTCGTGCACCGAGAAGCCGGAGAACACGTACGGGTTGCCGGCGTCCGTGCCGACCAGCACGTCCACGCCGTGGTCGTGCATCTCCGCGACCTGTTCCATGCGGCGCTTGAGGAACTCGGCCTGCTGCCTGGTCTCCTGCTCGGTCACGGGGGCCCAGTTCTTCAGGCCGTCGCGCCAGTAGTCCCGGTAGGACACCGGCATGTACTTCAACCGCGGATCGTTCGCGAACTTGTCAGCCGGGCTCGAGAGCACGCGCATCGCGACCATCGTCGGGCACAGCGCGGAACTGTTGCGGCGCAGCAGTTTCGCGAGTCGCACCGCCTTGCTCCGGCTGTGCGACGAGGCCGCCTCACGTTCGAGCTCCAGCACCTGTTTGAACCAGGCGAACGAGTTCGCCGGGTCGAGCGGCAGGTTCGCGATCCGTTGGCGCAGTTCGTCTTCCCGCGTGCTCGTCGCGAGGGACAGGCCGTACATGTGCTCGAACGTGCGCTGCCCGAGGTCGCTCGCGTCGCCCAGCGCCACGTGGTTCGAGCAGTGCCCGGCGAACGTGAGGTCGTGCCGCGCGCACTCGTCCGCGATGGCCGCGAGCGTCGCCCGGTCCAGGTACGAGTACACCTTCACGAAGTCGGCGCCCTGGGCCTTGGCGTCGAGCACGGCCTGCCGTCCCTCGTCCGGCGTGCTGACGACCAGCGCGAAGGGCAGCGTGGAGTGCGGGCCGTCGATGATCGTGCTGGCGACGACGAGCCGTGGTCCGAGGACCTCGCCGCGCTCGATCCGTTCGCGCAGCTCGTAGATCGGTGCCACGCCCCACATCTCACGGATGCCGGTCACACCGTTGACCAGGCACAGCGGCAACGTGATCCGCTCCAGGTACGCGCCGTGCACGTGCATGTCCCACAGGCCGGGGATGACGAACTTGCCGGGCAGGTCCAGCACGGTGGCGCCGCGCGGCAACGGCAGGTCGTGCGTGCCGATCGCGAGAATCCTGTTGTCCGCCAGCACGATCGTGGTGTTGGAGCGAACGCGTGAGGAGTCGACGAGCGTGACGCCGCGCAGTGCGGTGACGCCGCCGGTGACATCGACCGAGGCGCCGGCCCTGCCCGGTGCGAACAGGCCCGTGCCCGCCGCCGCACCGAGCCCGGCCAGCCACCCCAGCACTTCACGTCGAGTCGTGTCAGTCATGCTGTTCAACCAACACCTTGACGTTGCGTCAGACTCAAATCCTTTCCAGCACCTCACTCGCGCTGGACGCCCAGAGCGGACTCGTGCTGAGCTCGACGAGCTCCGGCATCAGCGCCGCGCGGTGCTCGGGTTCCAGCTTCTCGGCGACGTACTTCAGCGCCGCCGCCACCTGCCACGCGTCCCGGCTGGTCAGTGCCCGGCGCAGCAGTGCGATGCGGTCTTCTGCCTGCTGGTGCATGGCTCAGCGCGACATCGCCTTCAGCAACGAGTACTGGGCGTCGTCGTGCCCGAGCTCCCACATGAACGTGCCGAGCAGGCCGCGGGACCGGGCGAAGTCCGCGCGGATGCCGATCGACCTCGGGTTCTCGTAGGAGACGAACTTCTTCTCGGCCGCGTTGTAGAGCCACGGCGACTGCGCGACCGGGTGCCAGTACTCCCGCCAGCCCGGCGTGTTCTTGAGGCGCAACGCCTCCTCGTACCCGTCGACCCAGAACGCGCTGTCGTACGCCTGGTAAAGGCCGTGCTGCGGGCCTTCGGACTTCACGTTGAAGCCCCGGCCGTAGAACGGGGTGCCCAGCACCATCTTGCGCGGGGAGACACCGTGCCGCTGGTAGTAGTTGATGGCGCCGGCAACGTTGTTCCACTTGCGGTCGGCCGGCGGCATCGGGTCGTTGGCGACCTCGCGGAACGGCGCGTTGAACGTGGCCACGGGCGAGAAACCGGTACCCATGTCGTAGGTCATGACGTTGATGAAGTCCATGATCTGCGACAGCTCGCGGAGCTCGAACGACTTCGCCGGGTCGTACGGGCCGTCGGTCTGCAGACGGCCGGTGGGCAGCGCGGCGGTGACGAGCTTCTTCCCCAGCGCCCTGCGGAAGTCGCGCGTCAGCAGCGTCATGTTGCGCCTGTCCTCAGGCCGGTCCCTGATCTCGGTCGGGCCGCCGTAGACCGGGAACTCCCAGTCGATGTCGATGCCGTCGAACGTGCTGTCCGTGAAGAACAGGTCCACACAGGACTGCACGAGCGTCTTCCTCGACTCTGCGGTCAGCGCCGCGTCGGAGAAACCGCCCGCACCCCAGCCGCCCAGCGAGATCAGCGCCTTCAAGGACTGCTTGCGCTTCTTGAGGTCGCGGATGTCCGCGAAGTCCTTGGCCGCGGTCGCCGCCGGCATCACGCACTTGCCGTTCTCGATGAGCGCGAACGCGTAGAACAGGTGCGTGATCGGGGTGTTGGCCGGGATCGACGAGATCGGCTTGCTGGCGCTGTACCAGTTGCCGTAGTAGGCACCGACGATCTTGCGCGGCGCGGCCTCCGCCGCGACGACGCCAACTGAGACGGAAAGTGCGGCCAGTGCGGCCGCCAATCCCTTGCGGAACAACGACATCAGTGGCCTCCAATGGTCCAGACCACAGCAACCTAGGGGCGATATCCGACCTGGTGCAACACTTTGAGGAGGTAAGTTTCCAGTTCCTCCTCCGTGTTGTGCTCCGGACGGGTGAGGGCGCGGTAGAAAAGCGCACCTCCGACCATGTCCACGACGAGCGAGAGGTCGGTGCCGGGCGGGAAACCGGGACGGATGACGTCGTAGAGCACGGTCCGGCGCGGCGCGATGAACAGCTCCCAGTACCGCCGCATCAGCTCGAAGTTGTCCGCGGACGCCCCCACGATCCGGCGCAGCAGCTGAACCGACTGCGGGGTCGACATCAGTGCCGCCCACCCCTTCAGCGTCTCCTCCGGCGGTGCGACGGCCATCCGTCCGGGATCGAGCGCCGCGACGGTGCGCGGCAGCTCGATCACGCTGAACAGGAGTTCCTCCTTGGTGGCGAACCGGCGGTAGACCGTCGCGCGGGTCACGCCCGCGCGCTTGGCCACCTGCTCGATCGACGTGCCGTCGAGGCCGCGTTCCAGGAACAGCTCGAAGGCCGCGGTCAGGATCGCGTTGTCCGCCTCGGGGTCGCGGGGACGCCCAGCACTTCGTTCAGCCACGCGGCAAGCCTTTCGGGGTTCGTCGGGCCGCGCCACGCCAGGTGTCCGTCCGGACGTACCAGCAGCGTGTCGCCGGCGCGTTCATGGTGCACGACGTCGCCGAGCCGCTCCCGTGCCACCTCCAGGCACGTCGGCGGTCCCGCGAGCACCCACCTCCCGGTCCGCGCGAACAGCGGCACCCGCTCGCCACCGCGCCGCCCGGTCGCGAGCGACCCCGAGTACTTCAGTCCGAGCTGCGAGGTCGCGCGGATCATCTGCCGCTGCACGACCGGAAGGTTCAGCAACGGCCACATCAGATCCCGGGTCGTCCGCGCCAGCACGCCCGGCCCCATCGCGATCCGGGTCGCCGGCGTGGTCGCGGCCAGCACGCGGGCGGCGACCGGGCGACGTTCGGCCTCGTAGGTGTCCAGCAACGTGGGAGCCGCCTTGCCCTGCACGACCAGTGCGAGCTTCCAAGCGACGTTCTCCGCGTCGCCGAGGCCGGTGTTCATGCCCTGACCGCCCAGCGGGCTGTGGATGTGCGCGGCGTCGCCCGCCAGCAGGATGTCGCCGCGCCGATAGGTGGCGGCCTGCCTCCGGTGGATCCGGAACGTCGACTCCCACTCGACCGCGCCGATCGGACCCGGCGTCCACCTCCCGCCGTCCGGTGACATCACCCGCCAGATGCCGCCGGGCAACGGGAACAGGGTCGTCATCGACGGTCCGTCGACGAACAGGTGGATCGACTCGCGGTCGAGGTCCCAGTCCGCGTGGACGTCGCGCAGGAGGAAGTTCTCCATCACCGGCTCGCCCTCGAACGCGATCCCCGCCATCTTCCGCACCGCCGAGTGCGCGCCGTCGCAGCCGACGAGCCAGTCCCACCCCTCGACGGCCGAGACCGGCGTGTTCCACTCGATCTCCACGCCCAGCGCGGACAGCCGGTCGCGCAGCCGTTCCTCGACCCACGCCTGCGAGACGATCAGCTGACCGGCGTCGCGCAGGAAGCTCATGTCCAGCGCCACCGCGCCGTTGATCCGCAGCGACCGCAGTCGCACCGCCTTCTCCGGCAGGTCGCCCAGTGCACCCAGCCGGGCCAGCACCTCCGCTCCCCGTGGCTGCAACCCCAGTGCCCTCGACGTCGTGGCGGGCCCGGAAGCCGCGTCCACGATCCGCACGTCCACCCCGAACTGCCTGAGCCCGCACGCCAGCGCCATGCCGGTCGGGCCCGCCCCTGCAACAGTGACCATACGAATACAGTACAGCCCTGTATTCAAATTGCGCCGGCAAAAAGCCCGCCTGCGCGAACAGGCGGGCTCAGTCGCTGGTCAGCGCTCGACGCGCGGGATGATCTGCGTCGAGTCGTCCTGGTGGAGCTGGGCGTCCATGATCTGCGTGATGTCGTCGGCCTCTTCCTGCACGAGCGACTTCTTCTCCCTGCGCGCCTTGATCACCTCGATGATGATCGGCACGATCGACAGGAAGACGATGGCGAGCAGGGTGACCTCGAGGTTCTCCTTGATGAGGGAGATCTGGCCGAGGTAGTAGCCGAGCACGGTCAGGCCGGCCGCCCACGCCACGCCGCCGATCGCGGAGTACGTGAAGTACTTCTTGGGGTCCATCCGCCCGACACCGGCCATGGCCGTGATGAACGTGCGGACGATCGGCACGAACCGCGCGAGGACGATGGCGCGCGGGCCGTACTTGTCGAAGAACTCCTGCGTCTTGTCGACGTACTCCTTCTTGAAGATCTTCGACTCCGGCTTGTTGAACAACGCCGGACCGGCTTTGTGGCCGATGTAGTAGCCGACGACGTTGCCCACGAAGGCGCACACCGTCAGCAGGATGCAGACAACCCAGAGCGGGGTCGAGATGTGCCCTGCCGCAACGAAGAGACCCGCCGTGAACAGCAGCGAGTCGCCCGGCAGGAAGAACCCGACGAGCAGCCCGCACTCGGCGAAGACGATCAAGCACAGCCCGACGAGCATCCACGGGCCGAGCATCGTCAGCAGTTTTTCGGGATCCAGCCAGTCAGGGCCCAATGCAATCGTCACGGGCACAACGGTACAGGTCAGCTCAGCGTGATCACTGCGGCCACCGTGCCTGCTGCCAGGCCCAACAGCAGCGCGAGGCCCAGCACCAGCCACACCGGCATCGGCGCGGGGCGTTCCTCAGGAACCGGTACAGGTACGGCAAATCCGGCGTTCGTGCTGGTCGCCTGCGCTCGCAACGCGTCGGTCACCAACCGCTCCGGATCGTCCGCCATCCACCTAGTCCTTGACCCACTCGCCCTTGACCATCACGTCCCTCGGCTTCAATTCTGCATCCAGCACGACGAGGTCCGCCGCACATCCGGGCTGGAGCTTTCCGGTGTCGACGCCGAGCAGCTCCGCGCCACGGGTCGCGGTGGCGTACGCAGCCTCCACGAGCGACAGTCCACAGGAGTTGACGGCGTTGCGGAACGCCATGTCCATCGTCAGCGTGCTGCCGGCCAGCGCGGCACCGCCCGCCAGCGTCGGCACGCCGTCGACCACGCGGACTTCGAGCCCGCCGACGTCGTACACGCCGTCGCCCACACCGGCGGCCGCGATGGCGTCGGTGATGAGGACCGTGCGCTTGAGGCCGGCGTGACGCGCGGCCAGGCGGACCGCCGTCGGGTGCAGGTGCACGAGGTCGCAGATGAGCTCGACGGTGACGCGGTCGTCGTCCAGCAGCGCGCCGATCGGGCCGGGCTCGCGGTGGTGCAGCGGGCGCATGCCGTTGAACAGGTGCGTCGCCACGGTGGCGCCGGCGTCGACGGCGGGGCGGACCTGCGCCTCGGTCGCGTCGGTGTGGCCGATGGCGGCGAGGACGCCCGCGTCCACGAGCTGCCGCACGGCGCTGACGGCACCCTCCAGCTCAGGCGCGATGGTGATCATCCGGACGGTGCCCTTGCCCGCGTCGAGCAGCTTCGTCACCGCGGTCTGCTCCGGCGGGCACAGGATCGCCGGGTCGTGCGCGCCGCAGCGGGCGGCGGACAGGAACGGGCCCTCGAGGTGGATGCCCGCGACGACACCCTCCTGCACCAGCTCGGCCAGTGCGGACACCTGGTCGGCCAGCTCCGGGACCGGGCGCGAGACGAGCGACGCGAGCAACGTCGTGGTGCCGTGCCTGCGGTGCGCGGCCGCCGCCTTGCGGACCTTCTGCGGGTCCTTGCTGGTGAACGCGTCACCGCCGCCGCCGTGGCAGTGGATGTCGACGAAGCCGGGCACGATCGTGCCGCCACCGACGTCGGTCGTCGGGCCGTCGGGCGGCGCGCCCTCGCCCACCGCGACGATCCGGCCGTCTCCGACGCTGACCCACCCGTTCTCGAGCACCCTGTCCGGCGTGACGACCCGACCATTGGTCAGGGTCACGTCGACAGGTCCACCCCACGTGCTCATGACGCCTCCAGCATGTCGATGGCCAGCAGCGCCGCGCCGAGGAAGCCCGCCTCGTCGCCGAGCGCCGCGAGCCGCAGCTCCGGTCGGCGCTGGAAGGCGATCAGCCCGTCCAGCCTGTCCCGCAACGGCTCCACCAGCAGGTCTCCTGCCAGAGCGAGCCCGCCACCGAGCACGACGGCCTCCGGGCCGAGCAGCGTCGCCAACACCAGGATCCCCCTGGCGAGCGCGTCGACGGCCTCGTGCCACACGGCGACTGCGTCCTGCTCCCCGTCCTTCACCCTGCGTGCGACCTCGGCGGCGCCGTTGACGGGGGTGCCGGTACGTGCGGTGTACCGGCGGGCGATCGCCGCGGAGGACGCCACTGTCTCCACGCAGCCGATCTGGCCACACGCGCAGGGCACGCCGTGGCCGACGTTCACATGTCCGATCTCACCCGCGTAGCCGTCGCCGCTGAAGATCTTCCCGTCGAGCAGCAGCGCGCCGGCGATACCGGTGCCGATGGGCAGGACCACCGCGTTGCGCAGCCCCTTCGCGGCACCCATCCGGCACTCGGCGAGCCCGGCGGCGCGGACGTCGTGGCCGAACGTGACGGGAACGCCCAGCCGTTCCGTGAGGACTGTGCTGAACGGGAACTGGCTCCACGGCAGGTTGGTCGTGTACACGCCGACGCCGTTGGCCTCGTCCACGATGCCCGGCGCCACGATCCCGACGGCGTCGATCTCGTGCTCGGAGGCCTGCCTGAGCTCGTCGACGAGCTCGGCGATCACGGCGAGGAGGGGCTCCAACTCGGCCGGAGTCGCCCGGCGGGCGTGCTTCTGCGCCGCCACCACCTCCGAGGTACCGGTGACCAGCGCCGCCTTGGTTTCGGTGCCACCGATGTCGACGGCGACCACGTGTCTGCGTGCCACGAGGACTGATCCTGCGGCATCAAAGCCCTATTGGTCTATACCAAGTACCGGATTGGGGGCGTGTTCCTACGCACCGGAACCGCTCTCACCGGGCAAAACGCCCGTGATCAACCGGCCATGATCTTCTGGAGTGCGTCCAGGGCCCTGGACGCCGTCGACTTCACGGTGCCCTTCGAGATGCCGGTCGCCTCGGCGATCTCGGCCTCGGACAGGTCGCCGTAGTAGCGCAGCACGAGGACCTCGCGCTGGCGCGGCGGCAGCTGCTGCAGGGCCTTGACCACGGCCTGGTGCTCGGCGGTCAGCATCGCGAGCGACTCGGCCGACCGCGCGTTCGCCACGTGCGGCGGGGTGTAGTCGCGCGCGGTCTTGCGCCGGCGCAGCACGCTGCGCGAGCCGTTGACCACGGCCGTGCGGAGGTAGCCCACGGCTGCCTGTGCGTCGCGCAGGCCCTTCCAGTTGCGGTGCAGGCCCGTGAAGGCCTCCTGCACCACGTCCTCTGCCGTCGCGGGCTCGTCGACCAGCAGCAGCGCGAGCCGGATGAGGCGCATGCGGTGCTGCTTGTACAGGTCTTCGAGCGTGAGAGGCCCTGTGGGAGGTCCTGCGACGCCGTCCTGGATCCGCAGGTTGGTCAGGGTGTCCTGCACGGTGCGCGGGGTTTCGTCGCCAACCACAAGGTAGGACGGTACCGGTCACCGTCGCTACGGTGGTCGCATGGCCCGCTTTGCAGTCGAATTGGTGTTCGGTCCGGATCGCGAGAAGCGTCTCGCGGTGCGCCCGGCACACCGCGAGTACATCGCCTCCCTCGCCGAGAAGGGCGTGGTCCTCGCCGCCGGTCCGTACGCGGACGACACCGGCGCGTTGATCATCTACGACGCTCCGGACGAGACGACGTTGAAGGAGATCATCTCCGCGGACCCGTACACCCCGGCGAACGTGATCACCAAGTGGGAGATCCGCGTCTGGAACGCCCTGCTCGGTTCCTGGCTCACCGACTAGCGGCTCGACCGCCCGGCCCGACCAGGCCCGATGTGTCGCTCGCGGCCATCTGCCGGTCGGCGTCGGCCACCTCTTCGACCGCCTGGCGGTCCACGACCATCGGTGTGAACGCGCGGAAGTACTTCAGCGCGCCCACCCAGCCGGGGACGTGGACCGCCTTCGCCCGCTTCTCGACACCCCTGACGACGGCCTTGCCGACGTTGCGGACGGGGTACTTCTTGCCGGCCAGGCCGGGCATGCCCTGGCGGAGCTTGCCGAACACCGGGTGCTCGTCGGCGCTGTTCACCATGTCCGTGGAGATCCACGAGAAGTACGCGGTGCCGACGTCGACGCCGAGGTGCCTGACCTCCGCGCGCAGGCTGTCCGCGAACGCCTCGCAGCCGGCCTTCGCCGCCGAGTAGGCCGCGTTGCCGGGGATGTGCACGATGGCGGCCAGTGACGACACGACGAGGCAGTAGCCACGGCTCTTGATCAGATGCGGCAGCGCCGTGCGGACCGTGCGCCACACACCGAGCAGATTGACCTCGACGACCCGTTCGAACGCCTTCGGGTCCATGGAGCGCACGAACCCGGTGGCTGCGATGCCCGCGTTGGCGATGACGACGTCGATGCCGCCGAAGTGCTCGGCGATCTCGTTCGTGACGCGTTCGAGCACGTCCCAGTCGGTGACATCGGCTTCCCAAGCCTTGCCGCCGGTCTGCCGCGCGACCTCTTCGAGCTGGGCCTTCTCGAGCCCGACGAGCGCGAGACGTGCCCCGCGCGCGGCCAGTTGCCTCGCCACCTCGGCGCCGATTCCCCTGGCCGCGCCGGTGATCAGTACCACCTTGCCCGTGACGTCCATGCCGCCACGGTAACTCAACCTACTCCCAGTAAGCTACTGGCAAGTTAAATTGCGCTGAGGCGGTCGACGTCCGCCTGGGTGAGCTCGAGATCGAGGACCGGCGTCAGGTCGTTGAGCTGCTCCAACGTCCGGGCCGACGCGATCGGCGCGGCCACCGTGGGCTGCTGGGCGAGCCACGCGAGAGCCACGGCGGCGACCGTCGTCTCGTGCGTCTCGGCCAGTTCGTCGAGCACCTCGAGCACCTGCAGGCCGTGCTCGTCGAGGTACTTCGAGGCGGCGGTCGCCCGCGCGCTCCGGACCTCGACACCCGGCCGGTACTTGCCGGTCAGGAAGCCCTTGGCGAGCGACCAGTACGGCACGGTGGCCAGGTTGTTCTTCGCGACGACGTCCTGCAGGCCGCCCTCGAACCGGTCGCGGCTGACCAGGTTGTACTCGGGCTGCAGCGCCACGAACTTCGCGAAGCCCTCGCGTTCCTGGATCTCGAGCGCCTTCGCCAGCCGTTCGGCGCTGAAGTTGGACGCCGCGATGTAGCGGACCTTGCCGTCCTTCACGAGCTGGTCGTAGGCGGCCAGCGTCTCCTCGAGCGGCGTGTTCTGGTCGTCGAGGTGGTTGTAGTAGAGGTCGATGTGGTCGATGCCGAGCCGCTTCAGCGACCGCTCGGCGCTGGTCCGGATCGTGTCGCGCTTCTGGTTGTTGAACCCGGCGAGCATGCCGACCTTCGTCGCCACCACGATCTGGTCGCGGTCGCGCTTGGCCAGCCACCTGCCGATGACCGTCTCCGACTCACCGCCTGAGTTGCCCTCCGCCCAGGCCGAGTACACGTCGGCGGTGTCGAGGAAGTTCCCGCCCGCCGCGGTGTAGGCGTCGAGCACGGCGAACGACTGGTCCTCGTCGGCGGTCCAGCCGAAGACGTTGCCACCCAGGCAGAGCCGGGAGACGTTCAGATCTGTGGTGCTCAAGATCGGCATATCGCGAACCTAGTCCGCGTTGTCAACGCACATGACGACTCTTGGGAAGTTCGGTGTCTGGGGTTCGCGGTTCCAGTGGGCGGACCGGATCGACGAGGTGGCCGAGCTGGAGTCGCTCGGCTTCGGCACGTTCTGGCTCGGCAGCTCGCCCGAGTCGGACCTGGCACTGCCGGAGCGGCTGCTCGGTGTCACGAAGTCGATGACGATCGCCACCGGCATCATCAACGTGTGGCAGACGGAGCCGGAGGACGTCTCCCGCTCCTTCCACCGGATCGGCAGCGACCGGCTGGTGCTCGGCGTCGGTGTCGGCCACAAGCAGATCGACCAGGCCTACGAGAAGCCCTACCCCAAGCTGGTGTCGTACCTGGACCGGCTGGACGTGCCGGCCGACCGGCTGCTGCTGGCGGCACTCGGCCCGAAGGTGCTGAAGCTCGCGGCCGACCGGACCGCCGGTGCCCACCCGTACCTGGTCCCGGTGGAGCACACCGCCGAGGCCAGGGAGGTGCTCGGCGGCAAGATCCTCGCGCCGGAGGTCACCGTCGTCGTGGAGGAGGACCCGGAAGCTGCGCGAGCGATCGCACGTGAGCAACTGGGGTACTACTTCACGCTGACGAACTACACGAACAACTGGATGAGGTGGGGATTCTCCGCCGACGAGGTCGCCGCTCCCGGCTCTGACCGGCTGATTGACGCGCTGGTCGCGTGGGGTAGCCCCGATCAGGTGGCTGCGAAGCTGCGGGCGCACCTGGACGCGGGAGCCGACCACGTGGCCATCCAGTCGCTGAACGGCAGGTACGCCGAGTTGGCCGCCGCGCTGGCCCCGTGACACGTGCTCGTAGGATGCGGTCGACACGGCGTTCAGGGCACCTGAGGAGGACGACCGATGCCCATCGCAACCCCCGAGGTCTACGCGGAGATGCTGGACCGGGCCAAGGCGAACGAGTTCGCCTATCCCGCGATCAACGTCACCTCGTCGGAGACTCTCAACGCGGCTCTGCGCGGATTCGCCGAGGCCGAAAGCGACGGCATCATCCAGATCTCGACCGGTGGTGCCGAGTTCGCCTCGGGCACCAAGGTCAAGGACATGGTGACCGGCGCTGTGGCGCTCGCCGAGTTCGCGCACGTCGTCGCGGCGAAGTACCCGGTGAACATCGCGCTGCACACCGACCACTGCCCGAAGGACAAGCTCGACGGGTACGTGCGTCCGCTGATCGCGATCAGCCAGGAGCGGGTGGACAAGGGCGGCAACCCGCTCTTCCAGTCGCACATGTGGGACGGCTCGGCCGTGCCTCTGGAGGAGAACCTCCAGATCGCGAGCGAGCTGCTCGACCTCTCCGCCAAGGCGAAGATCGTCCTCGAGATCGAGGTCGGCGTCGTGGGCGGCGAGGAGGACGGCGTCGACAACGAGATCAACGACAAGCTCTACACGACGCCAGAGGACTACCTGAAGACCGTCGACGCGCTCGGCGCCGGTGAGAAGGGCCGCTACCTGCTCGCCGCGACGTTCGGCAACGTGCACGGCGTGTACAAGCCGGGCAACGTCAAGCTGCGTCCGGAGATCCTCAAGCAGGGCCAGGACGTGGCGGCCGAGAAGCTGGGCCTCCCGGCCGGCTCGAAGCCGTTCGACCTCGTCTTCCACGGCGGCTCCGGCTCGCTGCTGGAGGAGATCCACGAGGCCGTGTCGTACGGCGTCATCAAGATGAACATCGACACGGACACGCAGTACGCCTTCACCCGCCCGATCGCGGCGCACATGTTCCAGAACTACGACGGTGTGCTGAAGATCGACGGCGAGGTCGGCAACAAGAAGACCTACGACCCGCGCAGCTACCTCAAGGCCGCTGAGCAGGCCATGGCCGCACGCATCGCCCAGGCGTGCGAGCACCTCAAGTCGTCGGGCCGCATGATCGCGGGCTGACCACTGCACGTGAGAAGGGCCCCGGCGCTTGCCGGGGCCCTTCTCGTTCAGCTGGGTTTCAGTCGTGAGGCGATCATCTGCGTCTCCGGCCGGCGGATCGCCATGTCCCCTGCCGTCCACAGCACGGCCAGCAGCACGGCGGTGACCGCGGCCGACGAGAACGAGATCGGCGGCCCCCACAGGTACTCCTGCTGGAACCAGATGCCGACGTACCCGACCGTCGTGACGGCCGCCGACCCCAGCACGGCCGCAGCCGGCGTGGGCATCCTGACGACGTGCGCCGCGTCGATCGCGAGCCCGACGAGGACCAGGAACAGCGGCACGGCCGACTTCGGGAAGTCGATGCCCGCGAGCATCGGCCAGATCAGGCACCGGTACGCGACATAACCACCCGCGACGGCCGTGGCCGCCCACGGCTTGCCGATCGTGCGCCGTGCGATCACCAGCACGATGGCCGCCGCCACGAGCCCCCACACCGGGTAGACCCAGTCCGCGATCGGCAGCGCGAAGTTCACGACGGCCTCGCGCCCGATCGGAACCCCGAGCTGGTCGGCGGCGAACTGCAGCAGAATCGGCTCGGCCTCGGGCCTACCGTTGTCGTAGGCCTGCAGCGCGCGCACGCCGTACTCCTGGTGCTGGTTGGGGAACCAGACGTTCTCCAGGAAGAAGAACCACAGCGCGACCAGGCCGAACGTCCTCGCGTTCCCCGCGGGGAAGTACTTCATCCACCCGCGGAGCGCGCCGGCCAGCATGACGGCCGTGCCCAGGTAGAGCAGCGCGTGCGACCCGGACCAGCTCGTGATGTCGAGTCCGTTGATGCGGTGGTTGATTACGTCGATCGGCAGGGCGACGAGGAAGATCCCGCAGCCGACCTGCATCAGCCTGACGGTGAGCTTGTCGGCCCCGTACCCGGTGAACGTGTGGAACAACGTCAGCCCGACCACGATCACCGTGCCCACGGTGTTGATCAGGTGCGGCGGCGCCAGGTCGTCGCGCAACCACTTGAAGTGCCACGAGACGTCCCACGACGACCCGATCAGCTTGAGGAGCAGACCTAGGAGCCACAGCTGGTAGAGCTGCTTCGTGAGCGTCGCCGGTGTCTCTCTGCCGGGCTCGCCCCGCTCCCAGTACTGGTCCCGGAACTGCCTTACCCCCTGAATCATCCGAACATCATGAGCTGCCGGTTGGTGTGCTGGAAGCGAAACGCACCCTGGTTTTACCCTGATGTTTCCATTTCGTATGCACGTTCGGGTGAACGGCATTGATCTGTTCGGCCCAGCGCGCAACCATGCGGCCATGAGCAAGAAGATCATCGCTGGAGTGCTCGTCACCGCTCTGCTGCTGGCCGTTGTGGCCGCGGTCATGAGGGTCTTCATCTCGTAAAGTCGGTTCGTGCGGCACGATGGGCCGCATGGTTGAGAACCTCCTCGGGCCAGAGCCGACTCGTCTTCCCGACCGTCCTGAGGCGCAGGCCGCTGCTGACGGTGGCACGGATCCCGGCAAGATCGTGCGGGCCTACCCGGACTTCTCGGAGGCTTGGGCGCTGCTGGCTGAACGGGCGTTGCACGCTGGAGACCCGGTGGCCGCCTATGCGTATGCGCGGACCGGGTACCACCGCGGGCTGGATCAGTTGCGGCGGGCCGGGTGGAAGGGCTTTGGGCCGGTTCCGTGGGACCACCGGCCCAATCAGGGATTCTTGCGGGCGCTCGGGGCGTTGGCTCGGGCTGCTCGGGAGATCGGGGAGGACGAGGAGTGGGAGCGGTGCTCTCAGTTCTTGGCCGACTCCGATCCCAAGGCGCCGGCTGCGCTCGGGCTGGCCTGATCTGAATCGGGTGCGTCGGCAGGTTGTCCGGCCTGCCGACACCAACTCAACACGTTCGGCCCCTTTCGACGTTTGCGTCAAGCGGAGCAGTCTCGCTGTGACGGACCAGAGGGGTGGACATGCCGGGCTTCTACACGGACCCGCAGGGACGGGTCAGGCCGATTCGGGGGAAGGGCACCAGCTACGTCGTGGCCGGTGCGTTGGCGTTGGGTGTTGTCGGGTCGTCGGGAGGCGTTGCCTCGATCGGCGGCGGTGCCGGCGGGGCGGCTCCGGCCGGCGGTGGCACGTCGTCCACGCAGTTGCGCGCCCGCAAGTCGGACGGCCAGAAGGCGGCGCGGAAGGGCGATGCGAACGCGGCCTGGCAGCGCATGGGGCTGCGCCAGCTGCGCCGGACCGCTCGGCAGCAGGCGGAGTGCCTGGCCGTGTCCTTCGGCGAGGTTCGCGAGTTCTTCACGCGCACCCGCTGCACCTCCTTGGAACGCGTCCTGTTCGCGGTGACGGACGGCGCGGGCAACGTGGCCGCGGTTTCCGTTGTCTGGGTGGAATTGCCGAGTGATGGCGATGCCCGGAAGTTCCACACGTTGATGGACCGCCACGGCAGCGGCGACATCCGTCCACTCGGGTCGGCTGTGCTGGGCCTGGCCGACATCCAGTTCACCGGTTTGCGCTACGGCAGCGACCGCGACGGCAAGAGGGTCACCGCAGCGGAGGCGGAGAACGCCACGGGCAACGGCTTCGACCACGAGACGCTGGACGCGATCGCCGAGGTGGCCGCGTACCTCCCGCCGGTGTGAGGCTGCTCGCCCGCGAGATCGAAACCGCTCACCCGCAGGTTGTGCCTGGTGGTCGTTGGACGAAGACTGGCGGCTGCAGGTCGAACTAGCGGTGGAGTGCGTGTGGGTGCGGTCAAGGAAGCTGTCGGGCGTGCGCTGACGCGGTGGCGCAGGGCCGCGTTGGTGATCGTCCAAACTGCTCTGTCCGCCGGCCTTGCCTGGGTCGTGGCGACGCTTGTCGTCGGGCACCAGCACCCGTTCTTCGCGCCGATCGCCGCGGTTGTGTGTCTCGGGGTTTCGCTGGGACAACGGCTGCGGCGCGTCAGCGAGCTCGTGGTCGGCGTGTCGGTTGGCGTCGGAGTGGGTGACGCGCTGATCAGCTTTATCGGCAGCGGGCCGTGGCAGATCGCGCTCGTGGTCGGGCTTGCCATGTCGGCGGCGGTGTTGCTGGACGGTGGGTCGGTCATCGCGTTGCAGGCGGGGAGCAGCGCGGTTCTCGTGGCGACGTTGCTGCCGCCCAGCGCGGGTGGTGGGTTCGACCGGATGATCGACGCGTTGACCGGTGGGCTGGTGGGGCTTGCTGTGGCGGCGCTTCTTCCTGCGAACCCCGTCACGGTGGCGCAGCGGCAGCTCAAGGCGCTCACCAACACCCTCAGCAGTGCGCTGCGGAACCTCGCCGAGGCCCTTGCGGAGAAGGACGCGGTCAAGGCGGCCGGGGTGCTCGCGGAGTTGCGGACCAGTCAGAGCACAATCGACGACTACAAGGCTGCGCTGCAGACCGGGAGTGAGATCGCGAGGATCGCGCCGATTCGATGGCGGTCCAAGGATGAGCTCACCAGGTATCAGACGGCGGCCGGGCCCGTGGACTACGCGATCAGGAACACGCGGGTGCTGGCGCGGCGGGCCATGGCCGCGCTCAAGGCCTCCGAGCAGATTCCGGACGGGGTGCCGGATGTGCTGAAGGACTACGCGGACGCCGTTGACTGCCTCAAGGCCGAACTGGAGAAGGGTAAGACTCCCAAGCAGACGCGGGAGGCCGTGCGGAACGCCGCGCGGCATCTGACCGCGCGGCGTCTCGGCGGGGACGGGTTCTCGTCCAAGGTCGTGCTGGCGCAGATCCGGAGTGTCGCGGTGGATCTGTTGCAGTCGACCGGGCTCAGCCGGAGTGAGGCCATGGAGGCGTTGCCGCCGCTCAGCCCTCCGGCCGATGCAGGAGGCCGTGCAGAAGCGAGTGGACCTGCTCGTGATCGCGAGGATCAGCCAGGACGCACGAAGCGCCCGTGATGGCGTACCACTCCTCCGCGCCCTCGTAGCGGACCAGTGCGCGCAGCTTTCCGTCGTCGGAGAGTTCCGTGCACAGTTCCAGGTCGCCGGTGATGACGCCGACCTCGTCGGTCATCACGCCACCAGGGGCCGCTGCGAAAAGCGAGGAGAGTGTGGTCATCCGTTGCAGGTTCCCAGCATCGTCGTCAACGCGTCCTTCTCGCTTTGCTGCACGGTCAGGTCGTAGTAGTCCTTGGTACGTACCCACATCTTGGCGTACGTGCACCTGTAGGACTGCAGAGGCGGCTGCCAGGTCGACGGGTCCTGGTCGCCTTTGGCCTGGTTGACGTTGTCCGTCACCGCGATCAGCTGCGGGCGGGTCGTGTCGTTGGCGAAGGACTGACGCCTGGACTGGGTCCAGGACGAGGCGCCGGAGCGCCAGGCCTCTGCCAGGGCCACGATGTGGTCGATGTCCACGTCGGAGGCCGCCGTCCAGGTCGCGCCGTCGTAGGGCGAGAACCAGCGGCCCGAGGTGGCGGCGCAGCTGGTGTCGGTCACGACGTTCGTGCCGTCGCGCTTGAGGACGTACTCACGGGTGTTGCAGGTTCCCTCCTTGGCGATCCAGTGAGGGAACTTGTCGCGTGAATAGCCCGTCATCGAGCCTTCCGCGCGGACGGTCAGAGCCGCCAGGTGCGTGCGGGCCTCCGTGAGGGTGGGGATGTTGTCCGGGGTCGCAAGTGCAGGGGAAACAGAACCAAAGGTGAGTGCCAGTGCGGCAACTGGGACACCAATGATTCGGTTAACTTTTGACATTGTCCCGACCTTCCTTGTTGGAAGTGATCGGGAACCACCCTTAGTCACATTGCGGAATTAGGCAATGCCTTTGGGTGACACTCAAGTGAACTACAGACGCACGGCTAGACGCCACGGACCAGGCGCAGGTCCTCGGTGTGGCGGTACCAGGTCCACTTGTCGACCGGGCGCGGATGCTTGTGACCGTCCAAAACGGCGGTTGTGGGCAGGCAGCCGAGCTGGAACGCGCGTGGGCGGCTTTCCCGGACGCGAGAGCCGAGGAGGCGTTTGTTGACAATTCGCACCACCAGGCCCAAGCCGCCCTCGGTGTCCGGTGTGCACTCGATGCGTGAGGCCTGGCCGCGCAGCACGTTGTCGGCGTCGCTGTAACCAACGCCACGAACCGGTGACAAGACGCCGAGGCCCATCAGCACGCCGCCTACGTCGTCGCGCACGAACGGGACGGGATCTACGTCACCGTTCAGGGCGATGTCGAGTGCGCGGGCGGGGTCCGTCGAGAGGCCCCACAGCGCGGCGACGTGCGAATCGCCCGCGGGGACGTAACCGAGCGCTACCGAGCCGAGCTTCTCCTTGCGCAGCAACCGCAACGCCACGGCGGCGAGGTCGGCGTCCGTGCCCACGACGATGAGCCGTTCCGCGTCCAGGTGTTGATCTACGTGGTCCTTGCCGGGACGGGCGGGAACGGCCTGCACCCCGTCACGTTGAGTGATCATTGGCAACTGCGTGTTTCCGCAGGCCAACACGATTCCGCGCACGGTCATCTCCTGGTCTACGCTCGCTTACCGGCATTCGCTCGAACCAGTCCAAGCGCTTGGAGTTTCACATGCCGGCCGTCGTGCTGATCGGTGCCCAGTGGGGCGATGAGGGCAAGGGCAAGGCCACCGACATCCTCGGTGAGCGTGTCCAGTGGATCGTCCGCTACCAGGGTGGCAACAACGCGGGTCACACCGTGGTCCTCCCGGATGGTCAGAAGTTCGCCCTGCACCTCATCCCGTCCGGCATCCTCACGCCCGGTGTGAAGAACGTCATCGGCAACGGTGTCGTCGTCGACCCCGGCGTCCTGCTCGAGGAGCTCGCGGGCCTGGAGGAGAAGGGCGTCGACACCAGCGGCCTGCTGATCTCGTCGGACGCGCACTTGATCATGCCGTACCACGTGGCCATCGACAAGGTGACCGAGCGCTACCTGGGCAAAGCGAAGATCGGCACCACCGGCCGCGGCATCGGCCCCGCCTACCAGGACAAACTGGCTCGCGTCGGCGTGCGCGTGCAGGACCTGCTGGACGAGAAGATCCTCCGGCAGAAGGTCGAGGCCGCGCTCGACTTCAAGAACCAGGTGCTGGTCAAGGTCTACAACCGCAAGGCGCTCGACCCCGACCAGGTCGTCGACCAGGTGCTGGAGCGCGGTCAGCACTTCGTGCACCGCATCGCGGACACCCGCCTGCTGCTCAACCAGGCGCTGGACCGCGACGAGATCGTGGTGCTGGAGGGCTCGCAGGGCACGCTGCTCGACGTCGACCACGGCACCTACCCGTTCGTCACGTCGTCCAACCCGACCTCGGGTGGCGCGACGGTGGGCTCCGGCGTCGGGCCGACCCGCATCAGCACCGTGATCGGCATCCTGAAGGCCTACACGACCCGCGTGGGCTCCGGTCCGTTCCCGACCGAGCTGCACGACGACATGGGCGAGTACCTGCGCAAGCAGGGCGGTGAGTTCGGTGTCACCACCGGGCGTTCGCGCCGCACCGGCTGGTTCGACGCCGTGATCGCCCGCTACGCCTCGCGCGTCAACGGCATCACCGACTACTTCCTCACCAAGCTCGACGTGTTGTCCGGCCTGGAGAAGGTGCCGGTCTGCGTCGCGTACGAAGTGGACGGTCGCCGTGTCGACGAGATGCCGATGACGCAGACCGACGTGCACCACGCCGTGCCGGTCTACGAGGAGCTGCCCGGCTGGTTCGAGGACATCTCCCACTGCCGCGAGTTCGGCCAGCTGCCGGCCAACGCCAAGGCGTACGTCGAGTACCTGGAGAGCATCATCGGCGCCCGCGTGTCGGCGATCGGCGTCGGCCCCGGCCGCGACCAGACGATCGTCCGCCACGACGTTCTCGGCTGATACCGACTACCTCGAAGTACGACGCTTTTTCGCGATTTGGGCGTCATTGACGAAGGGCCGCGGCTCGCCTGTAATTCAGCGCCGTGGCCCTTTCTCTTGTTCGAAAACCGATGCTACCGGTGCGGTGGATCAGCCCGGTCACACTGGTTCTGCTGTGGCAACTGGCCAGTTCAACCGGTGTGCTCTCGCCCGAGAAACTGGCATCGCCGCTGACGGTTGCACAGTCCGCCGCCGAGCTCGTCGCGGACGGCCAATTGGTCGACGCATTTCTCGTTTCGCTGGGCCGCGTTTTCTTCGGATTTCTCATCGGCGGCACGGTCGGTGTTGCACTCGGGCTGGTTTCCGGTCTTTCCCGGTGGGGCGAGACATTGCTGGATCCACCGGTCCAGATGCTGCGGACGCTCCCGCACCTCGGCCTGATCCCGCTGTTCATCCTGTGGTTCGGCATCGGCGAGGAACCCGAGCTCGCGCTGGTCGCGGCCGGGGTGGCGTTCCCGCTCTACCTCAACCTGCACGCCGGCATCCGGCAGACCGATCCGGGCCTCGTCGAGGCCGCGAAAGTCCTGGGCTACCGCCGGATCGAACGGGTCGTGCACGTCGTGCTGCCGTCCGCCGGGTCAGACCGAGCAGCGCGTAGACCACGAGGCCGACGACCACGACGTCGGTGCGGAGGAACTCACGGGCGTCGTTGATCAGGAAGCCGAGACCGGCGTCGGCGTTGATCTGCTCGCCGACGATCAGCGACAGCCACGCGGTGCCGAGCGCGATCCGCAGTCCCACCAGGGTTTGCGGCACCAGCCGCACTCGTTCCAGGGCGAGCACTACCGGGTGCAGGACGCGACTGTGCTGGCCGCACGCGATCCGGTGCCGCCGATCTACTTCGGTGGTTCGTCCGACGCTGCCCTGCCGGTGGCGGCTCGGAACGCCGACGTGTACCTGACCTGGGGCGAACCGCCGCAGGACGTGGCGGTGAAGATCGCGCGGGTGCGGGAGCTGACGGACCGGCCGATCCGGTTCCGGCATCCGCCTGCACACGATCAGCCGCGACTCGTCGGCGGAAGCGTGGGCGGCGGCGTCACGACTGCTCGACGCGCTGGATCCGGCCGCGGTGGCGAAGGCGCAGGAGCAGCTGCGGGAATCGGAATCCGTTGGCCAGCAACGGATGCTGGCGTTGCACGGCGGCGACCTCGGCCGTGGCGTGCGCGGCCTGGAGATCTACCCGAACCTGTGGGCGGGGCGTCGGGCTCGTTCGAGGCGGCGCGGGCACTGCTCTCGTCGGCTCCCACGCGGAGGTCGCCGACCTCATCGAGGAGTACCACTCCATCGGGATCAGCGAGTTCGTCCTCTCCGGCTATCCCCACCTGGAAGAGGCCTACTGGTTCGGCGAGGGCGTGCGGCCCCTGCTGAAGCAACGCGGGTTGCTCGACGGGGACCGCACGCTCACGCTTGCTAGCGCTTGACCTTGGCCTCAACGGCCGTGTCGGGGTTGTCCGCGAACACGCCGTCGATGCCGGTCTTGAAGAACACGTCGTACTCCTCGAAGGCCCGGCCGTACGCGGCCGGGTCGGTCGAGGACCTGAAGTCGGCGGGCAGGAACGAGTTCTCGTTGCGGAACGTCCACGAGTGGACGACCAGGCCGACCTTGTGCGCGTCCTGCACGACGTTCGTCGGCGCATTGAGGAAGCCGGCGGCGTCGCGCGGGATGATCAGGTCCTTGTGCAGGCCGACACCGTCCGCGTAACCGCGGATCTCGCGCAGACCCGCCGGGGTGACCAGGTCGGCGTAGGTGCGCTTGTCACCGGCCACGATGAAGTCGTACGGCGCGCCGGAAGCGTTGACCAGCTGCACGAGCGGCACCCGTAGAGACTTGTTCAGCTCCTTGAGGTTCGCGACCTCGAACGACTGCACGTAGACCTTGGCGCTGCGGCGGTTCAGGCCGTTGCGGTTGAGCACGTCGACGAGCTTCGGCTCCAGCGCGAGACCGATCGACTGGAAGTACGTCGGGTGCTTGGTCTCCGGGTAGATTCCGATCTCGCGGTGCAGCTCGCGGGACAGGCGCTTGGTGAGGTCGATGACCTCCTGCAGCGTCGGCACCTCGAAGCGGCCGTCGTAGAGCGTGTTGCGCGGGCGGATCGCCGGGATGCGTTCCTTGGCGCGCAACGTCTTCAGCTCGGCGAGCGTGAAGTCCTCGGTGAACCAGCCGGTGACCGGCGTGCCGTCGATGACCTTGGTCTTCTTGCGGTCGGCGAACTGCGGCTTGGCCGAGACGTCGGTGGTGCCGCCGATCTCGTTCTCGTGCCTGGCGACCAGCTTGCCGTCCTTGGTGGGCACCAGGTCCGGCTCGATGTAGTCGGCGCCCGTGCGGGCGGCGAGCTCGTATGCCGCGAGCGTGTGCTCCGGCCGGTACGCCGACGCGCCGCGGTGCCCGATCACGATCGGGCCCTTGTCGTCGTGTGCCGACGCGGAGGGCAGGGACGCCACCACCGCACCCGCGAAAACGAGGACTGCGGCGGCTAGACCTCTCCGGTACATCGTTCGACCTCCCAGTTCGTGTTGAGAGCGCACCCAAGCATCGCAACACGAAATGCAGGTGAACGGTTACTCACGGGAAAGTGCGGCTTCCTCCAAGTCCAGTTCGCGCAGCACCCGGAACAGAACCTCGTCGTCGATCTCGCCGGCGTCGCGCGCCTTGATGAACTCGTCACGTTCCGCGCTCAGCATCACCCTGCGCAGTCGTCGATACGCGGCGGCTGGACTCTCCTCCTCCTGGCGGCCGAGCCGTTCCCAGGCGGCGTTGCCCCGGTGCTCGGCGAGCGCCCGCAGCTGGTCACGCACGTGGTCGGGGACGTCCTCGATCTCCTGGTCGAGCCGGTCGACCGCCGCCTGCGCCGCGCGGTGCTGGATCTGCGCCTCTGCCAGCGCGTCCTTGCGCGCGTCGTCGCCCTCGAAGCCGATCTTGTTGATCATCCAGGGCAGCGTCGTGCCCTGCAGCAGCAGGGTGGAGACCGTGACGACGAAGGCGCAGAAGACGATGATCTCCCTGCCTGGGACGTCCTGCGGGATCGCGGCCGCCGCGGCGAGCGTCACCACCCCGCGCATGCCCGCCCACGCGATCACCGTGACCTGGCCCAGATGCGGCCAGCGCTCGCGTTCTCGCAAGCGTTTGGACAGGTACAACGGCACGTACGAGGCGGGGTACATCCAGACGAACCGCGCGAGGATCGTCGCCAGCAGCACCGCCCCGGCACCGAGCAGCAGCGTCACGTCGAGGTCGACGTCGCTGATGATCGCCGACACCTGCAGGCCGATGAGCGCGAAGACGAACGACTCCAGCAGCACGTCCACCGACCGCCACACCGCCGCGTCCTGCAGCCGGGTCGTGTAGGTGCCGCGCGGCGAGTGGTGGCCGACGTAAAGGCCCGCGACGACGACCGCGAGCACACCGGAGACGTGCGCGGCCTCCTCGGCGAGCAGGTAGGCGCCGAACGGCACGAGCAGACCGAGCGCGCTCTCCAGCACACCCTCGCAGAGCCGTTTGCGCAGGAACCTGACCAGCACGCCCACCAGCAGGCCGATCGCGATGCCGCCCGCCGTGACGAGCAGGAACATCCCGACGCTCTCGGCGGGGTGCATGGCCGCTCCCGCCGCGGCCGCCACCGCGACCTTGAACGCGGTCAGCGCCGTGGCGTCGTTGATGAGGCTCTCGCCGACCAGCAGTGTCATCGCCCGGCGTTGCAGGCCGAGCTTGCGCCCGATCGCGACGGCCGCGACGGCGTCAGGCGGGGCGACCACCGCGCCGAGGACCAGCGCGGCGGCGAACGGCAGTTCGGGGAAGACGAGCTTCGCCGTGACACCGACGACGAACGTCGTGAACAGCACCAGCCCGACCGCGAGCAGGCCGATCGGCCGCAGGTTCGCGCGGATGTTCAGGTACGAGCTGTCCAGCGCGGCGCTGTAGAGCAGCGGCGGCAGGACCAGCACCAGGATCAGGTGCGGGTCCAGCTCGAACTCCGGCACGCCGGGGATGAACGAGACCACGAGCCCGACCGCGACCAGCACCAGTGGTGCCGACCAGTTCAGCCGGCGGGCGATGGACGTCACGACCAGGGCCCCGAGCAACAGCAGCAGAAGTTCAGGCCCGTGCATGTCGCTCATTCTGCGTAAAGATGGACCCCATGACCTGTTCGCACGTGGGAGCGCTGCCCGCTTCGGTGGCGCCGGAGTCGGCCGAGGGCTGTGTCGACTGCCTTGCTGAGGGTGAGCGCAACTGGGCTCACCTGCGGATGTGCCTTTCCTGCGGGCACGTGGCGTGCTGCGACTCGAGCCCGGGCAAGCACGCGACCGCGCACTACAAGTCGTCCCAGCATCCGGTCATGCGCTCGTTCGAGCCGGGCGAGGACTGGCGCTGGTGCTATGTGGACAGTGCGGTCGTCTGAGGACTTTGCAATCCCTTTGGATTGATCGTCTAACGCTGTGATCGGCCCCACAGTACGGTTCGAGCGTGGCCAACCCCGACCTCGCCCGCATCGTCGCGGAGCACGACGAGGAGATGCCGTCGCGGTCGCTCTCACCACGGTGGGAGCGGGCGCTGTGGATCGCCGGCCTGCTGATCGCACTGCTGGTGCTCAAGCAGGTGTTCTTCCCGTTCGCCAAGGGAAGCCAGTACTACCTGATCATCTTCCTGGCGGTGACGCTGCCGCTCGTGTTCCTGTCGTACGGCCGCGGGCACTCACCCAAGGTCGTCGACTGGGTACTGGCCGCGCTGGCGTTCGTCGCCGGCTCGTACCCGCTGTTCGGGGGCTTTGACGAGTTCCTGAACCGGCAGGGGCAGCTCACGCCGCTCGACGTGGCAGCGGGCGCGGTGTTGCTCGTGTTGATCCTGGAGGCGTGCCGACGCACGACCGGGTGGGTGCTGCCCGTGGTGTGCGTGGCGTTCATCGCCTACGCCTACTACGGCGGGTTCCTGCCGCCGTCGTGGTCGATCTCGCACTCCGGCGTCGACTTCGCGCAGATCATCAACGGGTTCTTCAACGACGCCAGCGGGTTCTACGGGACACCGCTGGACGTCGCGGCGACCTACATCGTGCTGTTCACGATCTACGGCGCTGTCCTGAACGCGTCCGGCGCCGGGAAGTTCTTCGTCGACATCAGCTTCGCGGCCTTCCGGAAGTCGCGGACGGCCCCCGGCCGCACTGCGGCGACCGCCGGCTTCCTGCTGGGCACGGTCTCCGGGTCGGGCACGGCGACGACCGTGTCGCTGGGCGCGGTGACGTGGCCGATGCTGCAGAAGGCCGGGTATCCCAAGGAGAACGCGGGCGGTCTGCTCGCGGCGTCGGGCATCGGCGCGATCCTGTCGCCGCCCACGCTGGGAGCCGCCGCGTTCATCATCGCCGAGTACCTGCAGGTGTCGTACCTGTCGGTGCTGATCTGGGCGATCATCCCGACGCTGCTCTACTACCTGGGCATCGCGCTGGCCGTGGAGGCCGACGCCCGGCGGTTCGGGGCGAAGCCGGTCGACGTGGACGCGCCGCGGTTCTGGGACGTGCTGAAGCTCGGCTGGTACCACTTCCTGTCGCTCGGGATCATCGTCGTCTTCCTCGCGCTGGACATCCCCGTCTACCGCGCGGTCGTGTACGCGACGGGGGTGGCGGCGCTGTTCGCGTTGATCAACCACCGGCGCGACTGGTTCCGGCTGGTGACCGACGCGCTCTCGACCGGGGTGCGCTCGGCGTTGCCGGTGATCGCGGTGTGCGCGGCTGCGGGCGTGATCACGTCGACGATCACGAAGACCGGGCTGGGGCAAGCGCTTGCGGGGTCGCTGGTGGACCTGGCTTCGGCGCTGAGCTCGTCCGAGACCGTGATCCTGATGCTGACGGCGGTGTTCGCGGCCGTCGCGGTGTCGGTGCTCGGCCTGGCCGTGCCGGTGACGGCGTCGTTCATCATCTCGTGGGTCGTCATCGGCCCGGCGTTGATCACGCTGGGCGTCGAGCCGGCCGAGACCGCGATGTTCATCTTCTACTACGCGGTGTTGTCCGAGGTCACGCCGCCAACGGCGCTCGCCGCCGTGGCTGCTGCCGCGCTGACCGGCGGCGATGTCATGAAGACGATGTGGCAGACGTGGAAGTACACGCTCCCGGCGTTCCTTGTGCCGCTGGCGTTCGTGCTGACCGACTCCGGCGCCGGGCTGCTGTTGCGCGGGCCGTTGCTGGACTCGGTGTGGACGTTCGGCGCGTCCGCCCTGGGAGTGGCTGCCCTGGCCGTTCTCACGGGCGGCTGGCTGTTCGGTCCCGCGCGCTGGCCGGAGCGCGTGCTGTGCGTGCCGGCGGCGTTGTTCCTGCTCTATCTGCAGCCGTTGACGATCGCCATCGGGGCCGGGTTCCTCGTGGTGGCCGTGGCGGTCCACCTGGTTACTCGTGGGAGGGTTCGTGATGCTGCGTAAGTACGCGATCGGTGCGATCGCTTTGGCGCTCGTGGTTTCCGGGTGTGGCGGCAAGCGCACGCCCACGACGCCGGACGCGTCGGGTGGCAACGCGTCGTGCGAGGCGTCCGACGGCCGGATCACCATCGCGACCGGCAACTCCGGTGGCGTGTACTTCGTGGTCGGCGGTGGCCTCGCGAAGCTGATCTCCGACAACTCGAAGCTGAAGGCGTCCTCCGCGGAGACCGGCGCCTCCGTGCAGAACATCCAGCAGCTCGTCGGCGGCACGTACGACATCGCGTTCTCGCTCGCCGACACTGCGGCGGACGCGGTGAACGGCACCGGCGCGTTCAACGGCAAGAAGGAGAAGATCGCGGCGCTGTCGCGGATCTACCCGAACTACACGCAGGTGCTCGTCCGCGCCGACTCCGGCATCAACTCCGTCGCGGACATGAAGGGCAAGCGGATCTCGACCGGGTCGCCGAAGTCCGGCACCGAGGTGATCGCCGGACGGCTCCTGAAGTCGGCAGGGCTGAACATCGACTCCGACGTCGCCGCCCAGCGCCTCGACCTGACCAAGACCGCGGACGGGATGAAGGACGGCAGCATCGACGGCCTGATCTGGTCGGGCGGTCTGCCGACGCCGCAGATCACGGACATCACGACGTCGTTGAAGGACCGGGTGAAGTTCATCGACATCACTCCGCTGCTGCCGGAGATGAAGAAGATCAGCCCCGTCTACGACACCGGGACGATCCCGGCTGCGACGTACGGGACCTCGGAAGTTCCGACGATCGTCGTACCGAACCTGCTCCTCGTTCGCGAGGACTTCGCGGCCAACAACGCGTGCGCGGTGACCAAGCTGATCTTCGACAAGAAGGCTGACCTGGAGAAGGTGCACCCGGCCGTGAAGGACATCGACAAGGCCAAGGCCGGCGCCTCCGACCCCGTCCCGCTGCACCCTGGGGCGAAGCAGGCACTCGGCTGAACTACGCTGGAGCATCGTGCGCGTCCTGGTCATCGGGTCTGGAGCCCGTGAGCATGCCCTTGTCCTCGCGTTGTCGCGCGATCCGCAACTGACTGCCTTGGCGTGCGCGCCGGGCAACGCAGGCATCGCGGGACACGCCGAGATCTACGGCGTGGACGTCGCAGATGCTTCGGCGGTCGCCACCCTCGCGAAGGAGTGGAAGGCCGACCTCGTCGTCGTCGGCCCCGAACAACCGCTGGTCGTCGGGGCCGCTGACGCGGTCAGGGCCCTCGGCATCCCGTGCTTCGGCCCGTCCAAGGCCGCAGCTCGGATCGAGGGCTCCAAGGCGTTCGCGAAGGACGTCATGAACGCGGCGGGTGTGCCGACCGCGCACAGCGAGGTCGTCGACAACCCGGCCCGCCTGGACGCCGCGCTCGGGCGGTTCGGCCCCACGTGGGTCGTGAAGGACGACGGCCTGGCCGCGGGCAAGGGCGTCGTCGTGACGTCGGACCTGGCGGCCGCGCGGGCGCACGCGATGACGTTGCTCGACGGCGGGCACCCGGTGCTGCTGGAGTCCTTCCTGGACGGTCCGGAGGTGTCGCTGTTCTGCGTCACCGACGGTGTTTCCGTCGTGCCGTTGATCCCGGCGCAGGACTTCAAGCGCGTGGGTGACGGAGACCACGGCCCGAACACCGGTGGCATGGGCGCTTACGCTCCGCTGCCGTGGGCGCCTGAAGGTCTCGTCGAGGAGATCGTTTCGCGGTGCGTGCAGCCCGTGGTCGACGAGCTGCGGGCGCGCGAGACGCCGTTCGTCGGTCTGCTCTACGCGGGTCTGGCGCTGACGTCGTCCGGCGTGCAGGTGATCGAGTTCAACTGCCGCTTCGGTGACCCGGAGACCCAGTCGGTCCTCGCCCTGCTGAAGTCGCCGATCTCCTCCCTGTTCCTCGCGGCGTCGACCGGTGCGCTGGCCGAGCTGCCCCCGCTGGAGTGGGAGAACGGCTACGCCGTGACCGTGGTCGTCGCCGCGGAGGGCTACCCCGGCCGGCCGCGCACGGGTGACGTGATCACCGGCTCCGAGTCCGAGGGCGTGCTGCACGCCGGTACGCGTCGTCGTGAGGACGGCGCCGTGGTCTCCGCCGGCGGCCGCGTGCTGTCCGTCGTGGGCACCGGCAAGTCGCTGTCGAAGGCACGCGAGCGCGCCTACAAGAAGATCGCGGACATCCACCTCACCGGCTCGCACCACCGTTCGGACATCGCGTTGAAGGCGGTCGACGGCAAGATCACGGTGTCGTGAGCCTGCTCGGGTGCGTGCTCGGCGGGGCCGTGGGCGACGGCCTCGGCGCGCCGATCGAGTTCTCCTCGATCGACGTGATCCGCCGTCAGTACGGCCCTTCCGGTGTCGTCGACCTTCCTGTCCTGGAGATCACCGACGACACCCAGATGCTGCTGTTCACCTTGGAGGGTCTGCTGCTCGCGCGGCAGCACGGCATCGACCCCGTGCTGTCCGTGCGCGCGGCGTACGGCCGCTGGCTCCACACCCAGGGCGGCCCGGTCGTGGCGTCCGACGGCTGGTTGATGGCGGACCAGCGTCTGCATTCACGTAGGGCGCCGGGCCACACGTGCATCACCGCCTTGCAGCACAACGAGAAGAACAACTCGAAGGGCTGCGGCGGCGTGATGCGCGCCGCCCCCGTCGCCGTGTGGTCCCGCGACGTGCGCGAGGTGTTCACGTTGGCGGCGGAGACGGCGCGCCTGACCCACCACCACCCGAGCGGCTACCTGTCGGCAGGCGTGCTGGCGGTGATGGTGCAGGCCCTGCTGGGCGGCACGGACCTGCCGTCGGCGGTGGCAGTCGCACGCGCCGAACTGGTCCGCTGGGACGGTCACGAGGAACAGACCTCGTTGCTGGACAAGGTGATGGGCCTCGGCCCGCTCACGCCAGAAGAGATCGAATCCGAACTGGGCGGGGCTGGGTCGGCGAAGAGGCCCTGGCCATCGGCCTGCACGCCGCCCTGGTGGCCCCCGACTTCCCCACCGCCGTACGCGTCGCCGTCAACCACTCGGGTGACAGCGACTCGACGGGCTCCATCTGCGGCAACATCCTGGGGGCCCGTGACGGCGTGGCCGTCATCCCCGAGTCGTGGCTCGCCGTGCTCGAGCTGCGAGACGTTGCCGAGCGCCTGGCTCTCAGCTGGTGACGGGAATCCACAACTCGGCCTTGGCCGTGTCCCCGTCGATCTGCGTGTGCAACATCGACGGCCCTTCAACACTCTGGTAGCTGTTGGACGGGAACCACTGCGTGTAGACGTCCCGCCACATGTGCTGAATGGTCTCGGGGTACGGCCCTTCCGCCTTGAACACGGCCCACGTGTTCTTCGGCACGGTGATGGTCTCCATGGCCTCCGGCGCCTCCTTGCTGGTCACCACGCCGTGGAAGTAGTCGAGGCGGTCGCCCTCCTCGTTGCCTTCCTGGTTGCCGGTGAGCGCCACGAGGCCTTCGGGCTCGCCGTCGCTGAGCTGTTTCAGCCGTTCCAGCGTCGGCATCCCGATGCCCTTGATGAACTCCACGATCGCGGGGTTCATCCCGAGGTGCACCAACGGCACCCGCGTCCCCCGGCCAACGACCTGGAACGCGTCCTTCTCGACGATCCGGTACTCCATGCTCGTACTCCCTTCGACAATCAGCTTGAACGTGAGAATCTGCTGCGACTGCAACGGTTTCTTGCCGCCCCGAGCCTCCTGCGGCCCGACCCCGTGCATGGCCTTGAACGCCCTGGCGAAGGCCTCGTTGGACCCGTAGCCCCACCGGATGGCGATGTCCAGCAACGAGTCGTGTCCACTGAGGACCTCGTTGGCCGCCTTCGTGAGCCTCCTGCGCCGGATGTACTCGCTCAGCGGAATCCCGGCGAGCGCGCTGAACATCCTTCTGAGGTGGTACTCACTCGTACCGGCGATCCGCGCGAGGTGCCTCACGTCGACCTCGTCGTCGAGGTTCTGCTCGATGTGGGCCATGGCCTGGTTGAGTCGCTCCAACACGTTCCCAACGCTATTGGGGCTCGAGGGTTCGCACCCGACTTCCTGTGCCCTGTTCGGTCGGTTTCCGGTCGTTCATCGGTATCCGTGCAGCGCGGATGTGCTGAACTACCTGACATGGGCACGCACGCACTTCGCCTGACCTCGCTCCTGGCCACCGTCGTGACCCTCGCGGCCTGCACCACACCGCCGGAGCCGCCGATGGCCTCGCCGGGCCCGAAGCTGGACGCGGAGGCGATCGCCTACGACAACCTCGACTTCAACCGCTCGCGGCCGGAGGTCTTCGACAACACGTGCGAGACCCTGCCGTCAGACCTCCAGTCGCTGCTCGGCCTCGGGAAGAAGCCGAACACCGGTGCCGGTGGCGGCTGCCACGTGCAGGAGGACTGGGGCCGTCTCTCCATCGGGCTGTTCAGCCCCGGCGCCGCGCGGAAGTCGAAGGCCCAGCACTTCGTCGACGTCTGGAACGGGGATCGCGGCGCCGGCCGCTACTTCCACCGGTCGATCCTGCTCGACCGCTACTACGCGACCACCGTGATCACCGGCGAGGTGAACGAGTACTGCACCGTCACGGTCGACACCGGTTCCGAGCGCCCGTTCGAGGTAGAGGCCGCGATGAACTTCGACGAGGCCGTGGCGCTGCGGGCCCAGGACGTCGACCAGCCGATCGACCGGGCCCTGCGCGACTTCTGTCCCAAAGCGACGGAGGCGGCGGAGAAGGTGCTGCCGCTGATCGACGAGAACGGCGGCAGCCGGGCGGGCTGAGCGGAGCCGCTCAGCCCGCGTCACGCCGGCTGAGCACGACCAGCGAGACGCCCAGCAGCGTCAGCCACACGACCAGCGACGAGATGGTCTGCACCCACCCCGTACCGCCGCCCGCCAGGTGCCAGGCCGCTTCGAGCGGGTAGATCAGCCCGAAGACCTCGGGCAGCAGCATGCGGGCGAGTGCCAGCAGCGGCACCACGATGAAGAACACCGTCAGCGAGCCGCCCGTGTTGGGAATGAGCAGCGAGACGATCAACGCCGTGAGCAGCACCAGCGCGGTCGACAGCATGGTCACGCCGAGCACCCAGCCCGGCCGGTGACCGAGCAGGTAGTCGTGGTTGATCCCGTCCGCGGCCATCTCGATCAGAACCGGGTACAGGACGAACGTGAACAGCGTGCACACCAGCCACACGCCGAGGAGCACCGTGGCCTGCGCCACCAGATAGCGCATCCGGGAGGGCTGCACCAGCAGCGTCGGCTGCACGCTCTTGTACTGCCACTCGCCGGCGACGAGCTTGATCACGGTCGCGAAGACCAGCAGAAGACCCAGCTGGACCACGACGAGCATCGGCTGGAGCTGCCTCCCCGCGCTGGCCAGGTTCGACTGCGGAAGCGTGAAGAGCAGCATCACGCCGATCAGGAAGAGCGGGGCGAAGGCCATCACGATCTTGTCCGACCGCGAGCCGACGAGCTTGCGCGCCTCGACCGCGACCAGCCGCCAGAACGACGACGCCCGGCTCGCGCGGACGGCCCACGGAACGTTCGCCTGCGGCGCCTGGACGGCGGGATGTGCTGGCGGGTGTCCGATGGTCATACCCGGCCTCCACCGGTGAGGCGGAAGAAGAGGTCTTCCAGGCTCATCTGCTCCTCACGCAGCCCCAGCAGCGGAATGCCCGCGGAGAAGGTGACGCTGGAAACCTGCTCGACCGGCGCGTGCGCGGCGATGAAGCCGTCCGGCGCCGGCTGGATGGCGATGCCGCCCCGCTGCAGGGCCTCGGCCAGCCGGTTCATGTCCTTGGCACGCACCAGCGACCGGGACGACGTGGTCAGGCTGGCGAGCGGCCCATCGGCCACCACCCGGCCGTTGCCGATCACCAGCACCCTGTCGGCGGTCTGGTCCACTTCGGACAGCACGTGGCTGGACAGCAGCACGGTGCCACCTCTGGCGGCATGCCCCCGCAACAGGTTGCGCACGGCGCGGATTCCCTCCGGATCGAGCCCGTTGATGGGCTCGTCGAGCACCAGCAGCGGCGGATTGGTGAGCAACGCGTGTGCGATGCCCAATCGCTGACGCATGCCGAGGCTGTACTTGCCGATCTTGCGCGTGGCGGCGTCGGCCAGCCCCAGCATCTCCAGCACCTCGTCCGCGCGGCGGCCGGGCACGCCGGCCAGCGTCGCGGCCATGCGCAGGTGCCCGCGGCCGCTGCGTCCGGGATGGACAGCGGCCGCATCCAGGAGCACCCCGGCCACGTGCGAAGGGTTGGGCCACGCGGAGAACGGACGGCCCGCGATCGTCGCCTGCCCGCGGTCCGGCCGAGTCAGCCCAGTGATCATCCGCAGCGTCGTCGACTTGCCCGCGCCGTTGGGGCCGAGAAAGGCCGTCACGGTGCCGGGCTGGAGCTCGAAGCCCACCTGATCGACGACCGTGCGGCCTTCGTAGGCCTTGGTCAGCCCCCACACTGTCAGCACCAACTCACCGTAGCGATGGTCACCGTGCGTCGCGGGCTGAATCGCCCCACGTGTCGGATGAAAGGCGGCGGAACCAACGAGGGGTGGTCTTCGTCCAACCACAGGTACGTCTTACGCAGGCGTTGGTAGCCTGCGAAGGGGGACCGAACCGTTACCAACCGTACGGGGGTAGGACGTCGTGACACAGGAGAGCGCGGGGGCGGATGCCGCTCTCAGTGCCGTCGCGGGTGTGGCCGGTGGCGTGATCGGGGCCGCGGTCAGCGCGTTCCACACGGCATCGGCCTTTCTGGACGGCCTGACGTCAGGCCCGTCGACACAGAGCTTTCACGTCAACGAGGACAACGTCCTCAAGGCCGGCGCGGTCATCCAGGACCAGGCGGAAGTGCTGAAGCGGGCGCTGCTCTCGGCGCAGCGCAGACTCGAAGTGCACGTCAACGCTGCCACGGCTGGCGAGGTGAGCGCGAACATCGCAGGTTTGTGGAATCGCCGTCTCACGACCGATGAAGATTCATATGTGGGTCGAATCGCGCAGTACGTTGAAACTCTGGAAAACTTGGCGACGCAGCTGAAGGAGTCGGCCAAGCAGTACGGCTTCAGTGACGAAGAGATCGCTACTGTGTTCGGAAAGACGACGTGAGCAAAACCGTCTTCAAGATCATTGCCGCGGCGTCCGTGCTGGTGGCTGCCACTGCGTGTACGAGCAGCGGTGAGAAGGGCAAGCCAAGTCCTACATCGGGCGGCAGTCCCACTTCTGGCACGTCGGGTTCTGCCAAGGAACTGCCGAAACGGCCAACCGAGTTGAAGCTTGACGGCGTTGACGCGTGCAAGCTCCTCACCCAGGCGCAGATGGACCAGATCAAGGTCACGGAGGCGGTGCCGCAACAGATCGAGGTGTCCAACTTCGGAAAGGCGCCCGGCTGCTTCTACGAGAACGGGCTCAAGTACTCCTATACCGTTGTTTTGGTGACGAACAAGGGTGTGCCGTTCTGGCTCAGCGGTTCCGGAAATCTGGACGTGAAGGTTGTGGATGTGGCTGGATATGGCGCCGCGCAACTCACGCTCACCGGCACGAACAGTGTTAATTGCAATGTTACGGTCGACGTCGCCGAAGGTCAGCAGCTGCACATGTCTTATGACCCGGTGACGGAAAAGGGCGACTCGCAGGACCAGATGTGCAGCAAGGCGAACAAAGCCGCCGCGCTCGCGGTCGAGACTCTCAAGACCTTGAAGTGAGGGGGAGCTATGTCGGGTGGACAGCTCACTGACTGGTACTTCGAAGGCTGGTCCAACGAGAAGCTGGCAGACGAGGTTCAGAAGCTCACTACCGGTAGTGGTGAACTCGCCCGGCAGTTCGCATCGGCCTCTGATGTCCTCCGGGATCTCGCCGGCAGCTTGCAGGACGTCGACAAGGTGCTCCGGGAGCAGCTGAAGGCGTTGGGCATCGAATGGGGCGGCGCGGCCGGCGAGAAGGGTCAGGAGACGACCAAGGTCACCGCGGAGGGCTTCGACGACGCGGGCCAGGCAACCGTCGGGAACTCGGACGCGATGGCTCGGCAGGGCGAGAGCACCACCACAGCGCGGCACAACTCGCCCAACTCCGAGACTCTCCGCGGCGACACCGAGAAGAACCTTTTCGACAAGGGCGTGGGTCTGGTCGGTATCGAGACCGATCACGCGGCAGAGGTCGAGGCCACGAACCGGGCTCGCCAGCAGGCGATCGACAGCCTCAACGGCTACAAGGAGAACAGCCAGAGCGCGATCGACTCGTTCCGCACGCCGAACCAGCCGCCGGACATCGTCGTTGCCAGCGCCGCCGCGCCCACCGCGGTCGGCCCGGCAGTTCCAGGCACGGGCGGCGGCACCCCGGGCATCCACGGCGGACCCGGCTTCACCGGCACGGGCAGCCCGGGCTCCCCTGGTGTCCCGGTCGGCCCCACCCCGAGCATCCCCGGCAACACCACGGGCGTCATGCCCGGCACCACGACCAACCCCATCGCAGCCGGCACCGGCCTCCCCAAGCCGTTCCCGTCCGCCCTCCCGATCGGCATCGCCGCGGCAGGCGCAGCCGCAACAGGCCTGGCAGGCGCAGCCACGACGGCGCGCGGCGCCCAGGTGGTCGGCGGCGGACGCGGCCCCAGCCAGGCTCCGAAGACCTCGATCGCCCCCACGGGCCCGAAGGGTGCCCCGAGCACGATCGGCGCGGGCAAGGGCGGCCCCGGCGGCGGTCCTGGCGGTCCCGGCGGCCCTGGCACTCCAGGTGGCACCGGCGTTGCGGGCAAGGGCCCCGGCGGCGCGATGACGCCTGGCGGTGCGACGGGCGTTGGGCCCGAGGCGAACCGGCCCGGTGCCACCGCGGCCAAGGGTGGCGTTGCGGGTAAGGGCGGCGCTGGGTCGCTCATGTCGCCTGCGGCCGGTGCGGCCAAGGGTGAGGGCGAGGAGGACGGCGAGCACGTGCGCAAGTACGGCGTCGACTCCGACGACGTGTTCGGCGACGAGCGCATGGTGGTGCAGTCCGTCATCGGCGAAGACCCGAAGGACAAGTAAGGCATTGAGCTCACCAGGTTCCGTGGTTTTGTCCACAGTGGAGTTCGCCGTGGTCTGGGAGGCTCAGCGCCTCCCGGCCGCGCACGTCGCGTTGGACACGCGGATTCCCTCCATCACCCACACCGAGAAGGCCGAGGTGGTGAAGCGGGCCTGGGAGTCGTTGGAGGCGCGCGGCCTGGCCGGCAACGGCCGGGTCGTGCCCGAGTTGGCTGACGGGTTTGCCTTGCTGGCCAACGCGACCACGTCGATCGACCTGTGGATCTGGGCCGATCGGCAGATCAGCGGGCTCGCTGCGGCCATCGGGGACGAGGCGATCCTGGCGGTGCAGGATCGGGACGAGATGTGGTTGATCGAGGCCCGCGGGACCGCGCTCGCCGAGGCTGCGGTGTCGGTGGCCGGCGAGATGCCTGCCGGGTACGGGCGGTCGATCAGCCTGCCCTACGACGATCTCGTCGCCGCTGCCAAGGATGTCGGGCAGGACGCTCAGCGGTTGATCACCATGCTGGAGCGGCAGGGGATGCGGCTCGGTGACGCGCAGGAGCTTGCCGGGATGCTGGACGGGACGTCCACGCGTGGGCAGTTCGGGGTTCAGCGCAACGGGCAGCGTGCCAAGCGAGTGGTTTCCTTCCACGACACGCACAACGGGCGGTATCTGCGGCAGCTCAAGCCCAGCAGCGACGGGCGGCAGTGGTGCACGATCACGCCCGTGGACAACCATCGACTTGCCGGGGCCGTCTGGGAGCTTCTGCAAGAGGTCTGAGCGGAACGGCAAAGCCGAGCCCTGCGTCCCAACAATCACCCGACTGTGCGAAGCAATTCGTTCTAAGGTCGGTGAGGAGACTTAGGGGGTAGGTGCGCATGGCTGTGGCGAAGTTCAACATCGAAGCCATGGAACAGTGCCGCACGACCGTGAGCAGCCAGGCCGGGCAATTCGGCGCGATCGGTGACGGCTTTTCCAATCAGTACGGCAATCCGGACATTTTCGGGAAACTCGGTGCTTCCGGTGCGCTTTCGGGCGCGGTGACGGCAATGGACCAGGCCGGCTCGCAGGAGTTCGAGGCCGCGGAGAAGGTGCTGCGCAAGGTCGAGAGCGCGCTCGACGCGATCCAGACCACCGTCCAGGACACCGAAGAGGCCAACAAGAACTCGCTGAAGGCGGTGTGACGTGAGCGCGATGGACGAGGTCGCCGCACTGCCCGGTGGGGCTGAGCTGGCCGCGCTCGCTGACAAGATCGAAACCGTGCAACCGCAGGCGGTGCGCGACATCGCGAACCGCTGGAAGCAGGCGGCCGGCAAGTGCGGCGACCAGACCAACGGCATGCAGAAGTCGGTCGGCCAGCTCGACGGCGCCTGGGAGGGCAAGTCGGCCGACGCCTTCGTCGCCTACATGGGCAACGTCATGAAGGCCGGCACCTCGATGACGGACGCGCTCAACGGTGCCGCGGCCGACCTGGAGGCGGCCGCGAACGCGTTGGAAAGCGCGAAGTCCTCGATGACGAGCATCTGCGAGAACCTGCTGAGCCGCGCCCGGCAGACGCGCCAGCAGCTGCGCAACCAGCCGCAGGAAGACGTCGACAGCATCATCCGCGGCTACTGCGCGGAGGCCACGAGTGACGCCAAACCCGTGATCTCCCAGGCGGAGAACGCCGTGAACGCCGCCGCGGGCACCCTCAGGGGCCGTCCCGGCGCGTTGTCGCCGAAGTTCTCGTCCATTGAGGACCCGAACACGCAGTCGTTCACGCCCGCGCCGGGCAAGCCGATCCAGTGGGCACCGACCCCGCCGCCCGACGACGCGACCAAGCCGTCCTCTTCGGACCCGCAGCCGAAGCAGACCCCGGCCCAGCCCCAAGGCGGCGGCGGTGGCGACACTCCAAGCGGCAGCAGCGGTGGCGGTGGCGGCGGAGGCGGCGGTCTCGGCCCGAGCGGCGGCCCGCCGTCCGGCAGCCCGCCTCCCGGCAACGTCGAGCAGTGGATCCGCGAGGCCATCAAGATCCTGCAGGCCAACGGCATCCCGGTCACCGACGAGAACATCGACGAGATCTGGAAGATCATCGAGAAGGAGTCGAGCGGCAACCCGCACGCCATCAACCTCTGGGACTCGAACGCCCAGAAGGGCACGCCGTCCAAGGGTCTGATGCAGTGCATCGACTCGACGTTCAACGCCCACAAGCTGCCTGGCCACGACGACATCTGGAACCCGGTCGACAACATCATCGCCGGTGTCCGGTACACGTTCTCGCGCTACGGCGGGTTCGAGGGCCACCCCGGTCTCAAGGCGATGGCGCAGGGCGGCGGTTACCAGGGCTACTAGGGGTTAGCCTGACGGCATGCTGACCGTGGCTGCCCGTGCCGACGTACCGCCCTTCCACGTCATGGACGTGCTTTCCGCTGCCGCGCAACGGCAGCGGACGCACGGCGACGTGATCTCGCTGGCCGCCGGGCAGCCCTCCAGCCCGGCGCCGCGGCTGGTGCGGGATGCCGCCGCGCAGGCCCTGAGCCAGCACGCGCTGGGATACACCGAGCAGCTCGGGATTCCCGAGCTCCGGCAGGCCATCGCCGGGCACTACCGGCGCCAGTACGACCTCGACGTGACGGCCGACGACGTGGTGGTCACCACCGGGTCGTCGGGCGCGTTCACGCTCGCGTTCCTGGCCGCGTTCGACGCCGGCGACCGGGTCGCGCTGGCGCGGCCCGGCTACCCCGCCTACCGCAACATCCTGAAAGCACTGGGGTGTGAGGTCGTCGAACTGCCGTGCGGGCCGGACACGCGTTTCCAGCCCACGGTCGACATGCTCGACGAGGATCTCAAGGGCGTGATCGTCGCCAGCCCGGCCAACCCCACCGGCACCGTGGTGGACGTCGGCCCGATCGCCCGGTGGTGCGAGACCAACGGCGTGCAGCTGGTCAGCGACGAGATCTACCACGGCATCAGCTACGGCGAGCCGCTGCACTGCGCCTGGGAGACGTCCAGGGAGGCGATCGTCGTCAACTCGTTCTCCAAGGCGTTCGCGATGACGGGCTGGCGGCTCGGCTGGATGCTGCTGCCTGAACGACTCCGCAGGGCCGTGGACTGCCTGACCGGCAACTTCACGCTGTGCCCACCCGCTCTGGCCCAGTACGCCGCGGTCGAGGCGTTTCACCCCGACGCCTACGCCGAAACGGCACAGCACCTGCAGCGGTACAAGACCAACCGGGACCTCCTCCTGGAAGGCCTGACGAACCTCGGGATCGACAAGCTCGCACCGGCCGACGGCGCGTTCTACGTCTACGCGGACATCCGGCACCTGACGGACGACTCGATGGCGTTCTGCCGCCGGTTCCTGGGCGACACCGGCGTGGCGATCGTGCCCGGCATCGACTTCGACCCGGTCGACGGGCACCACTTCGTGCGGATGTCGTTCGCGGGTGCCACCCAGGACATCGAGGAGGCTCTGCGCCGCCTCAAAGCCTGGCTGTAGATCGCAACAAAGCGGGCTCGCCGGACGTTCACAGGACGGAGAAGGGGAGGAATCCATGTGGGCGATCATCGGGTGGCTGGTGGCGATCTGGATCGTGCTGGCCGTCGTCGGAGCCGTCGTGAAGGGCCTTTTCTGGCTCGCTGTGATCGGAGTGCTACTCCTCGCAGGCACCGCGGCTTACGGTGCGGTCAAATCCAGGCGATGACCCCTGGTCTAAACGGGGCACACCACTCACCATGAAGCGGTGTTGCAGTCCAACGAGGCTCGCCTCGAGCGGTGGGAGAAAAAGGTCGAGTGGCCGCTGACGGCCCTCGCCGTGCTGTTCCTCGTCGTCTACGCGTGGCAGGTGTTCGACGACCACGGGGTCATGCACTTTCCGTTGGAGATCGCGTTGTGGCTGGTCTGGGCCGTGTTCGCGGCCGACTACGTCACCAGGCTGACCCTCGCGCAGAACAAGGTCCAATTCCTCAAGACGCACCTCTTCGATCTTGCCGCGGTCGTGCTGCCGATGGTGCGGCAATTGCGCGTCTTCAGGTTGATCACGGTCCTCACGCTGCTGAACAAGAAGTTCGAGGACAAGATCCGACAACGCGTGAGCATTTATGTCGGCGGAGTGACGGTTCTCGTCGTGTTCTGCGCGAGCCTCGCGGTGCTCGACGCGGAAAGGCACGTGGAAGGCGCCAGCATCACCACGTTCGGCGACGCGCTGTGGTGGACGCTCACCACCATGTCGACGGTCGGGTACGGCGACCGCTACCCCGTCACGGTGGAAGGACGGCTGGTCGCGGGCCTGCTCATGGTCGGCGGCATCGCGCTGCTCGGTGTCATCACCGGCACGATCGCCAGCTGGCTCGTGGAGAAGCTGCGCGGGGTCGAGGAAGCCGAGCTGGAGACCGCGAAGGAACTGCGGAACCTACGCGCCGAGATCGCCGAGCTCCGCGCGGAGCTCAAGACGCGCAGCAGCAGCTGACGTCCACAACCGCGCGTCGATCCCCGCGGCCAGCGCGCCGTCGACGTTGGTCTGGCGGTCGTCGTAGAAGACCAGGTCGGAGCTGCCGACGACGTCCTTGAGGTGCTGCCAGATCGCGGCATCCGGCTTCGCGTACCCGAGGTCGCCGGAGAAGATCAGGTGGCGGAACCGCTTGGCCCACGGCAGCTTCTCGGCCAGCCGCGCGAAGGTCACCGGCGCGTTCGACAGCAGTGCCAGCGGCACGCCCGACGAGGCCAGATCATCAATCAGCGCGACGGTTTCCGCCACCGGATCGTCCAGCCAGCCCGCGTTGTCCATCGCGGTCATCTCACGCACGGCGGATTCGTCGAGCGACAGCCCGAGCGACGACCCGATCAGCGACCAGTACTCCGCGTCCGACCCGCCGCGGTCGTAGGCGTCGCGGTCCCAGTACACGGCCTCGAAGCGCTCCAGCGACACCCCGAGCCGCTCGGCCATGAACGGCACCGCCGGGTTCCGCCTGCTGATGACCTCACCGAAGTCGAACACGATCCAGCGCATCTCAGGTGTCCTCTCGCAGCCGGCGCAGCACCTCGGCGATGTCGGACGAGTCCACGTCGCCGTGTGTCACGAACCGAACCTTGCCGGACATCGGACTGGCGAAAACCCCGACATCGCGCAACGACGTCAGCGTCTTGTCCAGGTCCGGCACCGACGCCAGGACGATGTTCGTGGCGGGCTCGGGCACGTCCCACCCCAGCGAGCGCAGCCCAGCGGCCAGTGCGGAAGCGTTCGCGTGATCGTCGGCCAGCCGGGAGATCCGGTCCAGTGCGACCAGACCGGCTGCAGCCAGAACGCCACCCTGCCGGACCCCGCCGCCGAGCATCTTCCGCACACGACGGGCCTCGACCACGAAGGAGGACGACCCGGCCACCAGAGACCCGACCGGTGCCCCGAGCCCCTTCGACAGACACACCTGCACGGTGTCCGCTCCGACCGTCAGCGCGGCGGGTGGCACGCCGAGAGCCACCGACGCGTTCCACAGCCGAGCCCCGTCCAGGTGCACCGCCAGCCCGACGGACCGCGCCGCGGACACCAGCAGCGCGTGCTCGTCCGGCGCGGTCAACGTGCCGCCGGACGCGTTGTGCGTGTTCTCCAGGCACAACAACGTCGTCCGCAGCCCGTAATAAGGAGACTCACCACCACCGGCGGCGAAGATCGCCTCCGGGGAGAGAACGGGAAGCCCGTGCGGCATCCCGCCCGCCAGCCACGCGGCGGTCCCGAGCTCGGCGTCCAGCACGTGCGCGCCGAGCGGGGCCAGGAACCGGTCCCCGCGCTGAAGGTGCAGGAACAGCGCGATCAGGTTGCCCATCGATCCGGAGGGAACCCAGAGAGCCGCCTCGACGCCGAGCAGCTCGGCGACCCGCTCCTCCAGCGCCGCCATGGTCGGGTCGTGGTCCAGCACGTCGTCGCCGACCTCTGCCGACGCCATCGCGCGGCGCATCTCCTCATCCGGCTGGGTGACGGTGTCCGAGCGCAGGTCGATGGGGGTCACGAGGGCGATCACATCACATCCGGTGAACGACCGAGGGGGTGATGTAGCTCTCGCTGGAGGTTCGTGCAACCGTTGTTGCCTCAGATTCCGTCCGGTAGGTGCAACTCGAGGAACGAGCGGAGAGCAGTCCGCGTGGATCAGCGCGACGAGCAGGAGTTCGCGGAGTACTTCGTGGCTCGCCGTGAGGCCGTGCGCCGAACGGCATACCTGCTGTGCGGCGACTGGCACCGCGCTGACGACTTCGCGCAGACAGCGTTCGTGGCGGTGCACAGGAGGTGGCGGAAGATCCGGGACAAGCAGGCTCTCGACGCCTACGTCCGGCGCACGCTCGTGCGCGCGGTGATCGACGAGTCGCGCCGTCCGTGGCGGCGCGAGAAGTTCACCGACGAGCTGCCGGAGTCACCGACGCCCGATCATGAGGTCGGCGACACGGTGGCGACGCGTGAGGCGTTGATGAAGGGCCTGCGCAGAGTCCCGCCGCGGCAACGGGCCGTGCTGGTGCTGCGGTTCCTCGAAGGCCTCGATGTAACGGCCACGGCCGAAGTGCTTAAGTGCTCGGAAGGAACTGTGAAGAGTCAGACCGCCCGCGGGCTGACGGCGTTGCGGGAAGCTCTCGGCGACGCCATCGACGACCTGCGACCGGCGTCGTGAACAGCGAGAGGAGGACGTAGATGGACGAGCAGAAGCTCGCGGACCTGTTCCGCGACGCGGCACACGACGCGCCACCGGCGTCCTTCGACGCGAGCGACGTCCGTACCGCTTCGCGCCGCGCCACGCTGCGCAGGCGCAACTCGATCGCCGCCGGCACCACGCTGGCCGTGGTGCTCGGTTTCGGTGGTGTCGTGGCGGGTACCAACTGGATCGACCAGGACAGGGGTGCTTCGAGCACCTTGGGTTCTGGGCAGGAGCGGGACAACGGGGCACAATCTCCCGAGACCGGACCGATGACCGAGCTGGAGGCCCAGCCTCCGGCCCAGAAGAACTTCCCTGGCGACCCGTCCACGCAGGGGGACGGGGCCACGCCGGGAAGCACTGGTCTTTTGACCAGTGAACGCGCAGTGCAGGGCTGCGCGGGTGTGGACCGAGAGCTCGCCGACGCCCTCGCCGGAGAGCTTTCGGTCTCACCGGACCTCGCGCAACCGCCGGCCGTGACGTGCCCGCCGGACTCCCGCGCGGCCGCGTTCAAGATCGATGGACTCACCATCACCGCGATCATCACGCCGCAGCCGTTCGAGGCACCCGCGGGCGCGCAGAAGGTCACGACCACCAAGGGCCAGGAGCTCTACGTGTTCACGCAGGGCGACGGCGAGCTGAAAGGCCAGGCCAAGCGCTTCGCGGACGCACTGGCGCCGAGGTTCTGATCAGCCGCCCAGTACTCTGGCTCGACTATGACGGCAGCAACCCCGAAGGGTGAGCGCAGGCGGCAGGCGCTCGTCGAGGCCGCGTCCGGACTGCTCGTGGAGGGCGGCTTCGACGCGGTCAGGCACCGCGCGGTCGCCGAACGCGCAGGTCTGCCGCTCGCGTCGACCACGTACTACTTCGACTCGCTCGACGAGCTGATCACCGCCGCGGTCGAGTTCCACGGCAGGGCGGAGCTCGCGAGCTGTCGGGAGCGGCTGGCCGGTCTGTCGGAGCAGCTGTCCGACGACGACGTGCTGATCGAGCTGATCCTCGACCTCCTGGTCGGCCAGGACGTGACCGACACCGAGACGATGCTGCTGCGCTACGAACGCCTCGTCGCGACCGGCCGCCGTCCGTACCTGCGGCCGTTGATGCGCGTGCTGTCCACGGAGCTGCACGAGCTGATCGCCGACATCTTCACCCGCTCCGGCCGTGACATCGCGCCGGACCGGGTCGAGGAGCTGATCGCGCTGGTGGACGGCGCGATGGTGAACGCGTTCATCGAGCTGAAGCCGGATCCACGCGGTGTCGCGGCCAGGATGCTCCGAACGGCCCTTTCGCGTCACGAGTGATGCAACCTCGCGTTCTCCTGATGCGTTCCCCTGGTTGAGGACGCGAGAGGGGATCGCATGCGCAAGGCCGATGAGCAGGGCTTTCGCGAATTCGCGGCAGCCAATGCCGCGTCTTTGCGACGCACCGCCTATCTGTTCTGTGGTGACTGGCACACGGCTGAAGACCTGATGCAGTCGAGCCTGATGAAGATGTACATGGCCTGGAAGCGCATCAAGGACCTCGACAACCTGATCGCGTACGCCCGCAAGGTGCTGCTGCGCACGTGGCTGGACGAGAAGCGCAGGCCGTGGCGCAGAGCCGAGCAGCGCGACGGGGAGCTGCCGGACACCGCCGACGCGACAGTCGATCCCGACAACACCAGCGCGAAGCTGTGGGCGCGTGAGCTGGTGCACACCGCGTTGCTGCAGGTGCCGCCGAGGCAACGGGCGGTGCTCGTGCTGCGTTATTTCGAAGACCTGTCGGTCGCCGAGGTGGCGGTGGCCATGGGTTGTACCGAGGGAACGGTCAAAAGCCAGACGGCGCGTGGTCTCGCGACACTGCGCACCATCGTGGAGAAGCTCGACAACAGTTCGGGGAGGGTCGCGTCGTGAGTGAGCAGGAGATCCGCGAGGGAATGCTGCTGGCCGTCTGGGACGAGCCGCCGCTCGACTTCGACCCGGACGCCCTGATCAGGCGGGTGGAGCAGAAAAAAAGTCGACGGCGAGCGCTGGTCGGTGTGGGCGTGGCTACGGCGGTGATCGCCGTGGCGTCGTTCGCGCTGCCCGGACTGCTGCCGCGCGACCGGGACAGCCAGCTCGGCTCCGAGACCCCGGCGAGCTCCTCGGCGCCCCCGAGCGAGTCCGCGGAGAAGAAGGCCCAGCGCATCGGCGAGAGGCTGGCCGAGACGCTCGGGGTGAGGATGACGAACTTCAAGGAGGTCTACTCGGACTTCCGCACTGTCTCGACGATCTCGAGCCCCAACTCGCCGTCCGGCCAGCGCAACGCGGCCGACGACCCCGATCTGCACGGCTACGTGCACCTGACCGACGGCATCGGGCCGACCGCACTGCGGGTCACCGGCGGCAAACTGCCGTACGAACTGGACCTCTGCTCCGGCGCGGTCTACTGCCAGAGCTCGACGCGCAGCGACGGGTCTGTCGTCACCGAGGCCGAGTACGCCGAGGGCGCACAGGAAATCACCAGGTCGGTGTCGGTGCGCAAGTTCAAGAGCGGGTACGTCGCGCAGATCCAGAGCTTCAACTACAACCCCGCGTCGGGCAGCGGTCTGCGTCAGACCGTGCCGGTGCGCGTGGGGGTGCTCACAGAGCTGGTGACGGACTCGAGCATCAACTGGGAGTGAGTCCGACGTGCACTAATCTGGCGGTGTGAGCAAGCCGCGCATCGCCAACGTCCTCGCAGGTCGCTACGCCTCCACGTCGCTCGCGACGCTCTGGTCGGCCGAGCACAAGATCGTGCTGGAGCGCCAGCTGTGGCTCGCGGTGCTGCAGGCCCAGGCGGCCGCGGGCATCGACGTGCCGGCTGCCGCGATCGCCGACTACGAGCGCGTGCTGGAGCAGGTCGACCTGGAGTCGATCGCCGCGCGTGAGCGGGTGACGCGGCACGACGTGAAGGCGCGCATCGAGGAGTTCAACGCGCTCGCGGGCCACGAGCAGGTCCACAAGGGCATGACCTCGCGCGACCTGACCGAGAACGTCGAGCAGCTGCAGGTCCTGCGCTCGCTGGAGCTCATCCGCAGCAAGGTCGCGGCGGTCCTCGGCCGCCTCGCGCGGCTCGCGGCAGAGCACACCGACCTCGTGATGGCCGGCCGCTCGCACAACGTGGCCGCCCAGGCCACGACGCTCGGCAAGCGGTTCGCGACCTCGGCGGACGAGCTGCTGGTCGCGTTCGGGCGGCTGGACGAGCTGATCGCGCGGTACCCGTTGCGCGGCATCAAGGGCCCGGTCGGCACCGCCCAGGACATGCTCGACCTGCTCGGCACGCCGGAGAAGCTGGAGGAGCTGGAGCGCACGGTCGCGGGTCACCTCGGCTTCGAGCGCGTGCTGACGTCGGTCGGCCAGGTGTACCCGCGCTCGCTCGACTTCGACGTGGTGTCGACGCTCGTGCAGCTCGCGGCGGCGCCGTCGTCGCTGGCGAAGACCATCCGCCTGATGGCGGGCCACGAGCTGGTGACCGAGGGCTTCAAGCCCGGCCAGGTCGGCTCCAGCGCCATGCCGCACAAGATGAACACCCGCTCGTGCGAGCGCGTGAACGGCTTCGCGGTGATCCTGCGCGGCTACCTGTCGATGGTCGGCGAGCTCGCGGGCGACCAGTGGAACGAGGGCGACGTGTCGTGCTCGGTGGTCCGCCGGGTCGCGCTGCCCGACGCCTTCTTCGCGTTCGACGGGCTGCTGGAGACGTTCCTGACGGTGCTGGACGAGTTCGGTGCCTACCCCGCCGTGGTCGCGCGTGAACTGGACCGCTACCTGCCGTTCCTCGGTACGACCAAGGTGCTGATGGCGGCCGTGCGCGCGGGTGTCGGCCGGGAGACCGCGCACGAGGCCATCAAGGAGAACGCGGTGGCCGTCGCGCTGGCGATGCGCGAGCAGGGCCTCGCGCAGAACGACCTGCTGGACCGGCTGGCCGCGGACGACCGCCTGCCGCTGGACCGCGCCGCGCTCGACGCGTTGCTGGCCGACCGCCTGTCGTTCACCGGCGTGGCGTCGGCGCAGGTCGCGTCCGTCGTCGAGCAGGTCGCCGCGGTCGTCGACAAGTACCCGGCCTACGAGCCGGAGCCGATTCTGTGATCGTTTCCGGCCTGCACGTCTATCCGATCAAGGGCTGCGGCGGGTGCTCCGTCGCGTCCTCGGCCGTCGACCTCACGGGGTTGCGGGACGACCGGATGATGATGCTGGTCGACGACGAGGGTGTCTTCCTGTCGCAGCGCAAGGTGCCGCAGATGGCCGCGCTGCGCCCGTCGCTCGCGGACTCCTCGCTGGTGATCGGCGGGGAGTCGTTCCCCGTTGTCGCCGACGGGCCGCGGGTTCCGGTCGTCGTCCACACCTGGCACGGCTTCGGGGTGGACCAGGGCGACGCCGCGGCCGCGTACTTCTCCGACGCGCTCGGCATGCCGGTGCGGCTCGTGCGGACGCCGCCGGACCTGCGCCGGGAGACGACCGGGGAGACCACCGGCCTGGTCGGCTACGCCGACGGCAACGCGTTGCTGATGCTCTCGCTGTCCTCCTTGGACGGACTGAACGAGCGGATCCTGGAACGCGGCGGGGAACCGGTGCCGATGAACCGGTTCCGTCCCAACGTGGTCGTGTCCGGCTGGGCGGAGCCGCACACCGAGGACCGGGTGCGGCGCGCGGCGATCGGCGACGTGGAACTGGCCTACGCCAAGGACTGTGTGCGTTGCGCGGTGCCGATGGTCGATCAGGAGACCGGGATCAAGGCCGGTCCCGAGCCGATCCGTTCGCTGGCGGCCTACCGGCGCACCGTGGACGGCGGCGTGACCTTCGGGATGAAGGCCCAGGTCGTGCGCACCGGCACGATCGCGGTCGGCGACAAGATCGACGTCCTGGAGTGGCGCTCCTAGGCCTTCTGCCAGCGCAGGCGGTCGTTGCGGCCACCGTCGTTGCGGCAGATCAGCGGCTCGCCCCGAGGGCTGAGACCGATTGCGCCCTCCGGCCGGCAGGACGCGCCCTCGCGGACGAAGAGACCCTGTTGCGGCGGCTCAGTGGTCGTCGTGGTCCGGGCGGGCGGCGGTGCCTGCACAGGCGGCGGCTTCGGCTGCGTCGTCGTGGTGGTGGTCGTGGTCGTAGTCGTCGTCGACGTCGTGGTCTTGACCGTGATCTCGGCAACGTCCGGGGTCGGCACGACGCTGACCGACTGGGTCGTGCTGGTGGGCTGCGAGCCTGGCGACGGGGACGAGACGGGGCTGGAGTCGATGCTCCACCCGGCCACGCCCAGCACGATGAGCAGTCCCAGGCTGGCCAATGCCGGGATCCACAGCGCCTTTCGGGTGAGCACGGGGTGCACCTTAAGGCTCTTCGTCCTTGATCTGTAGGGGTGAAGGGGTGTACGTCGGTTCCCGGTTCCCGTGCACGTACGCTGACCAGCGTGCCTACGCTCGCTGACTACCAGCACGTCGCCCGCGGCAAGGTTCGCGATCTGTACGACGTCGACGACGAGTTGTTGCTGTTCGTCGCGTCCGATCGCATCTCGGCCTACGACCACATCCTGAGCAGCGAGATCCCGGACAAGGGCCGGGTGCTCACCGCGATGAGCGTGTTCTGGTTCGAGCGGCTCACTCCGAACCACCTGGTCGCGTTCGACGACCCGCGCATTCCCGCCGAGGTCCGAGGCAGGGCGCTGCTGGTGCGCAAGCTGCAGATGGTCGACGTCGAGTGCGTGGCGCGCGGGTACCTGACGGGCTCCGGCATGGCCGACTACCAGGCGACCGGGGCGGTGTGCGGCATCGAGCTGCCGGTCGGGCTGGTCGAGGCGTCCGAACTGGACCCGCCGATCTTCACGCCCGCGTCGAAGGCCGAGATCGGCGCGCACGACGAGAACGTGTCGTTCGACGTCATCGCCGCGAAGCACGGTGAGGAACTGGCGTCGAAGCTGCGTGACCGCACGATCGAGCTGTACAGCGAGGCGCGCGCGTACGCGTTGACCCGCGGCCTGATCCTGGCGGACACGAAGTTCGAGTTCGGCCTGGACGCCTCGGGCGAACTGGTCCTGGCCGACGAGGTGTTCACGCCGGACTCGTCGCGGTACTGGCCGGCCGAGGGCTACGAGCCTGGTCGCGTGCAGCCGTCGTTCGACAAGCAGTACGTGCGCGACTGGCTGACGTCCGACGCCTCCGGCTGGGACCGGAAGTCGGACACGCCGCCGCCTCCGCTGCCCGCCGATGTCGTCGAGGCCACCCGGAACCGGTACGTCGAGGCGTACGAGCGCCTTACTGGCCGGTCTTTCGCTGACTGGCTCGCGTGAGTTAGCTCTGGTTTCACGCGGATGTCACCACGGCGTGGCGCACTCAGAACGTGCACTCACAGCTCGTGGTCTCACTGTCCGGCATCGGTCCGCAGACACTCGACCGATGCGCTGATCTCTCCGCGGCCCTCGACGCGCGGAAGGTGCCGTTGTCGCTGCTCGTGGTACCCCGCGAGCTCGGCGTGGCGCAGGAATGGGTGCGGCAACGTGCCGCGCTCGGCGACGCCGTCGTGCTGCACGGTCTCGGCCAGCGGCGGCTGCCCGCCTACGAGGCAGGCCTGCTGCTCACGGGCGCGCGTGTGCAGATGGAAGCCATCGGGCTCAACGCCGACACGTTCGCGCCGCGGCGTTGTGTGGCGTCGCCCGGGACGTTGATCGCGCTGGCCCAGCACCGGTTCAACCGCTGCGCCGACGCCCACGCCGTCCGCGACCTCGGCACCGGGCTCGCGACCATCGGCCGGTTGCACGCGCTGACCGAACGCAGCAGCTTCGGTGAGCTGCGGTCGCTGGCGCTGGTCTACGCGACGGCACGGTCCGCGCGGCGCGGTGGGCTGACCCGGATCACCGTGGACGCCCGCGACCTCCACCGGCCCGGCGCGCGGCAGGCCGTGCTCGACGCCGTGGACATCGCGCTCGCGCACGACGCCGCGCCGACCACGTACGTCAGACTGCCGTCTCCTCGCCGCGAGGCAGCGGCCTGACCTCGGTTCCCGCCGGCTTGAGGTTCTCGAAGTGCCGGTAGGCCATCTCCGGCATCGCGAGGACCGCCTCGTGGATCGGCACGGCCACGCGCGGCTTGATCGCGCGCATGAAGTCGACCGCCTCGCCGGTGCGCATCCACGGCGCGCCGGAGGGCAGGCCCAGCACGTCGACGTCCTCGTCGGGCACGAAGAGCGCGTCGCCGGGGTGGTAGAACGCGCCGTCGCCGATCACGTAACCGGTGTTCGGCACGATCGGGATGTCCTCGTGGATCACGGCGTGCTGACCGCCGACGACCTTGACCGTCGTGTCGCCGACCTTCAGCACGTCACCCGGCCGGGCGACCATCGGATTTTCGACGCTGGGCGCCGACCCCTCGTCGACGATCAGCTGCGCGTGCGGGTTGGCCCTGAGCAGCGCGGGCAGCTTCTCGGTGTCCAGGTGATCGAAGTGCTGGTGCGTGATCAGCACCGCGGCCAGGTCTTTCACGTCCTCGAACCCGGCGGAGAACGTGCCGGGGTCGATCAGGATGCGCGTCGACCCGGTGTCCAGCAACACACAGGCATGACCGAAGTGGACAACTCGCATGGATTCCTCCATTACCGACGTTCGGCGGGCTGACACGGTCAGGTGACGTCGGAAGTATCAAAGAGCATGAGGAAAACCCTGCAGCTCCTCACGGCACTGGCGCTCGCCCTGCCGATGACGTCCTTTGTCCCTGCAACCACCACCTCTACACCTGCTCAGGCTCTGGCGCCCCAATCGCAGGCGCCTCAGTCGCAGGAGATCGGCACCGAGGAGTCGCTCTCGGTCCGCGTGGGCGGAAAATCCCGTTCAACCATGATCGAACGGCCTGGATCCGGTTACGTCAAGATCCACTTCACCGACGTGAGAATCCTGCCGGGCGACGTGCTCACGGTGTCGAACCCTGACGGCACCGAGAAGTACACGTACACGCGGGATCTGAAGGCCTCCCTGACCGCCACGATCGACAGGTCCGGCTTCTGGGCCATGTCGATCACCGGCGACAAGGCCGTGGTGTCGGTGAACAACCCGCTCAGCCGGGTGCGGATCGACAAGATCACGCGCGGCTACACCGAGGCCGAGATGTCCTCGCAGCCGTCCGTGCAGAGCATCTGCGGCACGAACGACTACAAGGACGCGGTCTGCTACCAGTCCAGCAACCCGACCGAGTTCGGCAAGACCGCGTCGGTCGCGAAGCTGCTGCGCAACGGCAGCTCGCTGTGCACTGGGTGGCGAGTCGGCCCGAAGAACCACATGCTCACCAACAACCACTGCTTCACCAGCACGAACGGCATCGAGGTCTGGTTCAACTACCAGTGCCCGACCTGCGGCGGCACCACTTCGGCCACCGTTACCAAGGTGATGGCGGACCGCGTGCTGAAGACCAACGCCGGCCTCGACTACACGCTCTTCAGCGTGAGGAACTTCGAGACCATCACCTCGTTCGGTTACCTCGAACTGGACGCGCGCGTTCCGGCCGTGGGTGAAGAGATGTACATCATCGGTCACCCGGCGGGGAAGCTGAAGAAGTTGTCGTTGCGCGACAACAACAACGGCGGCGGCTACTGCGTCGTGCGCGCGGTGCGCGTGAACGGCAGCTCGTCGCAGTCCGACATCAGCTACATGTGCGACACCGAAGGCGGCTCGTCCGGCTCGCCGGTGCTGTCGAGGCGCACGCACAAGGTGATCGGGCTCCACCACTTCGGCGGCTGCCCGAACCAGGGCGTGCGCATCGACCTCGTCGCCGCGCAGATCAACCCACTGCTGTAAGGATTTCCTCCTCCTCGGCCGTCGTCAGCCCGGCCTTGCGAGGCCGATCCAGCCCGAGGCCGCGCTCGTACTCCAGCGAGTCGAGCGCGGTCTCGGCCAGCGGCCTGGTCCTGAGCCCGTTCGCCAGCGCGTTGCTGACATCGCGGCCGGTCATCCTGGCCCATTCCCGCGGCAGCCACAGCGGAATGGACCGCGGGCCCGACCACGGGTTGATCCGCAGCTCCTCCAGCACGCTCTCCGGCACCGGAACGAGCTGGGTACCGGGAGGCGCGGTGGCCCCCGCGATCTCCCCGATCGCCATCTGGAACGGCATCACCGGCCCGGTCGAGTCGTACGTGCCCGTCACCCGCTCCTCGGCCGCGAAGACGATCCACTGCGCCAGATCCCGCACGTCGATGTGCTGGACCCCCAGATCGGGACTGTCCGGCACAGCCACCCGCCCGCCCTTGCTGAGCCGCGCGGGCCAGTACCCGAACCTGTCGCTGGGGTCGCCCGGCCCGGTGATCAGTCCGGCCCTGACGATGAACTCGCGGCCTCGCACGGCCTCCTTGACCGCGTTCTCACTCGCCACCTTGACGCTGCCGTACCGCTCCGCCGTGAACTCGGCCGCCGGGTCGTCCTCGAGGGGCGGGAGGAGCTCGTCGCTGCCCGTCGAGTGATCGGCGTAGACCGAGATGCTCGACACGAAGGTCCAGTGCGGCGTCGTCGGCCCGAACGCCTCCAACGCGTCCCGAACCCAGTTCACCGAGTACTTGGCCACGTCGATCACCGAGTCGAACTGCTCCCCGGCGAGCTGGTCGAACGCACCGGGTTTGTTTCTGTCGACCGAGACCAGGCGTGCCCCTTCCGGCACAGCGCCAGAGGCACCGCGGGCCGCGCACACGACGTCGTGGCCGCGGCGGACGGCCTCCGCCGTGATCGCCTTGCTGAGGAACACGGTTCCGCCGAGCACCAGGATCTTCATGATCTCCAGCATCCGTGGGTGGCGGCGGAATGGCCACCGGTCTCGCTGTCAGCGAACCGGGTGGCGAGCACCCGAAGGTGTGCCGCCGAACACGTGTCGAGTTGATGAACACGCAGGTCAGGTAGGCTCCCGAAGTACCGCCAGCCCCTCGAACACGGGAGCAGTCTGTCGTGGCCCGAGTCGTCGTCGACGTCATGCCGAAGCCCGAAATTCTCGATCCCCAAGGACAGGCGGTGGCGAACGCGCTGCCGCGCCTCGGGTTTGACGGCATCACCGCCGTCCGCCAGGGCAAGCACTTCGAGCTGGAGGTTGCCGACGACGTCGACGACGCCACGCTCGCCAAGATCGCGGAGACCTTCCTCGCCAACCCGGTGATCGAGGACTGGACCGTGCGCAGGGTCGAGGCATGAAGGTCGGTGTCATCACCTTCCCCGGCACGCTCGACGACGTCGACGCGCAGAGGGCCGTGAAGTACGCCGACGGGGAGGCTGTGCCGCTGTGGCACGGTGACCACGACCTCAAGGGCGTCGACGCGGTGGTTGTGCCCGGTGGCTTCTCGTACGGCGACTACCTGCGGTGCGGTGCCATCGCGCGGTTCGCGCCGGTCATGCAGGAAGTGATCGAGGCCGCGAACAAGGGGATGCCGGTGCTCGGCATCTGCAACGGCTTCCAGATCCTCGCCGAGGCCCACCTGCTGCCGGGTGCGCTGGTCCGCAACCACAAGCTGCACTTCGTCTGCCGCGACCAGTGGCTCAGCGTCGAGAACAACACGACCGCCTGGACGACCCGCTACGACGAAAAGGCCGAGATCCTCGTGCCGCTGAAGTCCGGCGAGGGCGGTTACCAGGCCGGTCAGAAGACCCTCGACGAGCTCGAGGACAACGGCAGGGTCGTCTTCCGGTACGTCGGCGAGAACCCGAACGGCAGCCGCAACAACATCGCGGGCATCACCAACGCCAAGGGCAACGTCGTCGGCCTCATGCCGCACCCCGAGCACGCCATCGACGCGCTCACCGGCCCGACCGACGACGGGCTGGGCATGTTCCTGTCCCTGCTCGACACGGTGGTGAAGGCCTGATGATCGACACCGTCAAGAACGCGGAGAACACGCCCGACCAGGAGCAGCCCTACAGGGAGCTGGGCCTGAAGGACGACGAGTACGCGCGCATCAGGGAGATCCTCCAGCGCCGCCCGACGGACGCCGAGCTCGCGATGTACTCGGTCATGTGGAGTGAGCACTGCTCCTACAAGTCGTCCAAGGTGCACCTGAAGTACTTCGGCGAGACCACGACCGACGAGATGCGCAGCAAGATGCTCGCGGGCATCGGCGAGAACGCCGGCGTCGTCGACGTCGGTGACGGCTGGGCGGTCACGTTCAAGGTCGAGAGCCACAACCATCCGTCGTACGTCGAGCCCTACCAGGGCGCGGCCACGGGGGTCGGCGGCATCGTGCGCGACATCCTCGCCATGGGTGCGCGTCCGCTCGCGGTCATGGACCCGCTGCGGTTCGGCAGGCCCGACGCGGCGGACACCAGGCGCGTGCTGCCCGGCATCGTCGCGGGTGTCGGCGGTTACGGGAACTGCCTCGGTCTGCCGAACATCGGCGGCGAGGTCGTCTTCGACGAGTCGTACCAGGGCAACCCGCTGGTCAACGCCCTGTGCGTGGGTGCGATGCGCGTGGAGGACCTGCACCTCGCGCACGCGTCGGGCACCGGCAACAAGGTCATCCTCTACGGCGCGCGCACCGGCCTCGACGGCATCGGTGGCGTGAGTGTCCTGGCGAGCGAGACGTTCGACGACAGCGCCGGCAAGCGCAAGAAGCTGCCGAGCGTCCAGGTGGGCGACCCGTTCACGGAGAAGGTGCTGATCGAGTGCTCGCTGGAGCTCTTCGAGAAGGGCATCGTCGTCGGCATCCAGGACCTCGGCGGCGCGGGACTGTCCTGCGCGACGAGTGAGCTGGCGTCCGCCGGTGACGGTGGCATGCACGTCTACCTGGAACGCGTCCCGCTGCGGGCCACCGGCATGACCCCCGCGGAGATCCTCTCCAGCGAGTCCCAGGAACGCATGTGCGCGGTCGTCGAGCCGGGCAACGTCGAGGCGTTCATGGAGGTCTGCCGGAAGTGGGACGTCATCGCCACCGAGATCGGTGAGGTGACCGACGGCGACCGCCTGGTGATCACGTACCACGGCGAGGTCGTCGTGGACGTGCCGCCGCGCACCGTCGCCCACGAGGGCCCGGTCTACCACCGGCCGATCCAGCGCCCGGCCGACCAGGACGAGCTGCAGGCCAACACGCCGGACAGCCTGCCGAGGCCGGAGAACCTGCTGGAGCTCGTCAAGACCATGGCGGCCAGCCCCAACCTGGCCTCCAAGAAGTGGGTCACGCAGCAGTACGACCGGTACGTGCGGGGCAACACGGTCCTCGCGCAGCCCAGCGACGGCGGCATGATCCGGATCGACGAGGAGACGCACCGCGGCGTCGCCCTCTCGACGGACTGCAACGGCCGCTACACCAAGCTCGACCCGTACGAGGGCGCCAAACTCGCGCTCGCCGAGGCCTACCGCAACGTCGCGGCCACCGGTGCCACGCCGGTCGCCGTCACCAACTGCCTCAACTTCGGCTCGCCGGAGGACCCCGGTGTCATGTGGCAGTTCGAGCAGGCCGTGAAGGGCCTCGCGGACGGCTGCGCGGAGCTGGGCATCCCGGTGACCGGCGGCAACGTCAGCTTCTACAACCAGACCGGTTCCACGGCGATCCTGCCGACGCCGGTCGTGGGCGTGCTGGGCGTGATCGACGACGTGCGGCGCCGCATCCCCACCGGGATCGGGGCAGAGGCCGGCGAGACGCTGCTGCTGCTCGGCGAGACGCGTGAGGAGTTCGGCGGGTCGGAGTGGGCGCACCACGTCCACGGCCACCTCGGCGGTCTGCCGCCGAAGGTCGACCTGCAACGCGAGAAGCTGCTCGGCCAGGTCCTCGTCGCGGGTTCCCGTGACGGCATGGTCTCGGCCGCGCACGACCTCTCGGAGGGCGGTCTGGCCCAGGCGCTGGTCGAGACGTGCCTGATCGGCGAGACGGGTGCGCGGGTCTTCCTCGAGGGCGACCTGTTCACCGCGCTGTTCAGCGAGTCCGCCGGCCGCGTGCTGGTCGCCGTGCCGCGGACCGAGGAGCAGCGCTTCACCGACATGTGCACCGCGCGCGCTCTGCCGTGGCGCAAGGTCGGCGTCGTCGACCCGGAGTCGAACGCCCTGGAGATCCAGGGCCTCGGTGAGCTCCCGCTCGACGAGCTCCGCGAGGCCTGGGAGGGCACCCTCCCGGCACTGTTCGACTAGCTGTTTGAGCGTCTGCAAGTACCACCAACCGCGGGCTGGTGGTACTTGCAGGCGCGGTCAGCTCGCGGCGATCCGCTGCAGCTGCTCGAACTTGCCGTTGAACAGGTTCTGGTCGCCGGGGAAGAGCCCGGCGGCCTGCCACTGCCAGATCGTGTGGAACTCGAAGCCCATCGGCAACGGCCCGAGCTTCGAGTTGTAGTGCGCGACCCACAACGGGTTGTTGTCGCCGAACTTCACCGAGCCGCCGACGCACTTGTTCCACCAGCTCGTGGACGTGTAGATCATCGGATGCCGCTTGGTGCGCGCGAAGACCGTGTCGCTGAACGCCTTCACCCAGGCGGTCATCGCCTCCTGGCTCATCTTGTAGCAGGTGTCGCCGTACGGGTTGTACTCCATGTCCAACGCCGGCGGCAGCGTCCTGCCGTCCGGTGACCAGCCACCGCCGTTGTCCACGAAGAAGTTCGCCTGCTTGGCCCCGTCGGACCGGTCCGGCAGCGCGAAGTGGTACGCGCCGCGGATCATGCCGACGTCGTAGGAACCGTTGTACTGCTGGGTGAACTTCGGGTTCCGGTAGTGGGTGCCCTCGGTCGCCTTGACGTAGGCGAACCGGGCTCCTTTGCCCCACGAGGACTTCCAGTCGACGTCACCCTGGTGGCTGCTGACGTCCATGCCGGGCACTTTGCCGTCTGTCGGTGGCGACTCCGCTGTTCGCAGATCGCCTGCACCTTCGTGTTTGAGTATCTGAGAACCCGCGAAGTGGTCCGCGGAGCCCTCTGGCAAGGGCGCCGCGGACGCGGGAGCCGGCGTGATGCCGGCGACGATCGCCACGATGCTGATCAAGGTCCGCATGGAGTAGATGGTCCGACCATCTGGACCAATCGGCCACCGGCATCACCCGTCCAGGCGGGCCAGCTCCTCCGCGGTCAACTCCAGGTGGGTGGCCGCTGCGGAATCGCGGATGCTCGCCGGTCGCGAAGCACCCGGAATGGGGACTACCACTTCTGACTTCGCCAGCATCCACGCGAGGCAGGCCTGGTGCGCGCTCACGCCGTGCGCGTCGCCGACCTCCTTGAACGGACCGCTCAACGCGCCCGCCTTGCTGATGCCACCGAACGGGCTCCACGGCAGGAACGCGATGCCGAGCTTGTCGCACAGCTCCAGCTCCGGCTCGCTCGACCGGAACGACGGCGAGAACTGGTTCTGCACGGCCGCGAGCCGCCCGCCCAGGATGTCGTTGGCCAGCACGATCTCGTCGGGGTTGAAGTTGGAGACACCCGCGTACCGGATCTTGCCGTTGTCCAGCAGCTCCTTCAGCGCGCCGACGGACTCGGCGATCGGCACCTTCGGGTCCGGCCGGTGGAACTGGTACAGGAAGATCTGGTCGACGCCGAGCCGCCGCAACGACCCGTCAACGGCCTTGCGCAGGTACTCGGGCCGCCCGTCGAGGCCCCAGCCACCGCCCGGCTCGCGGGTGTGACCGCCCTTCGTCGCGACGAACACCTCCTCCGGCCTGCCGCGCAACGCCTCGGCGATCAGCTCCTCGTTGTGGCCGAAGTCGCTGTCGTCGAGCGAGTAGGCGTCGGCGGTGTCGATGAACGTCACGCCCGCGTCGAGCGCGGCGTGAATGGTCTCGATCGCCTGCGCGCGGTCCGGCCTCCCCTGGATGGAGACGGGCATGCCGCCCAGGCCGATGGCGCTGACTTCCACTTCTCCGATACGACGCTTCTGCATGAACTCCACTCTGGACCACCTCGATTAAGCTGTCCAACGCAGAGAAGTGATCCCATTGAGCACTGTGGGTGATGAATCATGGAACTCAGACAGCTGGAGCACTTCCTCGCGGTCGCCGACGAGTGCCACTTCACCAGGGCCGCCCGCCGGATGCACGTCTCGCAGTCGGGCCTCTCGGCGTCGATCCGCGCGCTGGAGGTCGAGCTCGGCGCGCCGCTGTTCCTGCGCACCACCCGCCAGGTCGAGCTGACCCAGGCCGGACGGGCCCTGCTGCCGGAGGCCCGGCGTGCGCTCGGCAGCGTCGAGTCGGCCAAGGACGCGGTCGCCGCGGTGCAGGGGCTGCTGCGCGGCACGTTGTCCGTCGGCAGCCTGCAGTGCCTGCACGTGGTGCACCTGCCCGCGGTGCTGGCGCGGTTCCACGAGATCCACCCCGGCGTGGAGCTCAGGATGCGCCAGTCCGGCAACGCCGAGCTGGTCGAGGAGGTCCGCGCGGGACGGCTCGACCTCGCGTTCGTCACGCGTCAGCCGAAGATGGCCGACGACCTGCGGGTGTCCACTTTGGCCAGTGAACCGCTCGTGCTCGCGTGTGCGCCGGAAAGTCCGTTCGCCACCAGGGATTCCATCGAGCTGTCCGAACTGGACGGTCAGCCGTTCGTCGACTTCAACGCCGACTGGGGCACGCGGGACGAGGTCGATCGCACGCTCACCGCGGCAGGCGTGGAGCGGCACGTCGCCGTCGAGGTCAACGACGTGCACTCACTGCTCGACTTCGTGGGGTTCGGGCTCGGTGTCGCGCTAGTCCCGCAGTCCTTCGCCGTCAAGTCCACCCGTGCGCACTTCGTCGGCCTTCGCGGGGACGCGCCCGTTGCCGAGACCGTGGTCGTCACCGGCAACACCGTCAGCGCCGCCGCGAGCGTCCTGCTCGACATGGTCGCGGAGGCCAAGTCCGGCCGCCTCCGTGCTGCCGGTTAGCTGCCAACCCGTTGCGGGCAGGCGGAACTCCGTCGTCGGACGGATCTTCAGCTCACCGGTCTGGTGTGCGGGCGGCTGGTTGGACGGGTGGAAGAAGACGCCGAGCTCGGCAGTGCCGAGCTTCGGGGCGCTCAGCTCGACCTCACCGCCGAAGGTGACCTCCTGGAACGAGACCCCGCGGTCGAACTTCGAGTTGGACAGCTGCAACCTGCCGTGGAAGGCGCCTCCGGAGAACAGCGTGACGCTCTGCACGTGCATGTTCCGCAGGTTCGTGATGCCGTAGAACTGCGCCCGCCGGGCGACGAACCGGTTGACGTGCCTGCCGTCCAGCGAGAAGTACTCGAGGCTCGCGCCGGTCAGGTCCAGGTCGAGGTGGTCGTGGTCGTCCTTGTCGCCCCACGACAGCGTGTCCTTGATCAACCGCTGGGCGGTGCGTCGGACCTGCTGCTCCTGTTGCACCTCCGTGCTCGGCGCCTCCTCCAGGAACACCGTGTCGGGATCTGCTTCGTTTGCGTCCCACGACGGGTGGTGGAAGGGCCGGCGCAGGTAAGCGCACAGGACGTCGAGCACGGTCTGCCGGTAGCGAGGGGTCGACCTCGCCAGCCACGCCAACGCGTGCATTGCACCCACGCGCACCTGGTCGGCATCGTTGCCCAGCAGCTCGACCGAACGCGCGAACCGTTCGTCGGCGACCTTCTCGCTCTCCAGGCTGTGCCGTGCCTCCTCCACGCGGCGGCGCCGGTCGTTGAGCCACAACGCGTACAGCGCGACGATCGCGCCGCCCGCCACCCCGGCCGTCTTCACGATCTCGATCGCCGGCGTCTTCGCGAGCCTCAGCGCCACGCCGGTGCCCGCGGTGACGACCAGTGCCATCACGACGGCCGTCAGCCAGGGATTGCGCTCCCAGAACCTCTTCACGCTCAGTTCCTCCACGCCTCTGGCAGCTCGGCCTCCACCGCGAACGTACAGCCGTCGGCCTTCACGTCCGCCCACTCCGAGTCCTTGAACTTGGTCTCGCCCAGGAACTTCGTGTCGGTGAACACCGCGAGCCCGCGCGCCCTGAACCGGCTGAACCAGGCCTTGCGGCGGCACTCGGTGTGGTGCATGTAGAACCGGCCGTTCACCTCGGCCTCGGTGAAGTACACGTTGCCGTGGATCACCATGTGGTGGAACGCGTTGGACTCGTTCAGGTGCGCGACTCGCAGCACCAGGTCGCCGACCTGCCGGTACGACAGGTCCATGTAGCGCAGGTGCGCCTTGGTGAGGTTGAGGTCGTAGTGGACCGGGTCCTTCTCATCGACGCGCGGCAGCAGGTCCTCGATCAGCCGCTGCGAGGTCAGCCTGACCTCCAGCTCGATCTCGTTCTGCTCCTCGTCGTAGGGGTCCTCGTCATCGTCGTTGCGCTTGAACGGCCGGCGCAGGTAGGCGCAGAGGATGTCCAGCACGGTCTGCGTGTACTCCGTCCGGGACTTGGCGAGGCCGGCGAGCGCGTGCATCGCGCCCACGCGGACCTGTGCCGCGTCGTGTCCCAGCAGCTCCACAGCGCGCGCGAACCGTTCGTCGGCCACACGGGACCTGTCGTGGTCGATGCGCTGGCTCTCGAGGTCCTGCCGGGCCTCCTCGACCCGCCGTCGCCGGTCGTTGAGCCACAACGCGTAGAGCGCCACGATCGCGCCGCCCGCGAGCCCACCGGTCTTGATGGCCTCGTGTTTCGGCGCGCCGGGATCGACGAGCAGCAGCAGGCCTCCGACCAGCGCAAACGCTCCAAGCGACCCGAGAACGGTCGGTAGCAGCAAATTTTTCTGTCGGCGGTGCTTGCGTTCGCCGTTGCCCCACAGGAACCTCACGAGGTCGGCATTCTGCCAAGCAGGCCGTGCATGATGGGCTGGAACGGGTCCGAACGCGAACTGAGGTGAGCAGGTGGAGCGGCCGAACTGGGCGCCGGGAGACATCGACCTGGAACGGCCGAGCGTCGCACGGGTGTACGACTACTGGCTGGGCGGCGCGCACAACTTCGCCGCCGACCGCGCGGTGGGGCAGAAGGCTCTGGAGTTCATGCCGGAACTGCGCAACGTCATCCTGAACCACCGCTCTTTCCTCCGCCGGAGCGTCCGGTACCTGCTCGGCCAGGGTGTCCGGCAGTTCCTCGACCTCGGCTCCGGCATTCCGACCGTGGGGAACGTGCACGAGATCGCCCAGGCCGCCGACCCGGCCACGAAGATCGTCTACGTCGACATCGACCCGGTCGCCGTCGCGCACAGCCGGTCGCTGCTCACCGGCAACGATCGGGTGAACGTGTTGCAGGCGGACGTGCGCGACCCCGCGGCGGTGCTCGCCTCGCCCGAGGTGAACGGCCTGCTCGACTTCGACGAGCCGATCGCGGTGCTGATGATCGCCCTGCTGCACTTCGTCTCGGATGAGGAGAAGCCGGCGGTCATCATCGGCGGCTACCGCGACCGGCTCGCTCCCGGCAGCTTCATCGCCGTCTCGCACGCTGGCTACGAGGCCGACGAGGAGACGGGTTCCTACCGGGCGGCGCGAGCGATGTACGACCGCAGCGTCACCCAGATGACGTACCGCAACAAGGCCGAGTTCAGCCGTCTGCTCGACGGCTTCGAACTGGTCGAGCCCGGAGTGGTGCGCTTACCCGCCTGGCACCCTGAGTCACCGGACGACCTCGATGAGTTCGAGAGGCCGTTTCCCGCCTTCGGGGCGGTAGGCCGGAAGGTGTAGAGGTGACTCCATACGGCGACCGCCCGTATGCTGCGCGTTCGTGGCGTTAGGGCCGAACAGATGACCGAACGGGTTGACCACCGGGTGCGTGACGACCGCTCTCCTTTGGACCCGGCCGTTTTGGCCGGTGCCGAGTCGTTCGCGCGTAGCTGGGCCACGGCCGTGATCGGTTCGAGTTACGTGCCGATGACCCGTGCCGAGGTCGCGCAGCACCTCCAGGACCTCACCGAGATGCTCGTCGAGGCGCTGTTCGCGAGCCCGTTCCGCACGGCACCCGGTTACGAGATCGGCTCGCGTCTGGTCGACGCGCACTTCACCGGCACCGACACGCTGGGCCGCACGATCCAGCTGCTCGGCGACGACCTGCTGGCCGAGCTGGGCTCCGCGGGTGACGACCGCCTGCAGTCCCGTCTCGCCGCCCTGCAGGGCGCGCTGGCCGCCGGCTACGCCCGCGCGCTGCGGGAACGCACGCTCGCCGAGCAGGAGGCGATCAGGGCGGCCGTCCTGGACGCCCGTGACCAGGCGGAGGCGATGCTGCGGGCGTCGGAGGCCCGGTTCCGCGCGATGTTCACCGAGGCCGCGATCGGCATCGGCATCGCCGACATCGAGGGCCGGATACTGGACGTCAACCAGGCCCTGCAGGACATGCTCGGGTTCAGCGTCGAGGAGATGCGCCAGTACAACGTGCGCGACCTCATGCACCCCGAGGACGCGGGCAGCGTGTGGCGGCTCTACGACCAGCTCATCGCGGGCGAGTGCGACCACTACCGCGCCGAGAAGCGCTTTCACCGCGCTGACGGCGAGCAGGTGTGGACGCACCTGACGCTGTCGCTGGTCCGCGACGACCACGGCGAGCCGCAGTACCAGGTCGCGATGATCGAGGACGTCACCGATCGCCACCTGCTGCAGAACCGTCTGCGCTACCAGGCGCTGCACGACCCGCTGACCGGGCTGCCGAACCGGGCGCTGTTCCTCGAACGGCTCGGGCGCGTCTTCAACAACCGCGCCAAGCACGTCCGCGCCGGCCTCTGCTACCTCGACCTGGACGGCTTCAAGGTCATCAACGACTCGCTCGGTCACGACACGGGAGACCAGCTGCTGGTCGAGGTCGGCCGTCGGCTCGACCACTCGGTGTCCGGCGAGGGCAAGCTGGTCGCGCGCATGGGCGGCGACGAGTTCGTGATCCTGGTCGAGGGCTCGGCCGGTGAGCAGGACATCGTCGACGTGGCGGACCGGGTGCTGACCGAGCTGGAGGCACCGATCCGCATCGCCGGCCACGAGCTGTCGGTCTCGGCGTCGATCGGCATCGTCGAGCGCCAGCTGTCCGGCACGACGTCGGCTGACCTGATGCGCGACGCGGACATCACGCTGTACTGGGCGAAGGCGGACGGCAAGGCGCGCTGGGCGTTGTACGACCCGGAGCGCAACGCCCGCGAGGTCGCCAGGTTCACGCTGTCCGCGACGATGCCGCGGGCCCTGGAACGCGGCGAGTTCTACGTCGAGTACCAGCCGCTGGTGCGGCTGGAGGACTCGACGGTCGTCGGCGTCGAGGCGCTGGTGCGCTGGCAGCACCCGGAGTTCGGGCGGCTCGCGCCGGACCGGTTCATCGAGCTGGCGGAGGAGACCGGCCTCATCGTCCCCTTAGGACGGTGGGTGCTGCGCAAGGCCTGCGAGGAGGCGCGGCGCTGGCTGGAGGAGTTCGGCGACGCGGCGCCGTTCGTGTCGGTGAACCTCGCCGTGCGCCAGTCCCGCGACCCCGAGCTGGTCCGCGACGTCAAGCGGATCCTCGACGAGTGCGCGCTGCCGCCGCACCACCTGCAGCTGGAGCTGACCGAGTCGGCGATCATGGGTACCGCCGACGAGCCGCTCGAGGCGCTGCGGGCGTTGTGCGACATGGGTGTGCGCATCGCGATCGACGACTTCGGCACCGGTTACTCGAACCTGGCCTACCTGAAGCACCTGCCCGTGCACGAGCTGAAGATCGCCGGCTCGTTCATGGAAGGGCTGCGGGCCGAGACCGAGGAAGACCCGGTCGACTCGCAGATCGTCGCCACGCTGGTGCAGCTGGCGCACGCGCTGTCGTTGGGCGTCACGGCGGAGGGTGTCGAGACGCCGGCCCAGGCCGCGCGGCTGCTGAGGCTGGGTTGCGACACCGGTCAGGGCTGGTTCTTCGCCCGGCCAGGACCGCCGGAGGACATCGACAGCCTCCTGCGTGGTGATCTCTAGGTCAGGGAACTCCCAAGGCCATGAAGTCATTGGCCTTGGTCGTGCTCCTGCTCGTCGTGATGACACCGGTCGTCCGCGCTGCCGCCGACGTCGTTCCCCTGCCCGCCGACAAACAGGCTTTCGGCACCGCCAGATCCGCGGCGAGCCCGGTCTGGTTCACGCTGGGCCACCAGGGCCTGTCGGAGATCTTCCACCCCGACCTGAGCACGCCGGCGACCCGTGAGACGCGGCTGCTGGTCGACGGCAAACCCGGTCAGGCCCGCACCGAGCCCGCCGACGACCGGTCGTTGACCTTCCGGCAGCGGCTGCGCGGAGACGGGTGGCAGGCGGAGATCACCTACGTCACCGATCCGCAGCGCGCCGCCGTGCTCGCGGACGTGCGGGTCACGGCGCAGCGACCGGTCCGGCTGTCGGTCGAGCACGTGCCGATGAAGGGTGCCGGCACGATCGTCAGCACGTTGCCCACCGAACCGGTGCGGCGTGCTCACGGGATGTTCGCGGTCGGGTTCGGCGAGGGCGTCGCCCAGGCCGCGCTGGATCGTGGATTCGGCGTGGTGAAACGTGAGTACGCGCAGGGCTGGCGCGCGTACCTGGCCGGGCTGAAGCGGCCGAAGTCCGCGGACCGGCGGCTCTACGACATGTCCGTGATGGTGCTGGCGGCGACCGAGGACAAGGCGAACCCCGGTGCCTCGATCGCGTCACCGAGCTTCCCGTGGGCCTTCGGGTTCGACCGCGAACTGGCACCGGAGCTCGGACCGTACGCGCTGGTGTGGCCGCGCGACCTGTACCACGTGTCGACGGCCATGATCGCCGCGGGAGATCGCGGCTTCGCCGAGCGCTCACTGGACTTCATGCTGCGTGAGCAGCAGCGGCCGGACGGCCATCTGCCGCAGAACACGCGAGTCGACGGCACGCCGGTGTGGACCAGCGTTCAGCTCGACGAGACCGCTGCACCGCTGTTGCTCGCCTGGCACCTGGACCGGCGGGACAAGTCCACTGTGGACTCTCTCCGCAGGGCGGCCGACTACCTGCTGAGCTACCCGAACGCTCCGTTCAGCGAGCAGGAGCGGTGGGAGAACCAGAGCGGCTACTCGCCCGCCACGATCGCCTCGGTCGTCGCCGGGCTCGTCTGCTTCGCGGACCTGTTGCAGCGCAACGGGGAGAACGCCGAGAGGTATCTCGCCGCCGCCGACGAGTGGCAGCGGAAGGTGGAGGGCTGGACCGTGACGCGCACCGGCCCGTACGAGCCCAAGCCGTACTACCTGCGGCTCACCAAGGACGGCAAGCCGGACGAGGGCACCAGGTACAACCTCGGCGACAACAACCCGGACGACATCGACCAGCGCGCGGTCGTCGACCCGAGCTTCCTCGAACTGGTGCGGCTCGGCCTCAAGCGCGCCGGCGACCCGGTCATCCGCAACACCGTGCGGGTCGTGGACCGGCAGCTGAAGGAACAGGGCTACTGGCACCGGTTCACGCAGGACGGGTACGGCGAGACCGCGGACGGCAGGCCGTGGAACATCAACTGGCCGACACCCACGCGCACCTACGGGCGGCTGTGGCCGTTGCTGTCAGGTGAACGCGGCGAGTACGAGCTGCTCAACGGTGACAAGGTCAGTGCCGCCAAGCGTTTGCGGGAGATCGCGGCGACCGCCAACAGCGGCCTCATGCTGCCGGAACAGGTGTGGGGTGGCCGCGGCACCACCTCGGCCACCCCACTCGCCTGGACACACGCGCAGTACGTGCGGTTGGCGTGGTCGCTCGACCGGGGTGAACCGGTCGAGCGGCCGTCCGTCGTCGTGCAGCGCTACCTCAGCTGAAGGACTTCTTCGCCACGTTGTGGCCGGAGATCTCCACGACGGGCTGGGCGGATCCGAGCGACGAAGACCGGTACTCGGCCTTCAGCGTGAGGGTCTCGCCCGGCCACAGCGTCACGTAGTTGTCGCTCCACTGCGTCGGCAGCACCTCGGCACCGCCCTGGCCCTTGCGCAGCGACGCCCGCACGAAGAACGCCACGGTGCTGCCGGTGTTCTTCAGCGTCACCGTGGTGACCTGCTTGTCGTCACCGGCGGGCGCGGTCGACACGGTGGAGGACACCGTGCCGGGCTTCAACGTGTTGAGGCCCTTCAGGTCCGCGTAACCGGACTGTGGAGTGTGGTACCAGGTGGAGCTGCCGTAGTTCAGCGTGTCGGCCTTGGTGGACAGCCAGTAGACGTTGCGGTCGACCACGTTGCCGGCCGCGTCCTTGAGCAGCAGGCGCACGAAGTACGTCGTGGACAGCCCGGACGGCTGCGGCAGCGAGCCCACCTTGGTCGGGCCGTTGGCCGCGGCGTTCACGTTGCGCGTCTCGTCGGCCTTCTGCGTGCCGTCGAGGTTGAACAGCGTGATCTGCAGCTTGTGGTTGTTCGCCTGCTGCAGGCCGGTGTTCATCACGGCGAGCGACTTGTCGTCGTAGGAGTACTGGGCGTGCAACGGCCGCATGCCGGTCTTGGCACCGAAGTACGAGCCCGCCGTGGCGAGGTAGTAGTCGTACAGGTGCCAGTACAACGTCGGCCACGCGTTGTTGAGCATCCAGTAGATGACACCCGTGGACGGGTTGCTGGCGTCGTTGAAGTTGTCGCCGAACGCCTCGAACTGCGCGCGGTTCGTCTCGTAGTTCGCGAGCTGCGCCTTGCGGACGAGGTCCTCGACGTTCGACGGCTTGCCGTAGCGGTTGTCGAGAGCCGTGCCCCAGAAGGTCAGCTTGTTGAACGTCGACGACGGCGACAGGTGGTACTGCGTCGCGTTGTAGTTCGTCAGCTTGTCGATCTCGCCCTGGGACAGGAACTTCTTCAGCTCGTCCATCTCGGGGATGGTCGGGCCGGGGCCGATCTCGGAGGCGAAGCCGGCCGCGCCGCCCTTCTGCTTGTTGAACCAGTAGACCGGCGGCTCCCACCAGTACGGGCCGTCCATCTTCATGCCGGGGTTGCCGAGCTGCGGCGAGCTGAGGTTCTTCGCCGACGAGATGACCGGCAGGTTCCACTCGGCCCGCTTGAGCGCGTCGAGGTAGATCTTCTCCAGGCCGGCGCCGGGTGCGGCGTCGGAGCCGATCATGAAGCCGATCATGCTCGGGTGGTTGCGGATGCGCTTGGCCTCGCTCTCCGCGGACTGACCGGCGACGCGGTTGTCCTCGGCGTCGAACGAGTCGTACTTCTCCCACTTGGAGCAGCACTCCCAGCCGGTGAGCAGCATGATGCCCTTGCGGTCGGCCATGTCGTAGAGCTCGTCGTTCTCGGGCTTGCCCTCCAGGCGGATGGTGTTCATGCCCATCGCCTTGACGAGGTCGAGCTGGTCCTCGATGTAGCGGAGATCGGTGCGCAGGAACAGGTCGGACGCCCAGCCACCGCCGCGGACGAGGAACGGCTTGCCGTTGATCGTGAACTGCCTGCCGCTGCCGCGGATGCTCGACGTGACCTCGCGGACGCCGAAGGTCGTCTTCGCGGTGTCGGACTCGGCGGTGCCGACGTTCGCGGCGAGCGTGGCCAGGTAGAGCGGCTGCGCGCCCATCTGGAACGGCCACCACACCTGCGGGTTCTGCAGGTCCTGGGTGAACGTGACGGTCTTGGTCTGGTTCGCGTTCAGCTGCACCTGCTGCTTGAACACCTGGCCCGCGACGGTGGCGGTGACCTCGGCGTTCACCGGCTGCCCCGTGTTGTTGCGCGCGTCGACCTTCGTGGTGATCTTCGCGCTGCTCAGGCTCGGCAGCGGCAGGTCGGAGTCGACCCGCGGGTTGCGCAACGAGACCGGGCCGCTCTGGGCGAACTGGACGTCGCGGAAGATGCCCTGGTTGCGGTCGGGCGGCAGCTGCGCCCAGTCGATGAAGTGGATCAGCAGGTCGTTCTGCGGGTCGGAGGACGACGCCTTGATCGCGATGGCGTTGTCGCCCTTGCGCAGCAACGAGGTCACGTTGAACTCGTGCGTCGGGTAGGCGCCGACGACCTGGTCGGTGCCCGCGACCTTCGTGCCGTTCAACCAGATCTCGCCGCGCGAGATGATGCCGCCGTTGAGCTTGAGGAACGTGTTGACCCCCGGCTGCGGATCGGCGGTGAACACCTTGCGGTACCACCAGGGGACCTTGAAGTCGTTGGCGTTGACCTGCTTGAGGTTCTCCGAGTAGCGGACGTCCGGGTACTTGTTGTTGGCGATCAGACCGGCCATCACGGTGGAGCGCGCGGGCACCGTCATCCACCCGGTGTCCGAATAGGCCGGAGCGGAGATCACGTCACCGGCCTGCGTCGCCTTCGCGCTGCTCTGCAGGCGCCAGTCGGGGACGGTGGAGGTCGTTGCGGGGCTGGCGGCGACGTTCAGCGCCGCTCCTGTGCCGGGCACGGGCCCCGCGTTGGCTGAGGTGCCTGGCACGAGCAGGGCCAGGCCCACCGCGGCCACGACCAGTGTCGGCAGCGGTCGGTTGCGCAGCATGTCGCTCCTCGACGCATCGGGGCGGCGGCGCTTCGGGGTATCGTAAAGAAGGTTTCCTTTTTGTGAGGTCAGCGGCAATGCGCCTTACGGGTGACGCGGGACACACCGTTCGCGACACTCCGTGCGCACCGATCCGATACGTTGGCCTTCATGCTTCGACTTGCCGTCCCGTTCGTGCTGGCAGCGGTCCTGACCGGGTGTTCTTCGAAGGAACCCGGCACGCCTTCCGCCGGGAACCAGACCGGTGGCACGCCGACGACCGGAACTTCGGCCGGAACTGCCCCGGTGAACAGGCCGAAGGCCGTCGACCTCAAGACCCTCGACCCGTGCTCGCTGATCACGCCGGCGGCCAAGACCTCGCTGGGCCTGGGCGTTGTAGAGCCGGGGAACCCGCTGCCGGAGTACGGCGACGGCAGCAAGAGGTGCAACGAGACCTATGCGGACCACAAGTACATCGCCAATATCCACACGCTCGTCAACGGCGGTGTGGACAGGCTGAAGAAGACGACCGGTGAGGCGAAGCTCACCCCTCTGCAGGTCGCCGGCTACCCCGCCTATCTCACCAAGACCGAGTCGCCGGGCTCGGCAGGTGCGTGCGAGATCTACATCGACGCACACGACGAGCAGTTGTTGCTGGTGACCGGGGTTGCGGGCTTCGGAGACAAGAGCGCCACTGTGGACGGTGCGTGTGAGCGGGCCAAGGCGCTCGCCGAGGCGGCCGGTGCGGTGCTCGCGACCAAGTGAGAGTTGAGTAGAACTACTCCGCTTTTACCGGGAACCGGTCAACTGCGTAATGCATCAGAGCTAAAGTCGTCCCAAAAGCACACGCGGCCCGTCCCCTGTGGGCCGTACTGAGGAGGGTGTGCCGTGCATCTCGCGGATGGTGGAGGTAGCTCGTCGCTGCCGCCCGAGTTCGGTCAGCGCAAGCTGAGGGTCGAACCACATGCCATTCCAGAGGCGAGGAAGGCGTTCGAGCACGCGCTGTCGGAGTTCGACAACAAGATCCAGCAGGCCGTGCACGATCTTCCCACGAAGCCTTGGGCGCACGACCCGATCAGCAGTGAGACCTCCAAGGCGTTCAACGAACAGACCACGGAGAAGGCGCTGGCCGCGCTGCAGTTCTACAAGCAGCAGCTCGTCGGCGTGATCGATCAGCTGAAGATGCTCGAGGAGCAGTACCGCCAGGTCGAGGGCGACAACACGGCCATGTGGGGCAAGCACCAGCGGGACCTGGGCTGAGAGGGGGCTGACCGATGACTGAGCACCGTTACCAGGGCTACAGCCACCCCGAGCTGTACAAGATGATCAACTCCGGTCCCGGCGTCGCCGCCTCGATCCCGGTGGAACAGGGCTGGAAGACCATCGCGGACACGCTCGCCCAGATCGACGAGGATCTCCACACCTCGCTGACCAAGATGGGCGTGGACTGGGAGTCCGACGCGTCCGAGGCCGCTCAGGGCGCCCTGTCGCCACTCGCCCAGTGGGCCGGCTACGCGAACTCCGGCGCGACCACGATGGAGAGTTCAGCGCGGCTGCAGGGCGAGTTCATCGCCGACGCGCGCAAGAAGATGCCCGAGGTCGTCCCGGTCACGACCGAGAAGCCCGGCTTCCTCGACATCGCCGGTGGCGTGCTCACCGGGCCGGTCGGCATGGCGCACGTCGTCGGCCAGCAGATGGACCACGAGCGGCAGGAAGCCGCCGCGGACAACGCCGCTGCCCAGGCCGTCAAGGTCATGGAGGACTACCAGTCCGACAGCCGCTGGAACGCCTCGACGCTCGGCGAGTTCCCGCAGCCGCCGCAGGTCGTGATCGACACGCCGCCTCCCGGCGAGTCCGGCACCGCCAACACGCGCGTCGGCTACACCTCGACCGGCCCGTACTCGCCGTCCGGCACCACCGGTACCAACACCACGCCGGCGTGGACGCCTCCGGCGACCCAGCAGCACGTGGCACAGCCGTGGACTCCTCCCGGTGACGGCACCACGCACACGTCGTGGACGCAGCCTCCGACGACGACGCCCCCGGTGCAGACGACTCCGCCGCCGCACCTGCCGCAGCCGACGCCGGCTCCCACGCAGCAGCCTCCTGTGACGACCGGCCCGGTGTTCACCCGGCCGACCACGGGCGTGCCCGGCGGTGGTTCCGGTGGCCTTCGCGGTGGTCAGCTCGGTGGCGGCAAGGCGTTCGGGCCGATGTCCGGCTCGCTCGGTGCGTCCGGCCAGGGCTCGATGAAGCCCGGCGGCATGATGCCCGGCATGGGTGCCGGTCCCGACGCGATGCGCGGCGGTGCCATGGGTGCCGGCGCCGGGGCCGCGGGCAAGGGCGGTGCCGCGGGTGCGGGCATGGGCGCTGGTGGCGCGCACGGCCAGAAGGGCGAGGGCGAGGAAGACCTCGAGCACAAGTCGGCCGACTACCTGGTCGAGACCGACGACGTGTTCGGCGACGAGCGCATGGTCGCGCCGCCGGTCATCGGCGGCATCTCGGAGTGAGCCTGTTCGGCGGTCCGGAGGAGAGGGAGCCGATCACTCTCTCCGCCGAGGAGTTCGACGTGGTGTGGGAACGGATGAACGTCGGACCGATGCCGCTCGTGCTGAAGGTTCCCTCACCCGGTAAGACGCGCGACGAGCGGATCAAGCTCGAGAACCGCGTCTACCAGCAGTTGGACCACCGCCGCCTGGGCAACTCGCGCGGTCTTTCGTCCGAACTGGACGGACTGCTGCGCATGTTCGTCAAGCCGGAGCGGGAGGCGGACGGCCGCCTCTGGATCGGCCACAGCCTGCGCGTTCTCGCCGTCGCGAACGGCGACTGGGGCGCGCTCGCGACGCTGAGGGACGACCAGCTGACGTTCCAGCCGTGGGCGGGCTCCGGGCTCGCCTCTGCGGTGCTGTCCGTGCTGCCCTCGCACCCGGCCGGAACCGGTCTTTCGGTGACGTTGCCCAGCGAGGACATCGAGAAGGCGATCTCCCAGACCGACGGGTCGCCCAAGTCGATGGAGGCCGCGTTCCGCGGCGTCGGCCTGCGCGAGGCCGACGCCAAGGCGCTGGTGCAGATGTTCACCGGCCTGGTGCACACCGGGAACTTCGGCGCGGCCGCCAGGGACAAGTACGGCAAGCGCTGGCGGCCCGAGCGCGTGGTCGCGTTCTTCGACACCGAAGAAGGCCGCTACCTGCAGCAACGCCGTTCGTCGAACGGTCAGCCGCCGTGGAGCACGTTCACGCCGACCGACGCCCGCCGGCTGATGCACCAGGTGGACGAGCTGATCTCGGAAGCGGTTCGTTCCGCGAGCGCCTGATGTCTGGTTTGATCTGACCACCGCCGCCGTGGCCAAGACCCCTTGGAGACGGCGAAATGAGCATCGACAGACGGCAATTCCTGCTGGCTACAGGTGTTGCGTTGGTCGGAACGTCAGCGATGACGGGGACGGCAGCCGCCGCGTCCTCCGCTTCGTTGTGGCAAGAGTTCGTGGCGAACCCGTACAACCACCCGCAGATCCCGAACATCGCCTACGCCGGCTACCGGACCGGTGAGCGGCCTCCTCGCCGGCCGGTGCTGGCGAACGTGCTGTTCTTCGGAGCCCGCCGCGACGGCTCGGCGGACGCGTCGGCCGCGATCAACAAGGCGATCGAGTTCGTCGGCAAACTGGGTGGCGGCACCGTCTTCGTGCCGCCCGGCCGCTACCGGATCGACGACATCATCCACATCGGCTACGACAACGTGGTGCTGCGCGGCGCGGGCAGTGCGAAGACGACGTTCTGCGCGACCCGGTCGCTGGAGGAGATCGTCGGCATCAACCGCAGCCGCTACGGCTCGGAGAACTCGGCGTGGAGCTGGTCGGGCGGTCTGGTGTGGGTCTGCCACCGCGACCGGTACAAGGCGCTGGTCGACGCGATCAAGGCGCGCAGGTGGCCGTTCGAGGGCTGGACGGGCAACGAGCTGGAGCTCGGCGAGAACCTGGCGGCGATCACCGGCTCTGCAGCTCGTGGTTCGTTCGTCGTGACCGTCGAGAATGGACGCAGGCTGCGCGCCGGGGAGCGCGTGCTGCTGCGGCTGGACGACGACAAGTACTCACTGCCCAAGCACATGTGCGGCGACGTCCCCGGCACCGCCACGTACAAGTGGGACGACAAGGACAAGCTCCTGTCGTACTTCCCGTTCCTGTGGCCGGTGCGCGTGGAGTGGGTGCGTGGCAACAGGGTCAAGCTCGCCCAGCCGTTGCCGCTGGAGATCCGGCCCGAGTGGAAGCCGCGCCTGACCACCATGGCTCCGGTCATCACCGGCGCGGGCGTCGAAGGCATCAAGATCGAGATGTTCAAGGTCCCGACGCCGAAGCACCTGCAGGACAAGGGTTACAACGGTCTGGCGTTCCAGTGCGCGTGGGACTGCTGGGCTGACGACGTGCACGTCCAGGACGTCGACAACGGGTTCCTCCTGGTGTCCTCAAAGGGAATCTCGCTGCTGAACACGCGTGTGTCCGGCCGCGGTCACCATCACGCCTACGCGACCCGCGAGCAGTCGCACGACAACCTGACCGACGGGTTCGCCATCGAGGCGCCTTCCGAGCCTTCGCAGGCGGGCGCGGGCAACCACGGCCTGAACGTCGAGGGCCTGTCCTGCGGCAACGTCTGGACGCGCGGGCGCATGGACCACGACGTCTTCGACACCCACCGCGGTCTGCCGTTCGCCAATGTCCGCACCGAGATCACCATCAACAACGTCGGTGCCCACGGCGGCAGTGCCAACGCGGGACCGTTGTACGGCGCCCGTTTCACGCACTGGAACGTGACGGTCACGAACCAGCGCGCGGGCAACGTGCGCATCGACCAGGTCGCGCCGTGCAGTGCCACCGTCGCGATCTCCGAGGTCCGCGACTTCGGCCAGATCGACAAGCCGGACTTCACCGGCCCGTTGAACTCCCGGCTGGAGCTCTACGGCACCACCGACGTGACGCCTCGCAACCTCTACGACGCGCAGAGGCGGTTGCGCCGCCGGTCATGAGGTAGCCCGCATCGCCTGCGGCAGCGACCACGCCACCGAGTCGAGATCGGTGGGGAGTGTGAAGCTCTCCACCGATCTGCCGATTCGTCGTGCCCAGCCGTTGCCGGTGAGCTCCAGGCGGTACGACATGAAGTCGTTGCCCTGCAGGTCACTGGGCGGTGTGGCGTCGGACAGCAGCAGGTGCTGGCCGTAGCTGCGCCCGGTGCGTCCGAGGGTCTGCAGGACCTGCAGGAAGTCCGGGCGTGCCTCGACCAGGCCGTGCACGCCGTCCACGCAGACGAGCAGCTCCGGCAGCGGGCCGAGCTGTGCGCCGTTGGACCGTGCTGTGCGGTAGTCCCAGGTGGTTCGGTAGTTGCCGCTGTCCACCAACATCCTGATGCGCCGCTCGTGGTCGTCCATCAGCGCTTCCGCGAGCGCGGGCTGCACGTGCGGTGCGCTGTCGAGACCCGCGAACACCGCGGTGCCGTGGAAGTCGATGAGCACGACCTGGAGCTCGTCCGGTGAGTGCCGCAGCATTTGGCCGAGGATCAGCGCGCGGAGGCCTTCCGCACGTCGTTCCGGCGGCGCCACGATCTCGCCGTGCGGCCCCATTCCGTCCTGCAGGGTGCCCGACTTGAGGTCGATCTCGACCGGCTGGCCGTGCTCGTCGGTGCCGACCGCGACCCGGTACTGCATCTTGACCGGCCGCGGGCGCCACGCGTGCGACCGGTCGAACCTGTTCGGCACCTCGTGCAGGTCGAAGAAGCCGGGCGCGGGCTCGGCCTGGCACATCAGCTGTGGCAACGACTTCGTCGCCTCGTCGAGATTCGCGGGCACGGTGCAGTCGTCGATCTGCCGCGTCACCACGTCGTGCGGGCTGTCGAGCAGCAGCTGCACACCGGACTTGCCGACGTCATGGGCGATGGTGGCGAGGGTCGTCGCGAACTCCGGTTCCGCCGCGACGATGGCGTCGAGACCGTGGACGCAGACCAGAAGCTGCGGCAGCACCTGGTCGAAGCCGCGGTGGTGGAAGATCGTCCAGGTGTTGCCCACGACTTCGAGCCGGCGTTCCGACTCGGCCAGCAGTGCGTCGGCGACGTGCCGGATCAACGCGGGATCCCTTGCCACGCCACGATGATGCGCCTGCACGTGCGGGGCCTGGTCCAACCCGGCGAACACGTCCGAGTCGTGCGCGTCGACGAAGACCGCTTGGAACAGCTTGGGCGAGTGTGTCGTCACCAGCCCCAGCACCAGGCTCCGCAAGGTCTCCGGTGCTGTGACGCCGAGGTGCGATCCCGTCCTCCACTTGCCGTCGGCGAGGTGGGTGAGCTCGGCGACCACCGGCCTGCCGTGGGCGTCGGTGCCTACCGGAACCTTCCACCACCGGCCTTTCCACGCGAGGGCCTTGGTGAAGGTGCTCAGGCCGTGCAGCGCGAGGAAGTCCAGCACCTCGACGCGCAGCCGCACGCGCTCAGGGAGGTGATCGAGCGACCGGGCCGTGATGATCACTCGGGCCGGTGTCGCGACGGTGATCCACCGGATCGACTCGGCGAGCCCTGGATCGCTTTCCGCGCACAGCTTCCAGTCGTCGACCAGCAGCGTCGCGCCGGGTTCGCCGCCGCGTTCGAACCACGTCAGCAGGTTCTCGCAGCGCCGCCGGTCGGAGGGCTCGAAGCTGACGGCGACCGGAGTGGGCGGGGTGCCCTGGCCGATGCGGTAGATGCCCGGCGCCGCAGGGATTCGCGGTGCGGTGAGGTGCGGTGGGCCGACGAGGGCGAGATGGGTCACGGAAGCGCGATCTGGGCGTGGAGGCGGTGGGGAACGGACAGGCAGAAGCCCGGCCTGTCCGGCACGCGCGCGGCCTGGCGGGCGTCGACGAGTGAGGTTGCCGGGTCGTCGAGCCGGAACTCGATGCCGAACGCCAGGCTGTTCCTGATGAACGGCGGCACCTGGTCCCACGAGCGGGCCGTGACGACGATGTGGCGTTGCGGGACGAGCGGTTCACCGGGGCCGTCGAGGAGCTGGCAGCGCGCCAGGTCGTCGCCGAGGACGGTCGCCAGGGTGCGCAGCGTCGTGCTCTTGCCGGTGCCGGGTTTGCCGACGATGGCGCCGTGCCGGAGCTCCTCGGTGAAGCCGGGGACGAGGACGTCGCGGCGTTGCTCGAACGGCTTGTCCACGAGGCCGAGGGCGCCGGGAGGCAGCATCTCCAGCGTGAGGTCGGCGTAGCTCTTGTGCAGCGGTGGCAACACGATCTGGTGGGCGGGTGGTGCGGAACCTGCCAGCGCGTGCGGCAGCATTTCCGCCCATTCTGCGAAGTCGTACGGCGGTGTCGCCGACGGCCACTCGGGGATCTTGAACGGCAGCTGCGCCGGGAACGCGTCGCCGGAGTACAGCAGGTGGATGCCGAGAACGCGGCCTGCTCGGGTGAGCGCCTCCAGGACGTTCTGGAAGCCGGGGTGCCGTTCTATCAGCACCTCGGCGCTGTCCACGCAGATCAGCAGGGCTGCCAGCGGGTCGAGGTCGTCGCCGGCGTCGAGCCTCTCCTGGTAGTCGGTGAAGTTCCGGCACCGGCCCTTGGTGTGCACGAGCTGCTGACGCCGGTCGAGCTCGCCGGCCAGGCCCTCCTGGAACCGCTCGAACAACTCGTCCTCGTCCTCGCTCTTCAGCGCGAACGAGACGTGCGGCGCGGCGCTCAGGCCGTCGAAGATCCCGGTGCTCCTCATGTCGAAGAAGCCGAAGTTCAGGTCCTCCGGCGAATGCGTGACCATCAGTCCCAGCAACGCACTGAGCAGCTTCTGGCCACGGTGTGGCCCCAGATAGGTACCCGTCAGCCCGTCGCCGTCCACGCTGATGTCCAGGTACACCGGCCATCCGCGCTCGTCGACACCGACCGCGGCCTTCAGATCGTGACGCTGGTACTTGTTGCCGAGATCGGTGTCGACACCATGCAGCGCGAGGAAGTCCGTCGCCTCGCCGTGCAGCTGCCGCCGCAACCGGTCCGGCAGGTCATTCCAGTCCCGAGCCGTGACGACGACCTGCACGCCCCGCGACGGCCCGAACGCCGCTATCCACTCGACCACCCGGTCGAGCCCGGGGTCCTGCTCGAAGCACAGCCTCCAGTCGTCCACCAGCAACACCGCACCGGACGGTGCACCGCGCTCGAACCAGTCCAGCAGACTCCGGCACCCCGGCTGGTCGGACGGGTCGAAGGTCGCCGACACCGGCAACGGGTCGGCACCACGCCCGATCCGGTAGACGGCCATGTCCGGCGCGGCCGCGAGAGCCGCCGTCAACCGGTCCCTGGCCGCCTGCCAGGGACCGACGACGGCGAAGTTCCTGATCACCGTCCAGATATACCAACAGCCGGGGGAACGCCGCTGCCCCTTCGCTAATGTGGGCGACGTGCCAGCCAAAGCCGTCGACCCCGCCGAAATGCGAGCCGCGGTGCAGGCGGTTCTACCCTGGTTGCGCGGCGAGGCCGACCAGCCGGAACGCCCGGTGCTGGCCAGCGCGGTCCGCCTGAGCCTGCGCGCCCTGGAACAGATCGCGCCGGGCCGCAGCGTCGAGGTCCGCGTCCCGCCGTTCGCCGCCGTGCAGTGCGTCGAGGGCCCGCGCCACACCCGAGGCACGCCCCCGAACGTGATCGAGACCGACCCCCGCACGTGGCTGGAGCTGGCGACCGGAGCGCTGGCGTGGGACGAAGCCCTGGACGGTGCTCGGGTCACCGCGTCGGGGACCCGAGCCGATCTCTCCCACCTGCTGCCGGTCGTGAAGTTCTAGAAAATCCGGCCGATCGTGTTGTCGTAGGCCGACTTCGCGCCGTCCACGATCGCGCCACCAGCGGCCTTGCCGCCCTCGTAGACGTCACGCCCGAGCTCGGTGGCCTTGCCGACGGTGTCCACGGTGGCGTCCAGAGCGTCGCTGCCGACCTCCTTCGCGGTGTCCCAGGCGTGGCCGCCCGCCGCGCCCCAGTCGCCGCGGCTGATGTCGCCGACCACCTGCTTGCCGCCCTGGTAGGCGTCGCCCGCCAGGTCGACGCCCTCCTTGACGACACCGCTGCCCCAGTCGAGCACCGGGCCGACCACCGGGAGGTCGGAGCCGGGCAGGTTCGGCGAGGTCGGGCGGTCGTACCACGGATCGCTGCTGACCTCGTTGCCGCGACCGGTCGCGATCTTGGCGAGGTTGTCGAGCGACTCGCTGTTCTCGTCGTAGTAGGCGGAGTGGGCTTCGGCGATGCCCTTCGACGACGTGGTGCCGAAGTGCGTGCCGCCGAACTCCTTGTCGTACGGGCCGGTGGACGAGCCGTCCTCGGTGAACCAGTTCGAGCTGGTGCCCTGCACGACCGGGTCGTGTTCGGTGCCACCGACGTACACGTGGCCGGGGCCGGCCGAGAGCTGGTTGACGTTCGACGCGCCGACGCCGGGCGAACCGACGAACGCGATGTCGTCCGCCTTCAGGCCGTTCATGCCCGCGTAGCCGACGGTGGCGCTGCCGTAGCTGTGGCCGATCACGGTCAGGTGCTGGCCGTCGGGACCGGCGGCGCGGTAGCCGTCGACGTCCTTCACCAGGTTCTGGCCGCCTTCACGGGCCTGAGCCGGGTTGTCCACCTCGCCGGGAGACCAGCCGGGCGCGTCGTAGCCGAGCCACTGGATGGTGGCGTTGTCCTTGCCACCGCCCATTTCCTCACGCAGGTTGGCCGCCTGGTTCCAGCTGAAAGCACCCACGTCGGAGCCGGTGCCCGGCACACACACCGCGAGGTTCTTCGCGGTGTCCGGATTGCCGAACGCCACCGCGATCTGCGCGTCGCCGCGGGGGCCGGTGGGGTCCCACGCCATGACACGGGCGTTTTCGCCGTTGAACTTGTCCCGCGACGTCTCGTCGGCCTCGATCAGGCTGTTCTTGGCCTTCTCGCAGTTTTCCTTGACGTTCGTGGCAGCGAGCCGTTCGTCCAGCAGCTTCGCCAGCTGCGGATCGTTGCTGTTGCGCAGCGCGGCTTCGTTGTTCGGGTCGAGCCCGAGCTGAGCGGCCCGCTCGTTGATCGCCTTCGTGGACTGGTCGATCGTGGCGTTGGCCTTGCTGAGGTCGTCGTTGATGCGCCTGCGGTTGGCCGTGTCGAGCACGTCCGACGGAAGACCGCGCAGCTTGCCGAGCTCCTGGAACCGGTCGCGCAGCAACGCCTGCTGCTGTTCCGGCGTCAGCGACTTCCACCACTCGGCGACGGCCTTCGGATCCGTGTTCGGGCCCGGAATCTGCGGTCCGGTGGCTCCACCCGATGCGGCGCGGCCCCAGCCGCAGTCGGTGCGGGCGGACTCCTCGAAGCCCGGCGGGATCTTGGTGAGCGCGCCCGCGTAGGAACGCAGAACGTTCTCGTAACCCGACTTGACCTTGCTCAGCGAGTCGTTGACCTGGTTGGCGAGCGTGCGGGTCTGCTCCTCGTCCAGGCCGGGCGGACGGCTGCGCCACACGCCGATCGCCTGGTCGGCGGCGGTGCGCATCTGGCCGTAGGCCTGGGACGCGGCTCGGACGATCTCGGCACCCGCACCGAGCCGTTCACCGGCGGCCTTGGCGGCGGTCGCGGAGAGGTCGGCGCGTGCGGTGAACTTCGTCGCGGTTTCGCCGCTCCAGCTGCTGACCGCCGTCTTGCCGCCCTTGGCGACCAGCTCGCCCGCCCTGCCGACCGCACTGATCGCACCGGTGATGGGGTCGGCGGCCGCGGCGATCCGGCCGGCGTGCCCGGCCGCGAGCTTGCCGTACAGGCTCTCCGGATCCGTGTAGCTCACTTGCCGCCCCCGAGTCCCTGCATGAGCTTCGTCAGCGCGGTCGCGTGGTCGTCGTCCGTGCGCTGGTAGGCCTCGGCGTTCGACACGAGACCCTCCGCCGCGTCGGTGATCCAGGCGGAACCGCGCTGGAGGTCCTGCGCGTGCGTGCCGACGAACTTCGACAGGGCGTCCGCGAACTCCGCAGCCGCGTCGACCTCGCCGAGCGCACCCGCGTCGAGCTTGAGCATCGAGATCATCTCCGCCGCCTCGCGCACCGCGTCGGAGCCGTTGCCGAACTCCTTGGACGCGTTGCGCAGCTGCTCCGGCTCAACGCGGAACATCGCCACCCCCACTGTCTGGTTCTTGATCCTGCGACGCAGTCACATCATGGACGGTTCCACCCGCACTCGTGATCCGTTTCGGGCACGATGTCGCGCATGGTGCAGACAGGATGGACCGCGCAGCGCTGGACCGCGGTGTTCGCGGAGCAGGCCGACATGTTCCGCAAGGCGGTCGGTGACGCCGACCTGACCACGGCCGTGTCGACCCGTGTCGGCTGGACGCTGCAGGACCTCGTCGTGCACGTCGCCCGGTTCCTGGAGACCGCGACGGGCTACCTGCGCACCGGCAGCCGCGTTCAGATGGGACCGCCTCCCGTCCCCGGCAGCCTGTCCCCGTTGGAATACCTCGATCTTCAGCTCACCGCGGCGAACGAGATCATGCCCGCCGTGCCGGGCAACCGGCCCGTGTGGACGTTCTCGCCCGCCGCACCGGACCTCGCGCGGGTGTGGCACCGGCGGATCGCGCACGAGATGACGCTGCGCCGGTTCGACGTCCAGGCGACGCTGCGCCAGCTCGTCCCGACCAGTCCGGACCTCGCGGCCGACGGCATCGACGAGGTGCTCACCACGATCGTCGCGGCGAAGCTCGACAGCGACGTGCCCAACACGGCTTCTGGTGTGGCCGTCGTGCGGCCGGCCGATGTGCCCGAGTCGTGGCACGTCGCCTTCAGTCCTGGCGAGGTGCCCGAGGTGCGTGCCGCCGCGCCCGGTGAGGAGGGCGACGCCTCCGTCAGCGGTGAGGCCGAGCTGCTCTACTACTGGCTGTGGAACCGGATGACGATCAACACCGCGTCCGGCGATCCCCAGTTGCTGCAGGTGCTCCAGGTCGGAAAGGGCCACTGATGCGCAGGATCACAGCTGCTCTGCTCGGCTGCCTTGTGCTGGCCGGCTGCGCCTCCAGCTGGCAGGCCGACCTGAAGTTCAAGGTCACCGAGATCTACGACTACCAGTTCTCGCAGGACAGCCCGGTCGAGAAGAAGGCGCGTCTCGAGCTGGTCGGTTCGATCCCTGATGACGCGCTGAGCAAGGAGAACTGGGACGGCTTCGGCGTGGCTCTGGCCGAGGTCTCGGGCGGCGAGGTCGAGGTCGGTGATGAGCTCACCTGCACCGCCCGGCAGGAGAAGGACGGGCCGATCCAGACGGGAACCATGCAGACCAGGCTCAGCGGGTGCAAGAAGGCCTGACACGCCAACTCGATCTCCACCGAAGCTGTTTCGGTGCCGGAAGGCATGAGTTTGGTCACCTCACCGGGGGTGCGAAGGGGGTAGTTGGCCCCCTGCTCCACTTACACTCGGGTTGCAGCCAGCCCCACTCGTGAGGGAGCCAACTCGGTGGTCGCCGACCATTCCCAGCCCGAACAGGAACCCCGTGAGGAGTGCGGCGTCTTCGGCGTCTGGGCTCCCGGTGAGGACGTCTCGAAGCTGACCTACTACGGGCTCTACGCCCTGCAGCACCGCGGCCAGGAGGCCGCCGGCATCTCGGTCGGGGACGGGGCGCAGGTCGTCGTCTTCAAGGACCTCGGTCTCGTCAGCCAGGTCTTCGACGAGCAGGTGCTGCAGTCGCTCAAGGGCCACGTGGCCGTCGGGCACTGCCGTTACTCCACCACCGGGTCCACGACCTGGGAGAACGCGCAGCCGACGTTCCGCACCACCGCTGCCGGATCGGGCCTGAGCCTCGGCCACAACGGCAACCTGGTGAACACCGCCGAGCTGCTCGACAAGGCCAAGGAGCTCGGCATCGTCGAGCGCAACGGCGCGACCACCGACTCGGACATCCTCTGCGGCCTGCTCGCCCACGCGGCGGCCGACAAGGGCATCGAACAGGCTGCGCTGGAGCTCCTGCCCACCGTGAAAGGCGCCTACTGCCTGACGTTCTCCGACGAGTCCACGCTCTACGCGGCACGTGACCCGCACGGTGTGCGTCCGCTGGTGCTCGGCCGGCTGGAGCGCGGCTGGGTCGTGGCGAGCGAGACCGCGGCGCTCGACATCGTCGGCGCGAGCTTCGTGCGCGAGGTCGAGCCGGGTGAGCTCATCGCGATCGACGGCGACGGGCTGCGGTCCAGCCGGTTCGCGACGCCTGAGCCCAAGGGCTGCATCTTCGAGTACGTCTACCTGGCGCGGCCGGACACGACGATCTCCGGACGGTCCGTCCACGCCACCCGCGTCGAGATCGGCCGCCGCCTGGCCAAGGAGCACCCGGTCGAGGCCGACCTGGTGATCCCGGTGCCGGAGTCCGGCACCCCGGCCGCGATCGGCTACGCCCAGGCCAGCGGTATCCCGTACGGGTCGGGCCTGGTCAAGAACGCCTACGTCGGCCGGACGTTCATCCAGCCGTCGCAGACCATCCGCCAGCTGGGCATCCGGCTGAAGCTCAACCCGCTGCGCGACGTCATCCGCGGCAAGCGGCTGGTCGTCGTGGACGACTCGATCGTGCGCGGCAACACCCAGCGCGCGCTCGTGCGCATGCTCCGCGAGGCCGGTGCGCTCGAGGTGCACGTGCGGATCGCGTCGCCGCCGGTCAAGTGGCCGTGCTTCTACGGCATCGACTTCGCCTCGCGGGCGGAGCTCATCGCGAACGGGCTGGACGACGACGGCATCCGCCGCTCGGTCGGCGCCGACTCGCTCGGCTACGTGTCGCTCGAACAGCTCGTCGCCGCGACCGAGCAGCCCAAGACGCGGCTGTGCTCGGCGTGCTTCGACGGCGAGTACCCGATCGAGCTGCCTCCGGACGCGCTCATCGGCAAGCACCTGCTCGAGGGACTCAAGGGCGTGTCGGGCTCGGCCGCTCCTGTTCTGCCGAACGGCTATGGTGCCGAAGACGCCTTGCGTCGTCCCTGAGCTGACAGATCCAAGTGGAAGAAGTTGACGTGACCGACAGCGCCAAGGCCACCTACGCCGCCGCCGGAGTCAGTATCGCCGCAGGTGACGAGGCGGTGGAGAAGCTCAAGCCGTGGGCGGCCAAGGCGCACCGGCCAGAGGTGCTCGGTGGCATCGGTGGCTTCGCCGGCCTGTTCCAGCTCAAGCTCGACCGCTGGAAGGAGCCGGTCCTCGCGTCGTCGACGGACGGCGTCGGCACCAAGATCGCGATCGCGCAGGCGCTGGACAAGCACGACACGATCGGCATCGACCTGGTCGCCATGATCGTCGACGACCTGGTCGTCTGCGGTGCCGAGCCGCTGTTCGTGCAGGACTACATCGCGGTCGGCAAGGTCGTGCCGGACAAGATCGCGGCGCTGGTCAAGGGCATCGCCGAGGGCTGTGTCCAGGCCGGTTGCGCGCTGCTCGGCGGCGAGACGGCCGAGCACCCCGGCCTGATGGGCGACGACGACTACGACATCTCCGGCACCGGCGTCGGCGTGGTCGAGCAGTCCAAGCTGCTCGGCCCGGACCGGGTCCGCGACGGCGACGTCGTGATCGCCATGGGCTCGTCCGGCCTGCACTCCAACGGCTACTCGCTCGCCAGGCACGTGCTGCTGGAGATCGCGCGGATGCCGCTCGAGGGCCACGTCGAGGAGTTCGGCCGCACCCTCGGCGAGGAGATGCTGGAGCCGACCAAGATCTACGCCAAGGACTGCCTCGCGCTGATCGCCGAGACGGAGGTCCGCGGGTTCTCGCACGTCACCGGTGGTGGCCTGGCCGCGAACCTCGCCCGTGTGCTGCCGCAGGGCATGCACGCGAAGCTCGACCGGGGCACCTGGACGCCGCCCGCGGTGTTCCAGCTGATCGCCCAGCGCGGCCGGGTGGAGCGCGAGGAGATGGAGAAGGCGTTCAACATGGGCGTCGGCATGGTCGCCGTCGTCGCGCCCGAGGACGTCGACCGCGCGCTGGCCGTGCTCACCGCTCGCCACGTCCCGGCGTGGGTGCTCGGCGAGGTCACCAAGTCCGAGGTGGGCGGCGCCGAAGTCGTCGGCGACCATCCTCGGTTCTGAGGCAACCCCCTACGGTCGTCGTCGCGTACTAAGCGGCGACCGAGGAGGGGGCACTTGGATCGCGACCGCGAGTTCGGGGAGTTCGTCGACGCACGCGCTCTCGTCATGCGCCGCACGGCGTACCTGCTGTGCGGCGACTGGCACCGCGCCGAGGACATCGTCCAGACCGCGCTGATCAAGCTCTACGTGGCCTGGTCACGCGTGCGCAAGGACAGCGTCGACGCCTACGCGCGCAAGGTGCTGGTGCGCACCGCCGTCGACGAGTCCAGGCGCGGATTCTTCCAGCGTGAACGCACGGTTGACGCCGTGCCGGAGCCCGCGGTGACAGACAACTCGGCGGACTTCGACCTGCGCCTGGCGCTGGACGCCCTGCCGCCGGGCCAGCGCGCCGTCGTCGTGCTGCGGTACTGGGAGGACTTGAGCATCACCGAGACCGCCCGCATCCTCGGCAGGACGGAGGGCACGGTGAAGAGTCAGGCGGCCAAGGGGCTCGCCGCGTTGCGCGACCTGCTGGAGGACGAGCCGCAGCTGCGGATCTACCGCTCGGAGGTCATCCGCAAGGGCAAGGCCAAGCTCACCCGCAGGCGCACGGCCATCGCGGGCGCGCTGTCGATGGTCTTGCTGGTCGGCCTGGGCTCGACAGGCTATGTGCTGCAGTCGCAGGTGACGATGAAGGACGAGGGGGTGTCGGCGGCGTCCGGAGCCGTCGACCGCAACGTGGTGCTCACCCAGATCCTGCGCACCGCCGACGTCATCCCGACCGGTTTCGCGGTGGAGGACGTCGCGGAGATCCGGGCGACGGCGTTCGAGTTCCGCGACCGCGACAGCAAGCGCTGGGCCGTGGCACGGCTGCGAGACGCGCAGGGTGTCGGTGGCGTCACGATCTGGCTCGACCGGGAACCCCGGCTCAGCACCGGCGACTGCAACGACACCATCAACGAATGTCACGTGTACGAGCGCAACGGCATCAAGGTCACCATCGCGCTGATGACCCTGCCCGGGATGACGAACCAGAAGGTGCTGCTGGCTGAGGCGTGGCGCCCGGACGGCACGCACATCCAGGTCACCAGCGACAACGTCGGCAGGTTCGACTCCAGGTTCTGGGGGAAGGCCGACCTGCTCGGTGCCGCGCAGCGGCCGGAACCGGTGCTGGACCGCGAGGAGCTGATAAAGATCGCGACTCTGCCGGGCCTCACCCATTAGCCTGGAGGCATGAACGACGTGACCGTGACTCGGACGCTGGTGATCCCGGCGTCTGAGTTGCGCGAACGTTTTTCCAGGTCAGGTGGGCCGGGCGGGCAGGGAGTGAACACTGCGGACAGCCGCGTGGAGCTCTCGTTCGACCTGGCTGCCTCGCCGTCGGTCCCCGAGCACCTCAAGGGCCGGATGCTCGATCGCCTGGAGAACAGGTTGGTCGACGGCGTGCTCACGATCGCCGCGTCCGAGCACCGTGCGCAGCTGCAGAACCGCGCAGCCGCACGGGAACGCCTCGCCGCGATCCTCAGGGCGGCGGCCGCTCCGCCGCCGCCGATGCGCAAGCCGACCAAGCCCAGCAAGGGCTCGAAGGAACGCCGCATCGCCGGCAAGAAGCGGCGCGCGGAGACCAAACGCGGCCGCTCAGGCTCCTGGGACTAGCCCGTAGATCCGTTCCGGCCGACCGGTTCCGCCGTACCGCAACCGAACCTCGGCCCGTCCAGTGCTCACGAAGTGCTCCAGATACCGGCGCGCGCTCACCCGTGCGACGCCGGTCGACGACGCGCACTCCGACGCCGACAGCCCGTCCGGGTGCGAGCGCAGGGCGTTCTCCACGAGCCGCGCTGTCTCCGGTGTCAAACCCTTGGGCAGCAACGGTTTCGAGGTGGGTCGTGCCCCGAACACCTGGTCCACGTCCGCCTGTCCCGCCGTGTCCAGCCGGTGCAGCTTGTCCCGCAAAGACGCGAAGTGCGCGAGCTGGTCGCGCAGTGCCGAGTAGTCGAACGGCTTGATCAGGTAGTGCAGCACGCCACCGCGCATCGCACTGCGCACGGTGTCCACGTCGGTCGCGGCGGTGATCACGATGACGTCCACGTCCTCGTTGGCGCGCAACGACTTCAGCACTTCCAGGCCGCTCTGGTCCGGCAGGTAGATGTCGAGCAGCACCAGATCCGGCTTCAACGATGCCACCAGCTGCAACGCGTCCCCGCCGGTGTGCGCGACCCCGGCCACCTCGAAACCCTCGGTGCGCGCGACGTAGCCGCTGTGCACCTTGGCCACCATGAAGTCGTCGTCGACGACGAGCACCCGGATCACCAGGGCAGCCTTGCGGTGAAGACCGAGCCCGACACGTTCACCGAGCCACCGCGCCGCAGGCACGCCCGTCTGATCAACGCGAGGCCGATGCCGCGCTCGCCGTGCGATGCCGCCTTGGTCGTGAACCCGTGCCGGAACACCTCTTCCGCCAGTTCCGGCGCCACACCGGGGCCGGAGTCGCGCACGACGACCTGGACCTCGTCGTCCAACTGCATCACACCCACCTCGATCCACTTCTGAGCTCCGTTGGCGCTCAGCGAACTCAGTGCATCCAACGCGTTGTCGACGAGATTTCCCAGCACCATCACCAGATCCGCCGACAACGCCTCGTCCACGCGCCCCAGCACGCTGTCCGGTTCCATCCGCAGCGCCGTGCCGCGCTCGGCGGCCAGCGAGGCCTTGGCGATCAGCAACGCGGCCACGGCCGGGTCGCCGATGCACGCGCTGACCTCGGCCCTCCACTGGTCCTGGGCCGAGCTGATCTGGTGAATGTAGTTGGTGACCTCGTCGTACTCCTTCAGCGCGATCAGGCCGGCGATCGTGTGCAGCCGGTTCGCGAACTCGTGCGCCTGCGCCCGCAACGTGTCCGTCGCGTGCTGCGACGCGTCCAGTTCGTGTTGCAGCGCAAGCAGTTCCGTGCGATCTCGCAACGTCACGACCGCGCCGGCGCCCTCGATCGGCATGCGGTTCAGCGTGAGCACGACGCCCTGCCGCAGCACCAGCTGGTCGACACCGGTCGCGCGGCCGGTCAGGACGTCGCGCAGCCGGTCGTTGAGCTCCAGTTCCTCGACAGAGCGGCCGAGCGCGTCGTCCGGCAGTGCCAGCAGGTCGCTCGCGTGGTCGTTGACGAGCGTGATCCGGTTCTGGGCGTCGAGGCCGACGACGCCCTCCCTGATGCCGTGCAGCAACGCCTCGCGGTTCTCCACCAGCGCGGTGATCTCGTGCGGCTCCAGCCCGAGCGTCTGGTTCTTCACGCGGCGGGCCAGCAGCAGCGACCCGGTCACGCCGATGACCAGCGCGATCGCCAGGTAGCGCAGCACGTCGACCGGCTGGGACAGCGCACCCGCGAAGATCCCCGGTTCCTCGGCGCCCGCGATCACCATGCCGTTGACCTTGCGGCTGACCGGATCGAACACCGGCACGTGCGCCTCGATCGAGTCGCCGACCGTCCCCGTCCACGACCTGCCTTCCAGCGCGGTGGTCCTGGTGTCCAGAGTGGACCCGATCTGGGCCGGGTCCGGCGAGGCGATCACGAGCCGCCGGTCGTCGAGGATCAGCACGTAGGAGGCGCCGGACAGGCTGCGGGCCGTCTCGGCGGGCGCGGACAGCAGGCGCCAGTTGCCCATCTGCTCCTGGACCAGCGAGTTGGCCGCCACCGTCTCCGCGACGGACAGCATCCGGCGTTCCTCGTTGGAGCGAAAGTTGCTGCCCGTCTGGACGACCGTCAGCGCGCCGACCGCGCACAGTAGCAACGTGACGACGACGAGTTGCCACACTAGGAGCTGGCTGGCCAGGGAACGGCGGCGGCGCATGAAACCTCCCGTGACCAGAAAGACCGAAAGAAACCTTAGAAGCGCAAGAGCGACATCAAGGTTTACACCAGAGCAACATGTCGAACCACGCAGACGAGAGGCGGGGATCACAGTGTCGGTGAAGGTGTGGGTGGCGGTGGCGACGGCGTTGCTCGCCGTCCTGCTGGTGCCACCGCTGCTGACGCCGGGTGCGGACAGCGGCGAGACCAGCCAGGTGCGGTCACTGCGCGTGCTGGTGCCGAACCAGCCGGGTGGCGGTTACGACATCACGGCCCGCACCGCGGCGAAGGCCATGGAGGACGCTGACCTGCTGCGCAACGCCGAGGTGTTCAACCTCCCCGGCGCTGGCGGCACGGTCGGACTCGGGCGCACGGTCGGTGAGCGCGGCAACGGCAAGCTGATCATGTCGATGGGCCTGGGTGTCGTGGGCGCGGTGTACACGAACAAGTCGCCGAACTCGCTGCTCGACACCACCCCGATCGCGAGGCTGATCGAGGAACCGGACATCGTTGTGGTCTCGAAGGACTCGCCGTACACATCGCTGCAACAACTCGTGGACGCGTGGAAGGCCAACCCCGGCACCGTCACGGTCGGCGGCGGTTCGGCACCGGGCGGACCCGACCACCTGGCCCCGATGCTGATGGCCAAGGGCGTCGGGCTGGCGCCCAAGAGCGTCAACTACATCCCGTTCGACGGCGGTGGCGAGCTGCTGGCGTCGGTGCTCGGCGGCAAGGTCGCGTTCGGCGTCTCCGGCATCGGCGAGTACCGCGACCAGATCCAGGCCGGCACCCTGCGGGTGCTCGCAGTGACGAGCGCGAAGCGCATCAGCGGCATCGACGCGCCGACGCTCAAGGAAGCCGGTGTGGACGTCGAGTTCACCAACTGGCGCGGCATCGTGGCGCCGCCCGGCATCACGCAGACCGACCGCGACAAGCTGGTCGACGTGTTCGCGCGGCTGCAGAAGACGCCGCAGTGGACAGAGGCCTTGCAGCGCAACGGCTGGACCGACGCGTTCGCACCGGGAGACCAGTTCAAGACCTTCCTGGAAAACGAGAACAAGCGGGTGGCAACGGTGCTGAAGGACTTGGGGCTGGCATGACAGCGACTAAGAGTTGGTTGCGAGAACGCTCTGAGCTGGGCATCTGCGCCCTGCTGGTCGTGCTCGGCGTGCTGGTGCTGACCGACGCGCTGCGCATCCCCACCGACTTCGCCCAGCGCGGCCCGGTCGGCCCGAAGGCGGTGCCGATCCTCGTCGGCTCGTTGCTCCTGCTCGTCGCGGCGCTGCTTGCCCGTGACGTGCTGCGCGGCGGTCGTGGCGAGGCGGAGGCCGGCGAGGACGTCGACCTGTCCGCACCCGCCGACTGGCGCACGGTTCTGCTGCTGTGCGGTGCCTTCCTCGCGAACGCCGCGCTGATCGGCGTGGTCGGCTTCCCGATCTCCGGCGCGATCCTGTTCTGGGGCGCGGCCTACGCGCTCGGCAGCAGGGCGTACGTGCGGGACCCGCTGATCGCAGCCGGTCTCTCGATCCTCACGTTCGTGATCTTCAACAACCTGCTCGGCGTCCCGCTCCCCGGTGGCCCGTTGATGGAGGTGTTCTAGGTGGAACAACTGCTCGACGGCTTCGCGACCGCGCTGACGCCGACACACCTGCTGCTCGCCGCCATCGGCGTGCTGCTGGGCACCGCGATCGGTGTCCTCCCCGGCATCGGCCCGGCGATGGCGGTGGCCCTGCTGCTGCCCGTCACCTACGGCATGGAGCCGACCGGCGCGTTCATCATGTTCGCCGGCATCTACTACGGCGGCATGTTCGGCGGCTCGACGACGTCGATCCTGCTGAACACACCGGGTGAGAGCGCGGCGGTGGTCGCCGCGTTCGAAGGCAATCCCATGGCCCGCAAGGGACGTGGTGCGCAAGCGCTTGCAGCAGCTGCCATCGGCCACTTCACCGGCGGCATCATCGGCACGCTCCTGATCGTCCTGCTGGCACCGTTCGTGGCCAAGCACGCCGTCGACATCGGCGCGCCGGACCTGTTCGCGATCATGGTGCTCGCGTTCATCGCGGTGACCTCGGTGCTCGGTTCCTCACGCATCCGCGGTGTGGCGTCGTTGCTCATCGGCCTGACCCTCGGCCTGGTCGGCCTCGACGAGATGACGGGCCAGCAGCGCCTCACGTTCGGCTCGCTGCACCTGGCCGACGGCATCGACATCGTCGTGGTGGCCGTGGCGCTGTTCGCAGTCGGCGAGGCCCTGTGGGTCGCGGCTCACCTGCGGCGCAAGCCGTTCGAGCCGATCCCGGTGGGGCGGCCGTGGTTGTCCCGTGCGGACCTGAAGCGCACCTGGAAGCCGTGGCTGCGCGGCCCGGCGATCGGCTTCCCGTTCGGCGCGATCCCCGCCGGTGGCGCGGAGATCCCGACCTTCCTGTCGTACGTGACGGAGAAGCGGCTCTCCAAGCACAAGGACGAGTTCGGCAAGGGCGCCATCGAAGGCGTCGCGGGCCCGGAGTCCACGGCCTCCGCCTCCGCCGCGGGCACTCTGGTCACGATGCTGACCCTGGGCCTGCCGACGACGGCCACCGCGGCCGTGATGCTCGCGGCGTTCCAGCAGTACGGCATCCAGCCGGGCCCGCTGCTGTTCCAGCGGGAGTCCGGCCTGGTGTGGGCGCTGATCGCGTCGCTGTTCATCGGCCTGACGCTGCTGCTGGTGCTGAACCTGCCGCTGGCGCCGTTGTGGGCGAAGCTGCTGCGCATCCCGCGTCCGTACCTCTACGCGGGCATCCTGTTCTTCGCCTCGGTCGGCGCCTACGCGGTGAACGCGGACATCTTCGACCTGCTGCTGATGTTCGTGATCGGCCTGCTGGGCTTCGGGATGCGCCGCTACGGCCTGCCGGTGCTGCCCGCGATCATCGGCGTGATCCTCGGCCCGGCCGCGGAACAGCAGATGCGCCGTTCGCTGCAGCTCTCGGACGGCTCGCTGACCGGCCTGGTCAACAGCCCGATGGCGGTCATCGTCTACATCGTCGTGCTGGTGATCGTGTTCTTCCCGCTGATCAGGAAGTTCCTGCCGAAGCCGACTCCTCCTGCCGCTCCCACTCCGGAGCGCGAGAAGGTCGACGCCTGAAAACGGCAGGTGGGGCCCGGCGTTTCCTTCTGGGAACGCTGGGCCCCGCGTGCGTCAAGCACTGCGCACGATCAGGATCGCGAACGGTTTGTCGTCCTCCGTGGCGCTGACCGCCAACTCTGTCTGCTCCCGCAACGTCACCCACAGCTCCATCACACGCGCGACCTGTGGCTCGGGCAACCCGCAGATCGTGACGAACGCCTGCACCTGCTCGGGTTTCGTCGGCAGCCTGCCGCGCTTGAGCAACGAGTAGACCTGGCTGCGCGGCAGCACCTGGCCCGCCCGCCGGGAAACCTCCGGCAGGGTCAGCCCGGACCGCACGTGGATCGTCCTCAGCAGCTCGATGAACTCGGCCGCCGTCGCCGCCCGCAGCTCGGCGGTCGACGTCGCGACCAACGGCAACGCAGGCTCAGGGTCGATGCCGAGCTCGGCCCTGAGGATCACGCGCACCTCGCGGTACGCCGCCAGCGCCTCGGCCCGCCTGCCAGGCCTGGACAGTCCAAGCAGGAGCTGCGACCAGAGCCGGTTCAGGCGTTCGAGCGGATCGCCCTCCGGGTAGGTCATCGCTCTTCGCCCTGCCAGATCACCATCGGGTTGGCCGGCGGCAGCGGGCCGAACCTGGCGCTGAACAACCGGCTGCGGCTCACCGCGGTGGTCACGGCCAGAACTGCGCTCGTCGTGGCGACGGCGACGACCGGCGAGTGACCCTGCGCGAGCATCCAGCCGGTGAAGACGAACGCGGTCGCGGCCAGCAGGACGGTGCTGGCGGTGGAGGTGGTGCACTTTCGCCGCGGGTGCAGTGCCCCGTGGTACGGGGTGGTGGTCATGCGAACTCCTGGATGGGGGGACCCGGCGCAGGGCGGCACCGTGCGCCGGGCGGACCAGCTGGGTTGGCGGAACAGAGAGAAGCCGGATGTGCGGAAAGCGTCCGTGCGGGCAATTGGCGTTGCTGCAGAAACTCCGCGACATAACGGCTTGACCACGATCCTGTCACTCGCACGGGTGATTGCCAACCGAATCTCCGTCCAGGTTTTTCATGTCCCGTGCAACGGCGTCCGGCATCGTCCAACGAAGTCCAACTGACCAGTTTTTGTCACTTTTTCCGGCGGCCTTGACCATGCGGTGGGCAATTGGTCGTATTGACCACGTCCAATGCCGTCCAACAGTCTGGTGGGCACCGTTGCGGGCCGTTAGGCTCGCGAACGTGCCGGAATGCTCATTCCGGTGGTGAGAAACCCCTGGCCGAGCTTTGGACCAGCTGAGCAGCGGGGTGCGGCCTCCTGTTGGCGCGGGAGGCCGCCACGCGCCGCCACTGCTCCACCCACTCGTCGCGTGCGTCGGCCGGCTCTCCGCACCCGGTCAGAAAGGCCCGGAGCTGGTCTTCCCGCTTCGGGAACCGGAAGGTGCACAGCGCGTGAGCGCTGCTCTTCGGCAGCACTCCGGTACCTGCGCTGTCCGACACCTGCTGGTACGACAAACCTCTGGTCAGGCGCAGCTGGTTCAGCGCGCAGATGAACTCGGTACATGTGGTGGCGCGGCGTGCTGTCGCGAACGGACTGTCGTCCTCGCTGGGCGACATCGTGTTCGGTCCTCCTGCTGCGGCGTTCTTCTTCCTTTCCCGCAAGCGCTGTAACGAACGGGATCGCGCCCGCGAGAAAGGAAGCGTTGTTCGGCTGTGTGAGCGCGGATCCTACCGCCGTGTCCAGCACCTTTGTCGAACGGACGAGCTGTGTCGGAATATTCCATGATCAGCGAACTTTGGAAATTTGCAGCAGGACAATCGTTCGCTTAGTTCGTCGGCCCAGATCAGCGGGTCGCGGGTGTGTGAATTGGTTCGTACCAAATACAAACGGTGGCCCTGTTCGCTGAATGCGGACAGTGCCACCGTTGGGCCGAACGGATCAGCCGTGCGTCGGGAAGCCCAGGTTCACGCCGTGCTGCTGCGGCCACCGAGCCGTGATCGCCTTCGCGCGGGTGTAGAACTTGACGCCCTCGGCGCCGTGCACGTGCGTGTCGCCGAACAGCGAGTCCTTCCAGCCGCCGAACGAGTAGTAGGCCATCGGCACGGGGATCGGCACGTTGATGCCGACCATGCCGACGTGCACGCGTCGCTGGTACTCGCGCGCGGCCAGCCCGTCACCGGTGTAGATGGCCGTGCCGTTGCCGTACTGGTTGGCGTTCACCAGTTCCACGGCGTCCTCGAACGTGTCGGCGCGCACGACCGAGAGCACCGGCCCGAAGATCTCGTCGGTGTAGATCGTCATGTCGCGGGTGACGTGGTCGAAGAGCGTTGGGGCGAGCCAGAAACCGTTCTCCGCACCCTCCGGCGCGTAACCGCGGCCGTCGACGACGAGCGTCGCGCCGGCAGCTTCGCCCGCGTCCACGTAGGAACGGACCTTGTCCCGGTGCACGCCGGTGACCAGTGGGCCCATCTGAGCGGACGGATCCGTGCCGGGCAGCACCGACGGGTGCAGGTCGCGGGTCCTCGCGGCGATCTTCTCGACGAGCGCGTCGCCCGTCTCGCCCACGGCGACGACGACCGAGATCGCCATGCAGCGTTCGCCCGCGGAGCCGTAACCGGCGGAGACGGCGGCGTCTGCGGCGACGTCCAGGTCGGCGTCCGGCAGCACGACCATGTGGTTCTTCGCGCCGCCCAGGGCCTGAACGCGCTTGCCGGCCGCGGTGCCGCGCGAGTAGACGTGCTTCGCGATCGGGGTCGAGCCGACGAACGAGGCAGCGGAGACGTCCGGGTGGTCCAGCAACGCGTTGACCGCGAAGGCATCGCCCTGCAGCACGTTGAGCACACCGTCGGGCAGGCCCGCCTCCTGGAAGAGCTCGGCCAGGCGGATCGACGCGGACGGGTCGCGCTCGGAAGGCTTGAGGATGAACGTGTTCCCGGTCGCGATGGCGATGGGGAACATCCACATCGGCACCATCACGGGGAAGTTGAACGGCGTGATGCCCGCGACCACACCGAGCGGCTGGCGCAGCGAGTACGCGTCGACCCCGCGCGAAACCTGCTCGGAGTGCTCGCCCTTCAGCAGCTGCGGGATGCCGCACGCGAACTCGACGACCTCGAGACCGCGCTGCACCTCGCCGGCGGCGTCGGACAGCACCTTGCCGTGCTCGGACGTGATGATCGCGGCGAGCTCGTCGCGCGCCTCGTGCAGCAGGTGCCGGTAGGCGAACAGGATCCGGCTGCGGGTCGACAGGGACGACTCCGACCAGGACTGCGCGGCCTTCAGCGAGGACGACACCGCGAGGTCGACGTCGGCCTGCTCGGCCAGCACGACCTGCGCGGCGACCTCTCCGGTGGCCGGGTTGAAGACGTCGGACGTCCGGGACGACACCCCAGTGGTGCGGGCGCCGTCGATCCAGTGGGGGATGGTGCTCAACTTGCGCCTCCGTGTTATTGGTCGCGGCTTCGCCGCTCCGGCGACTTCGCCTGTGAGTCGGCCGTCCGGTCCCCGCTTCCAGCCGAATCGCCTGCGGCGGTTGACGAGAAGAGGGGGTCGGACGACCGACGCGAAGTCGCTGGAGGAGCGGTCGTGTTGCGGACGACGAGAGAGGGATTGAGGAGGTGGCGCACGGGTTCGGTGCGCTCTTCGCGGACCCGCTGCAGCAGGGCGACCGCGGCCAGCCGGCCGAACTCGGCACGGGGCTGGTCGATCGTGGTCAGCGAGACGTGGCGGAGTGCCGCCAGCGAAGTGTTGTCGTACCCCACGACGGAAACGTCCTGAGGCACGCGCAACCCGGCGTCCTCCAGCGCCGAGATGGCGCCGACGGCGTTGAAGTCGTTGCAGGACAGGATGGCCGTGGGCAGGGCGCCGTCCGAGAGCAACGAACGGATCGCTCGCGCACCGGCCGCATCGGTGTACTCCGACGACACGACCTGCGGCGTGAGCCCGTGCGCCTCCATGGCCGCGATGTAGCCGCGCCGGCGAGGTCCGGCCTGGGTGCCTTCACCGCCGTCCAAATGGGCAATTCTCTTGTGCCCCAGCGATACGAGGTGATCAACGGCCAATCGGGCGCCCTGCTCGCCATCGTCGTTCACGGTGTCCACTGTGGACACGCGCGAAGATCGGGCCACGAGCACGATCGGTAGCTGTTCAGCGGCCTTGCCGATCGCCGTCGCCGGGACGACGGGCGACAGCAGGATCAGCCCGGCGGGGCGGAAGGAGAGCAGCGACTCCAGCGCGCGGCGTTCACGGGCGGGCGAGCGGCCGCCGGTGTTGATGATGATGTCGAACCCCTGCTCGCGCGCGACCTCGTCGATGCCGTCGACGACCTCGGCGAAGAACGCGTTGTGCAGGTCGGACACCATCACGCCGAGCACCGTCGACGTGCGTGAAGCCAGCGACCGCGCCATCGCGTGCGGCGAGTACCCCAGTTCCTCCGCGGCTTTCAGCACAGCAGTGCGTCGCATCTCGCTCACCTTGGGTGAGCCGCGCATCACCAGTGACACCAGTGCACGGGAGACGCCCGCGCGCAGAGCGACGTCTTCCATCGTCGGTCTGACCATCTGGAACCACCTCCCCTCTTGACACCCTGTGGCCGAAGTTACAGCATTAGAGCGCTCCAACCAATAGAGCGCTCTAACACATCACGGCCGAGAACAGGGGAAACCTGCGATGCGGATCGGAGTAGCGGGTGTCGGCAGGATCGGCACCATGCACGCGACCAACCTCGCCGCACTGGATCGAGTCGACGAGGTGCTTCTCTTCGACCCGGTGCCCGGTCGCGCCGCGCAGGCGTCGGCTGAGCTGAGCGGAACCAAGGCGGTGGACGACCTCGACACGTTGCTCGGCAACGTCGACGGCGTGCTGCTCGCCACCCCGACGAACACCCACCCGGAGATGCTGCGCGCGGCGATCGCCCAGGGTGTCCCCACGCTGTGCGAGAAGCCGATCGCGAGCGACCTCACCGAGATGACCGCGCTGGTCGAGGACGTCGAGAAGTCCGGGGTCGAGGTCCTCGTGGGCTTCCAGCGCCGGTTCGACCCGGCCATCTACGAGCTGAACCGCCGCATCCGCGCGGGCGAGGTCGGCGACATCTACCTGGTCAGGGCGGTCGGCAACGACGCCAACCCGCCCGACTTCTCCTACCTGCCCGCGTCCGGTGGCATCTTCCGCGACCTGCTGATCCACGACCTGGACTGCGTGCCGTGGCTGGTCGGCGAGCCCGTCGTCGAGGTCTACGCGAGCGGTTCGGTGCTGGTGCACCAGGCGTTCGCGGACGCCGACGACGTGGACAACGCGGTCGTGATGCTGAAGTTCGCGGGCGGTGCGCACGCGACGCTGGCCGGTGGCCGCCACGATCCGGTCGGTTACGACCACCGCATCGAGGTGCTCGGCAGCAAGGACTCGCTGGTCGCGGGCGTCGACCCGCGCACCCCGCTGAACTCGCTGGAGCCCGGTGGCCACGTGGCCGGACCGGACGCCTACCCCGGCTTCCCCGAGCGCTTCCACCGTGCGTACGTCAACGAGATGAACCTGTTCACGCAGGTCATCACGGGCGAAGTCGCGAACCCGTCACCGGCGCGGGAGAGTCTGATCAGCCTCCGTCTGGCTGAAGCGTGTGAGCGGTCGCGCCGCACGGGCGCACCGGTGCGGATCGAGGGGAACTGAGAGCATGGCGAAGATCGCTGGAGCACCGATCTCGTGGGGCGTGTGCGAGGTTCCCGGCTGGGGCAACGTCCTGCCCGCGACGACGGTGCTCACCGAGATGAACGAACTGGGGCTGTCGGCCACTGAGCTCGGGCCGCCCGACTACCTGCCGGCCGACCCCGGTGCACTGAAGGCGATGCTCAGCGAGTTCGAGCTGACGCTGGTCGGCGGCTTCCTCGCGGTCACGCTGCACACGGACGTGCAGTCCACTCTGGACGAAGCCGACCGCGTGGCCGGGATCCTCCGGGCCGGCGGGGCCGAGGTGCTCGTGCTCGCTGCCGCGACCGGGCTCGACGGCTACGACGAGCGCCCCCAGCTCACTGACGACGAGTGGACCACCCTCGTCGACACCTGCGCGAAGATCCGTGAGATCGCCGCCGGGCACGGTCTCAAGACCGTGCTGCACCCGCACGTGGGCACCCACGTCGAGCGGGAGGCGGAGGTCGAGAGGTTCCTCGCGGACTCCGATCTCCAGCTCTGCCTGGACACCGGCCACCTCCTCATCGGTGGCACGGACCCGGTCGAGCTGGCGCGCCGCTACCCGGACCGGATCGGTCACGTGCACCTCAAGGACGTGCGTGACGAGATCGCGGCGAAGGTGCGCAGCGGCGAGTTCAGTTACACCGATGCCGTGGAACAGGGCATCTACGTGCCGCTCGGGGACGGCGACGTGGACGTGGAAGCGCTGGTGAAGCTCGTTCAAGAGGCGGGCTACACCGGATGGTTCGTGCTTGAGCAGGACACGCGGCTCAAGGACGGAAGTCCAGTGGACAAGCCACTGAAGGACACCGCGCGCAGCCTCGCGCACCTCAGCAAGATCCTCTGAAGGGACTGGAGACGATGAAGTCTCGCTTGGTCATCCGCGCGGGTGCAGTAAGCACCGTACTCGCAGTTGCTCTACTCGCCGCTTGTAGCGGTCCCACGGGAACCAACACCCAGAACACGCAGAACAACAGCGCGCCGGCGAGCGGTGATCTCAAGGTCGCCGTCGTCACGCACGGCACCGCGGGTGACGCGTTCTGGAGCGTGGTGAAGGTCGGTGCGGAGGACGCGGGCAAGCAGCTCGGCGTCGGCGTCACCTACAACTCCGACGGCGACCCCGGCGCCCAGGCCAAGCTGATCGACAACGCCGTGTCGCAGAAGGTCGGCGGCATCGTGGTGTCGATGGCGAACCCGGACGCGTTGAAGACCTCCATCGAGAACGCGGTGAAGGCGGGCATCCCGGTCATCACGATCAACTCCGGCGGCGCGAAGAGCGCCGAGTTCGGTGCCATGGCGCACGTCGGCCAGGAGGAGTCGATCGCAGGCGAGGAAGCCGGCAAGAAGCTCAAGGCGGCCGGCCGGACCAAGCTGCTGTGCGTGATCCACGAGGCCGGCAACACGGGCCTCAACCAGCGCTGCGACGGTGCCCGCACCGGTTTCGGCGGCGCGGTGGAGAACCTGCAGGTCGACATCAGCAACCCGACCGACATCGAGGCCCGCATCAAGGCCAAGCTGCAGTCCGACACCGCGGTCGACGGCGTGCTCACGCTGAACCCGCAGGTAGCCGTGAACGCGGCGTCCGCCATCAAGGGCGCGGGCTCGAAGGCGCAGGTCGCGACGTTCGACCTGAACGCGGACGTGGTCAACTCGATCAAGGCGGGCGAGGTGCTCTTCGCCGTCGACCAGCAGCAGTACCAGCAGGGCTACCTGCCGATCGTGATGCTGAAGCTGTTCAAGGACAACGCCAACACGCTCGGCGGTGGCAAGCCCGTCCTGACCGGTCCCGGCTTCGTCGACAAGTCCAATGTGGACAAGGTCGCGGAGTACGCCAAGAACGGCAAGCGGTAAGGAGTGAGCGGGGAGATGACCGTGACGGCCAAGGCTCCACCGGCTGCCGACGAACGGCTGAGCAAGCCCAGGCTGCTCGACCAGTTGGTCGTGCGTCCGGAGATCGGCGCCATGCTCGGCGCACTGCTCGTGTTCCTGTTCTTCTCCGTGGTCACCGAGCAGTTCCTGAGCCTGGGCGGCGCGGCCACGTGGCTGGACGACGCCTCCATGCTCGGCATCATGGCGGTCGCGGTGGCGCTGCTCATGATCGGTGGCGAGTTCGACCTGTCCGCCGGTGTCATGACCGCGTCCACCGCGCTCGTCACGGCTCTCCTCGCCACCCAGCTGGGCCTCAACGTCTGGCTGGCACTGCTGGTGTCGCTCGCCTTCGCGTTGTCGGTGGGCGCGTTGAACGGCTGGCTCGTGATGCGCACGGGCCTGCCGAGCTTCATCGTGACGCTCGGCAGCTTCCTCGCGTTGCAGGGCCTCAACCTCGGCGTCACCCGCCTGGTCACCGGCAGCGTGCAGGTGTCGGGCATGCGTGCCACCGAGGGCTACGAGTCGGCGGGTTTCCTGTTCGCCTCGACGTTCCAGATCGGTGGCGCCAGCTTCTACGTGTCGATCATCTGGTGGGTCCTGTTCACGGTCATCGCCTCGACCGTGCTGGTGCGCACCAAGTTCGGCAACTGGATCTTCGCGATCGGTGGTGCCGCGCAGAGCTCGCGCGCGGTCGGTGTGCCGGTCGTGCGGTCGAAGATCCTGCTGTTCATGACGACGGCGTTCGCCGCGTGGCTCGTCGGCTCGATCAACATCCTGCGGTACGCGAGCGTGCAGGCGAACCAGGGCATCGGCCTGGAGTTCCAGTACATCATCGCGGCGGTGATCGGCGGCTGTCTGCTGACCGGCGGCTTCGGTTCCGCGGTGGGCGCGGCGATCGGCGCGCTGATCTTCGGCATGGCGCGGCAGGGCATCGTCTACGCGGGCTGGAACAGCGACTGGTTCCAGCTGTTCCTCGGCGTGATGCTGCTGGCGGCCGTGCTGGTGAACAACATGCTTCGCCGTCGGGCGGAAAGGGTGAAGCGATGACGTCACTCATCGAGGTCGAGAACATCGGCAAGACCTACGGCAGCGTCATCGCGCTGAGCGATGTGTCCACTGTGGTCAACGCGGGTGAGGTCACCTGCGTGCTCGGCGACAACGGCGCCGGCAAGTCGACGCTGATCAAGATCCTGGCCGGAGTCCATCAGCACGACCAGGGCTCGTTCAAGGTCGAGGGCGACGAGGTCAGGTTCTCGTCGCCGCGCGAGGCGCTGGACCGCGGCATCGCGACCGTGTACCAGGATCTCGCGGTAGTGCCGCTGATGTCGGTGTGGCGCAACTTCTTCCTGGGTTCCGAGCCGACCACCCGCTTCGGCTTCCTGGACCGCAGGAAGGGCCGGGAGATCACCAAGAAGGCGTTGTCCGACATGGGCATCGACCTGCGCGACGTGGAACAGCCGGTCGGCACGCTGTCGGGTGGTGAACGGCAGTGCGTCGCCATCGCCCGCGCGGTGCACTTCGGTGCCAAGGTGCTGATCCTGGACGAGCCGACCGCGGCTCTCGGCGTGAAGCAGGCCGGTGTCGTGCTGAAGTACGTCGCCCAGGCCCGTGATCGCGGCCTCGGCGTCGTGCTGATCACGCACAACCCGCACCACGCCTACCCGGTCGCCAACCGGTTCCTGCTGCTCAAGCGCGGCCGCGCGCTGGGCAGCTACGAGAAGTCGGAGATCGGCATCGAGGAGCTCACGCGCCAGATGGCCGGTGGCGCCGAACTCGAAGCCCTCGCGCACGAGCTGAGGAGTGTCGAGGCGTGACGTCGTCTCTGGAAGTGCTGACCGTCGGCAGGGTCGGTGTCGACCTCTACCCCGAGCAGTCGGGGGTGCCGCTGGCCGAGGTCAGCACCTTCGCCAAGTCGCTCGGCGGCACCGCGACCAACGTCGCGGTCGCCGCCGCGCGGCTGGGGCGCAGGGCCGGTGTCCTCACCAAGGTCGGTCCTGACGGCTTCGGAACCTACGTCCGCCAGGCGCTCGAGGGCTTCGGGGTGTCGTCGGAGCACGTCGGCACCTCGCCCGACCTGCTGACCCCGGTGGTGTTCTGCGAGCTCAACCCGCCGGCGGACCCGCCGCTGCTGTTCTACCGGCTGCCGACCGCGCCGGACCTGACGTTGAACGAGGACGACGTGCCGTGGTCCCTCGTGCGCGACGTCCCGCTGCTGTGGGTGACGGGCACCGGCGTTTCCGCCGAACCCGCCCGTGGCACCCAGCGCATGATGCTCGCCAGTCGGAACCGCAAGTCGCACACGGTGCTCGACCTCGACTACCGGCCGATGTTCTGGCCGGACGTCAAGACCGCGCGCGCCGAGATCGGCTGGATGCTCGACCACGTCACGGTCGCCGTCGGAAACCGGACCGAGGTCGAGGTCGCGGTCGGCACGTCCGACCCCGACGAGGCCGCGGACCGCCTGCTGGCCCGCGGACTGTCGCTGGCACTGGTCAAGAAGGGCGCAGAGGGCGTTCTCGTGGCCACGCCGGAGGGCAGGTGGACCGTCGAGCCCAACCCGGTCGAGGTGGTCTGCGGGCTGGGAGCCGGTGACGCGTTCGGCGGGTCGCTGGTGCACGGCCTGCTGTCGGGCTGGGACCCGGTGAAGATCGCCCGCTACGCCAACGCGGCCGGGGCGATCGTGGCGTCCCGGCTGGCCTGCGCCGACGCGATGCCGGACCAGAAAGAGATCGAGGAGCTGCTGTGATCACTGATGGGCAGTGGCGCGAACTGCTGTGGCGGCGGGCTGAGGACCCCGGCTCGATCAGGCGGGCGTACCAGTTGCGCAAGCGGCGCAATTCGTTGCTGAACGGCAAGTCCACGCTGTTCCTGGTCGCGGCGGACCACCCGGCGCGGGGCGCGCTGGGCGTCGGCGGTGATCCGCTGGCGATGGCCGACCGACGGTCGCTGCTCGCCCGGTTGCTGACAGCGCTGGCGAATCCGGAGGTCGACGGTGTGCTCGGCACACCGGACGTGATCGAGGACCTGCTGCTGCTCGACGGCCTCAACGAGCGCGTGGTCATCGGCTCGATGAACCGCGGTGGCCTGGCCGGTGCGGACTGGGAGATCGACGACAGGTTCACCGCCTACGACGCGGCGTCCATCGCGACGTTCGGGCTGGACGGCGGCAAGATGCTGCTGCGCCTGGTCGACTCGGACCCCGGCACGATCCCGACCCTGGAAGGCTGCGCGCGAGCCGTCACCGAACTCGCTGAACACGGCCTGATGGCGATGGTCGAGCCGTTGCCCTACAAGCGTGATCATAACGACAAGCTGGTGCTGCAGAAGGATTCCGCGGCCTTGTCGCGGGCATCGGCCGTGGCTGCGGGCTTGGGAGCGACCTCCGCGTACACCTGGTTGAAGCTGCCCGCGCCGGACGAGCCGGAGATCGTGCTGGACACCACGGCGCTGCCCGCTCTGGTACTCGGCGGCGTGCCGTCGGCGAATCCCGAGGACGACCTCGCATCGTGGGGCCGTTCGCTGCGCCACCCGACCGTGCGCGGCCTGGTCGTCGGCCGTGCGTTGCTCTACCCGCCGGACGGTGATGTCGCCGCCGCCGTTGCCGCCGCTGCCGAAATCCTGCGTACCGCAAAGGGAGTCACGGTATGACGTTGCACCGTCCACAGGGGACGCTCTCGACTTCCTCGGACGTCATTTCGCTGACGCCGGAGGACGCGGGTTGGGCGTACACGGGACTTCGCGTGCTGCGGATCGAGGCCGGTGGGTCGCGCATCGTCGAGACCGGCGAGTTCGAGGCCTTCGTGCTGCCGCTGGCCGGGTCCTTGACGGTTGACGTCGATTCCGAGCGTTACGAACTGCAGGGCCGTGACTCGGTGTTCACTCGTGTCACGGACTTCGCTTACGTTCCGCGCGACGCCTCGGTCGCTCTGTCCTCTGTAGACGGTTGTGAAGTGGCTTTGCCGATGGCTCGGTGCACCCGGCGTCTTGCTCCGAAGTACGGCCCGGCCGACGCGGTTCCGGTCGAGGTGCGCGGTTCCGGCAACGCCACCCGACAGGTGACCAACTTCGGTGTGCCGGGCGTGTGGGACCACGCGGACAAGCTCAACGCGTGCGAGCTGATCACCCCGGACGGCAACTGGTCCTCGTACCCGCCGCACAAGCACGACTCTTCGGAGCCGTGCGAGGTGAACAACGAGGAGATCTACTACTTCCGCATCGCCGACCGCGACGGCGTGACGCCTTCCCGCACAGGCTTCGGCTTCCACCGCACGTACACCGACGACGGCACGATCGACGAGGACGTGACCGTGCGCGACGGTGACGTGTTCCTGATCCCTCGGGGCTACCACGGTCCGTGCGTCGCGGCGCCGGGATATCCCATGTACTACCTGAACGTTCTCGCCGGACCGGGTGCCGAGCGCTCGATGGCCTTCTGCGACGACCCGGCGCACACGTGGGTCCGCGACAGCTGGGCGACGCAGGAACTCGATCCCCGTTGCCCGGTCACGACTGCTGAGGGGCGGGTCAAGTGAAGCTCACGACCGCGCAGGCACTGGTCCGCTGGATGCTGGCCCAGCGCACCGAACTCTTCGACGGCTCGCACGCGCCGCTGTTCCCCGGCGTGTTCGCGATCTTCGGCCACGGCAACGTGCTGAGCCTCGGCAACGCGCTGGAGGAGGTCCGCGACCGCATGCCGGTGTGGCGCGGCCACAACGAACAGGGCATGGCGCTGGCCGCCGTCGGCATCGGCAAGGCCTCGCACCGCCGCCAGGTCGGCGTCGCCACGTCGTCGATCGGCCCCGGCGCGTTGAACATGGTCACCGCCGCGGGCGTCGCCCACGCCAACCGGTTGCCGTTGCTGCTGCTGCCGGGCGACACCTTCACCGGCCGCGCCCCCGACCCCGTGCTGCAGCAGGTCGAGCACTTCCACGACCCGACCACGACGGTGAACGACGCCTTCCGCGCGGTCAGCCGCTACTTCGACCGCATCACCCGCCCCGAGCAGCTGCTGTCGACCCTTCCGCAGGTGGCGCGGATCCTGACCGACCCGGCCGACTGCGGACCCGTGACCCTGGCTCTGCCGCAGGACGTCCAGGCCGAGTCCTACGACTTCCCGGAGTCCTTGTTCGCCGAGGTCGTCCACCGCCCGTTGCGCCAACGCCCCGACCTGCACTCGCTGGCCGAGGCCGCCAGGGCAGTCCGAGGTGCCTCCCGCCCCCTGCTGGTGCTCGGCGGCGGCGTCCGCTACTCAGGTGCCGCCGGCCGCGCTCTGCGTTTCGCCGAGCAGCACAACATCCCGATCACCGAGACCACCGCGGGCCGCACGCTCGTCCCGCACGACCACCCGCTGCACGCCGGCCCGCTCGGCATCACCGGCTCGACCTCGGCCAACGTCCTGGCGGGCGAGGCCGACCTGGTCATCGCGGTGGGCACCCGCCTGCAGGACTTCACCACCGCCTCGTGGACCGTCTTCTCGCCAGACGTGCGGATGATCTCGTTGAACGCCGCCCGCTTCGACGCGGTGAAGCACGGCTCGACCGCCCTGGTCGCCGACGCCGACGAGGGCCTGCGCGAACTCACCGACGTCCTGGGCTCCTGGCAGGCCCCGCCGGACTGGGCCCGCCGCGCCCTGACCGAACGCGCGAAGTGGGACGAGCACATCACCGCCCTGCGCAAGCCGTCCGCGGGCCTCCCGACCTACGCGCAGGTGGTCGGCGTGGTGAACGACGTCAGCGGCCCGACCGACTACGTCATGACCGCGTCCGGCGGCCTGCCGGGCGAGCTGATCGGCGGCTGGCGCGCGTCCGGCGAGGCCACGATGGACGTCGAGTACGGCTTCTCCTGCATGGGCTACGAACTGGCCGGTGCCTGGGGCGCCGCGATCGCGCACACCGGCGGCGTGGTCACCACCCTGCTTGGCGACGGCTCGTACCTGATGCTGAACTCCGAACTGTTCTCGGCGGCCTTCGCGGGCCACGGCTTCGTGGCCGTCGTCTGCGACAACGACGGCTACGCGGTGATCCACCGCCTGCAAACGGGCCAGGGCGGCGCGGGCTTCAACAACTTGTACGGCGACTGCCTCTCCACCCACGCCGAACCCCCGCGCACCGACTTCGCCGGTCACGCCGCCGCGATGGGCTGCGCGGTGTTCCCGGTGGAGTCCTTGGGTGAGCTCGAAGGCGCCTACCGCAAGGCCCGCGAGGTGGCGGTCGGCGAGAAGCGGCCGGCCGTCGTGGTGATCCGCACGCACCCGTCGTCGTGGACCGAGGCCGGGGCGTGGTGGGAGGTCGGCGTGCCGGAGACCTCGCACCGGCCGGAGATCGCGGCCGCTCGGGAGGAAGTGCTGGAGGGCAAGGCCAGGCAGGTCCGCTACCTGAGCTGAACCCCAACAGCGGATACCGCCGCGCCGAGGTCGTCGACGAGGATTGCCGACCGTGGCGCGGCGGACCGCTTGGCTCGTGACAATCGGAGTTCTCGTCCTGCTCGCGGTGATCGTCGTCGTGCCGCAGTTGCAGGTTGCGAATCTGCCTGACGCCGAACTCCGGCAGGTGGCCGAAGCGGACAAGAGGATCCAACTGCAGCAGGCACAGGAACAGCTTCGGAACAACGTGCGCTCGACCCTGCTTCAGGCCGTCGCCGGACTGCTGGTCGTCATCGGTGCCACCGCGACTTGGTACCAGGTCCGCGTCAACAGGGATGGGCAGATCACCGACCGCTACAGCCGGGCAGTCGAGCACCTCGGCAGCGACAACGTCGACGTGCGGATCGGCGCGCTTTACGCGTTGGAGAGGATCGCCAACAACTCCGCAGAGGACCGCCGGTTCGTTCAGACCACGATCGGCAGTTTTCTGCGCAACCGATCTCCGTGGCCGGCCGGGTCGCCGGGCGCGCCGGAACATCCGACGCCGACCGTCGACGAAACCTTGCCGTGGTTGTGGATGCGTGCCCAGGACGTCGAGACCGCTCTGGTCGTTCTCGCACGTCAGCCGAAGGCGCGCGACGCGCCACCGGTGAGACTGTCCCATGTCGACCTGCGCAGCGCCTACCTGGAGGACCACGATCTGAGCGGCGCGTTGATCCGCCGGTCCAACCTCGCCCGCGCGTGGTTGCCCGGCACTCGGCTGGATGGCTGCGACCTGCATGCAGCTGATCTCCGCTTGGCCAAACTGGCGGGTGCCAGCCTCCGGAAGGCCTCCGTGCGCGAGGCCTACCTCCAAGGAGCCGACCTGCGCGGAGCGGATCTGGAAGGTGCGGATCTGCGGGGCGCGCATGCCGATGCCAAGACCACCTGGCCTGCGGGGTACACGCCCGAAGTCCTGCGCGAACGCGGTGTGATCGACTCCGCAGCGCAACCTCCCGGTGACTGAGACGACCTCACCTCGGGGAACAACACGCCGCCACCCCCTCCTTGAACGGTTCGTAGCCCTACGAACCGTTCAAGGGAGCTTCCCGTGAGCTTGCTGTTCTCCCCGCTGACCCTGCGCTCGGTCACCCTGCCCAACCGCATCGCGGTGAGCCCGATGTGCCAGTACTCGGCGACCGACGGCATCCCGAACGACTGGCACCTGGTCCACCTGGGCTCCCGCGCCGTAGGTGGCGCCGGCCTGGTCATCGCCGAGGCCACCGCGGTCGAGCCGCGCGGCCGCATCTCGCCGGAAGACGTCGGCATCTGGAACGACGAGCAGGTCAAGGCCTGGCAGCCGATCACGAGGTTCATCAAGGCGCAGGGCTCGGTCCCCGGCATCCAGCTCGCGCACGCCGGGCGCAAGGCGTTCGGCGACTGGGTTCCGGTCGCGCCGACCATCGAGCCGTTCCCCGGCCTTAACACGCCGGAGAAGCTCGAACACCACGGAAGCATCGTCAGGGCGTTCGTCGAAGGCGCCATCAAAGCCGTGGAAGCGGGCTTCGAGGTCATCGAGATCCACGCCGCCCACGGCTACCTGCTCCACGAGTTCTACTCGCCGCTCACGAACGAGGGCAGCCTCGAAGAACGCATCGCCGTTCCCGTCGAGGTCACCGCCGCGGTGAGGGCAGCGGTCGGCCCGGACGTGCCGGTGCTCGTGCGGATCTCGGGCACCGACTGGGTGGAGGACGGCTGGACCGCCGACGACAGCGTTGTGCTGGCACAGGCGCTCAAGGCCGCGGGTGCGGACCTGATCGACGTGTCCAGCGGTGGCAACACCGCGCAGGCGGACATCCCGATCGGGCCCGGCTACCAGGTGCCGCTCGCCGAGGCGGTGCGACGCAAGGCAGACGTGCCCACGGGTGCGGTCGGCCTGATCACCGAGGCGACGCAGGCCGAACAGGTGTTGAACGACGGTTCCGCTGACCTGGTGCTGCTCGCGCGCGAGATGCTCCGCGACCCGTACTGGCCGTTGCACGCGGCACGGCAGCTGGGTGCGGAGGTCAAGGCACCGAGGCAGTACGCCAGGGCGTTCTGAAAGCGCCCTCAGAGTTCAAGGGCTGGGCACCGATGATCCGGTTGCCCAACCCTTGAACTCTTCAGGCTGAATTCAGCGACGGTAGTCGTCGTAGTCGTCGTACGGGTCGTCGTGGCGCTCTTCGCCACCACTCCCGTTCGGCGACGTGTCGCCACCAGACAGCTCGCGCTGCAGCGCAGCGAAGTCGGTCTCATGAGAGCTGTACTTGAGCTCCCTGGCGACCTTCGTCTGCTTGGCCTTCGCTCGGCCGCGCCCCATGGCTCGACCCCCTCGCACAGGGACGGGGGCGGCCGGGGGAACGGCGGCCCCACTCGTCTCGACAACTAGTTCCTGGTAACTACCGTACCGTGCCGATGGGGTTCCTCGCGACGCGGTAGGCGTGACACGTACCGCCAAATCTCGCGGCCGCCCTCGCGTGGAAGGATGCACAGGTGCCCAGACCGTTCGTCGCCTACCTACGGGTGTACGAACCGTTATCGGAGTTGGACGCACCGCTAGCGGCCAAGGTCCGAAAAGCCCTGGAAACCGGCCCGATGCCCCGTGCGGAGGTAGGCGACCGTGAACGGGAACTGTGGTTGCGATCACAGTTGAGGAAAAAGCTGCTTCCGGGCGAGTCGTTCGACGTGATGACGATCAGTCCCGCCGAGGTGCCGACCTCTGACACCGCCCGTGTGGGCCCCGGTCCCCTGGTCTGTCCTCTCGACCTCAGGGCGCGGTCCGCGGCGGCTCTGGTGGGCTTCCTGGCCTCTTCTCAGCCGATCCTGCAGGACGCGGCACTCGACGTGGCCCCGGAGACCGTCCGGTCTCGTGCCTCGGCCGTCATGGCGGAGCTCGCGGCGGGAGCGGTCCACGTGATCTCCACGACGTGGACGGTGCCGCTGCCGTGGTTCGCCCTCGTCGACCCCGCCCAGCGCCGCGTGGTGCTGGCGAGCGCCCAGGACGACCCGGAACGACAGGTGTCGTGGCGGGTCGCGATGGCGGACGCCCGCCGCCGCATCGCACGGGCGCTGAAGGTCGTGAAGGCCTCGCTGGGTGACGAGGGGCCGGCAAAGGTCCTCGCCGACACCGGCCGGTGGCTGGAGCACTTCCACCCGCTCTCGGCCGTCGAGCTCGACTACGGCGGCCTGGTGCAGCTGCTGAACGACAAGGACCTGCTGGAGGACACCTCGGCGGTCGACGTCAACGCGATCGTCGACGCGCTGGAGACGGGCGACGCCGAGGAGGTCGCGCTGCGCTACGAGACGCTGCGCGAGTTCTGGAGCGAGCTGGCCCGCAGGGAACGCCACGGCTGAAGCAGCACCCGAGCGGTCACGGCCGCCACGGCGGCCAGCACCATCGCCGCGGGCCACGCCACGTGCACCGCGACGAAGCTCGCGACGAAGGGCGTCACGGCGGCGAAGAGGTAGTTCGCCGAGTTCTGCATGGCGATCGCGGTGGCGCTGCGGCCGTCCGGCGCGAGCTCACCCGCCTCGGTGACCGCCAGGCCGTTCCAGCACAGCGCGAGCACGCTCGTCGGCACCAGGACCGCCACCAGCAGCGGCAACGGGGCTTGATCCAGCACCGCGACCAGTACGAACCCGATCGCGGTGAGCACCGAGACGATCTTCAGCGGTCCGATCCGGCTGCGCACCCGGTCCGACCACACCCCCACGGCCAGCCGTCCGGCCCCGCCGACTGCCTGGGCGACACCGAACACGGCAGCGGCCGCCGTCACGCTCGTGCCGCGGTGATCGTGCAGGAGAGGCACCAGCAGGGCGGTGGCCGTGAACTGAGGCACCACCAGCAGCCCGCTCGCGAGCGACAGCCGCAGCAGCCGGGGGTCCTTGAGCACCAGCCCGTGGTCGGAGCTCGCCCTGACCGCGTCCGGTGGTTCCCGCACCAGCAAGGCCACCGCGACCGCCACGAACGCCGTGACGCCCGCCAAAGCCACGAAAGCCGCGGGCACCCCGGCCGAGATCGCGATGCCGGGCAGGAACGCGGCGGTGAGCGCGGCACCGAGCGGGGTCGCCGTCTGCCGGACACCCATCGCGAGCCCGCGGGACCCGCTGCTGAACCACGACATCACCGCGCGGCCGCTCGCCGCGTTGACGCTGGCCCCGAAGAGTCCGGCACCGAGCAGCGCGAGACCGGCGACCCAGGCGTTGCCCAAGGCGACCGACAGCAGGCATCCGGCGGCTCCGAGACCACCGATGGTCATGACGAGCCGTTCGCCGCGCCGATCCGCGACGACTCCCCACGGCACGAGAGCGATCATCGTGCCGAGGTTGACGGCCCCGAGAAGTAGCCCGACCTGGGGCAACGAGAGGGAAAAGTGCTGCTGCAGCTGCGGGCTGATCGCCGGCAGACCGAGGAACACCGCCGCGTTCGTGCCCTGCGCCAGCGCACCGACGGACAGCACGACCCAGCGGTACCCCATGAGGGCACGCTAGGTCCGCAGCTCAGAAAGTGGAACGCCAGTCTTATCTCTTGGGACGGTGGTGGTGCCCGCGCTCCGCTGCCAGCAGCTCGTCCACCGACGCACTGCCGCGCTGGTAGCGCGAGGCGATCTCGGCGTTGAGCTTGTCCACGACCACCTGCACCTCGCGCCGCCGCACCGACACCGAGGCCTCTTCCGAGATGAGCGTCTCCAGCACCTCGCCGAGGCGGGCGTCGGACAACGAGCTCACGTCGGAGAGGTCCACGTCGGAGATGAGCGCCTCGACGTGCCGTTGATGCGCATCAGCACGTGACGGCTCGTGGGTCTGGTACCGGCCGAGACCGGTCGCCGGACCGACGGCGTTCGTGGACAGGATCGTCGCCAGCTGCTCGACCACCGCCGAACCGCCGGAGCTGCGGCGTTCCTGTTCCGCGCGCACGATGTCGATGCGCGCGTGAAGCAGCCGCCGCAGGTAGGACAGGTCGGTCTCTTCCTGCGCTGCCTCGTCGCGGAGTTCGCGCACCTCGACGAGCGGGCGCTGCTCGACGCCCTCCGTGTAGTCGGGGGCGAGCACCCGGTCGATTCGGCGGCGCCCGCCAGGACGCACCTCGATCACGTGTCCATCCTGCGGTAGATCCTCCTCACCCGCCAACACATCCCATGCACCAAACTTGTCTCAAATGTGCACGCCCAGGAGCTTTCGCGTCTCATCTGGTGACAAAGCCGGTCGTTGCGCGATCTTCGCCAGACCCGCCGCGCGTGCCACGAGCTGTGCGTTGTCCCGCACCGGCACGCCACGCGAGTAGCTGATCGTGTCTTCCATACCCACTCGAAGGTGGCCACCCGCACCCAGTGCGGTGAACATCACCGGAATCGTGGTCCTGCCGATCCCGGTGGCGGAAAACGTTGCCCCATCTGGCAGAGCGTTGACCGCCGCGACCAGCGTGGCGGCGTCACCCGGCATACCGCCGGGCACTCCCATGACGAAGTCCACGTGCACGTGACCACCCGCGGGCAGGCCGTGCTGGTCCAGCAGGCGCTTCAACGACGCGAGCTGGCCGATGTCGAAGATCTCGTACTCCGGCACGATGCCGCGTTCCTGCATGCCCTTGTGCAGCGCGACGATGAACTCCCAGCGGTTCATGAACACGTCGTCGCCGAAGTTGACCGTGCCCATCGTGCAGGACGCAGAGTCCGGCATCGCCTCGAGCACGCGCAGCCGGTCCGACTCGGGGTCGTGCACCGACCCGCCGGTCGAGAGCTGGACGACCAGGCTGGTCTCCGAGCGCAGGGCCTCGACGGTCGCCTTGAGGCGGCCGAGGTCCAGAGTCGGTTTGGCGTCCTCGCCTCGAATGTGGACGTGGATCATCGCCGCGCCGACCTGCTCGCAGCTCTGGGCCGTCGCGACCAGCTCTTCCAGGGTCACTGGAAGCTGCGGGACGTCGGCTTTCGCGTGTTCCGCTCCGGTGGGAGCGACCGTGATGAGCGTGCCCTGGGACATGCGCAGGACTCTAGGGGGTCATCCCCGCAGGTTGCGAACGGCTTCCCGGCCGAGTCCCGGGGTGTCCGGCGGCACCGAGTCGGGGTCGATCCTGGCCTGGCACTCCCTCTCGGGGGTACCGGCGACGAGGTCGGAATCGACCGAAACAGACCGCTTGACCAGCGCCAACGCGACCGGGCCCAGCTCGTGGTGCAGTGCGACGCTGCCCACCCGGCCGACCACTCGCCCGTCGAGCGTCACCGGGTCACCGGTCTCCGGCTGCGCGTCGGCAGAACCATCCAGGTGGAGTAGGAGCATCCGGCGCGGCGGACGGCCCACGTTGTGGACCTTGGCGACCGTCTCCTGACCGCGGTAGCAGCCCTTGTTCAGGTGCACGGCCGGGTCGATCAGGTTGACCTCGTGCGGGATCGTGCGCTCGTCGGTGTCGATGCCCACGCGCGGTCGCAGTGCCTCGACCCGAAGCGCCTCGAACGCGAAGCTGCCGGCCGGGCGCGCACCGGCGTCGGTGATCCGCTGCCACCACTGCGCCAGCTCGGCGCGCGGAACCAGCAGGTCGGCCGCGTCCTGACCCGGCCACGACATGCGGCGCACGAAGCCCTCGCCGAGCGCCTCCACGTCCGAAGGCACCGGGATGCCCAGCTTCTCGAGCAGCGCGGCCGTGTCCGGTCCGACGATCGACAGCAGCGCGAACTCCGCCGTCGCGTCCCGCGGCTCGACCTTCGACCAGAAGACCATCTTCGTCAGGTACGCCAGCAGGTCGTCGACCTTCTCGACGTCTAGGAACACCGTGCCGCCGACGTTCGCGACGACCATGTGGTGCTCGAGCCTGCCCTGCGCGTCGAGGATCAGCGCCTCGGTCGAGGCACCCTCACCGAGCTGCTCGAAGTGCTGGCTCGTCAGCTGGTGCAGCCACGTGAGCCGGTCCTCACCCGGAACCGCGATCACACCGCGGTTCGAGCGGTCCACCACGACGACCGAACGCGCGGCCGAACGTTGCTCGGCGAACGGGTCGCCGTAGTGCCAGGCAACGCCTGCGTCGGTGGAATCGTCGGGCGGTGGGACGGCTCCTGGGAGGGTCACTCGGTCTCCTGCTCCTGCTTCAAACAGTCGCGGCACGTGCCGGACAGCGCGAGATGGCTTGCATCAAGTTCGAACCCGTCGCGCTCCCGCAATGTTCCGACCAACGGGTCGAGCAGCTCACACGGGATCTCGTCGATCCGTCCGCAGGCGTGACACACCAGGTGCACGTGCTGGTGCTCGTCGACCGAGTAGCTCGGCGCGCCGTGGCCGAGGTGCGTGTGCCGCACCAGCCCGAGCCGGTCGAGCAGGTCGAGCGTGCGGTAGATCGTCGTGATGTTGACCGTCGGCGCCGTCTCCTGGACGCGCTGACAGATCTGCTCCGGCGTCGCGTGCCCGAGCGAGCGGACCGCGTCCAGCACGAGCTGGCGCTGCGGCGTCATCCGCATGCCGCGGTCGTGCAGCGTTTTGCGCAGGCCTCTTGCGGTCTCCACAGCACCGATGTTAGTAGGCTCCGACTCATGCGCGTGCTGGCACTGCTCGACGGAACCCTCGCTGACCCCGACTCGCCGCAGATCCGCGTCGACGACCTCGGACTCATGCGCGGCGACGGCGTGTTCGAAACGATCCTCGTGGTCGACGGGAAGCCCCGCGAACTCACGCCGCACCTGGACCGGCTCGACCGGTCCGCCGCGATGCTCGACATGCTTCCGCCGCCGCGCGCCGAGTTCGAACGCGCTGTCGAGCTGGTTCTCGGCAACTGGACCGGCAGCAGGGAGTTCGCCCTCAAGCTCGTCTACACCCGCGGTGTCGAGGGCGGCGACGGCACGCCCACCGGTTTCGCGCTCGGCATGGAGATCGGCGCGAAGGTGCTCAAGCAGCGCGCGGAGGGCCTGTCCGCGGTGACGCTGGACCGCGGCATCGACGCGGACCTCGCCGACCGCGCGCCGTGGCTGCTGCTGGGCGCCAAGTCGCTGTCGTACGCGATCAACATGGCCGCCATCCGCGAGGCCGAGCGCCGCGGTGCCGCCGAGGTCATCTTCACGACGTCGGACGGTTCCGTGCTGGAGGGCCCGACCTCGACCGTGATCCTCGTGCGCGGCAAGACGCTGGTCACGCCACCGTCGAAGCTCGGCATCCTGCCCGGCACCACGCAGTACGCGTTGTTCCGCGCCGCCGAGCGCGCCGGCTGGACCGTGCTCGTGGAGCCGATCCAGACCGGCGAGCTCTACGACGCCGAGGGCGTGTTCCTCGCGTCCAGCGTCCGCAAGATCACGCGGGTGAACGTGCTGGACGGCAAGCAGCTGCCCGACTCGTCGGCCCTGCTGACCGAGCTGCAGGGCCTGTACGAGTCCGAGTACTGAGAGTGCGGTGACCGCGACCAGCGTCGGTGCTTCCGGCGCCCAGTAGGGCACCTCGCGGCCCCGCCCCGTATGTCCAATATGAGGACGTGGGGACGGCGCCACGATGCACCCGCCTGGACGTCGAAATCACGCGATGCCGACCGCGGTCACCGCACTCAACGGAGTCCGGAATCGACCGCGGTCATCAACGGGCCGCGGTCGCCCGACATCTCCCAGATCATCGCTCCCAGCAGGTTCTTCGACTTGAGCCACGCGGTCTTGCGCTGGATCGACCACGCGTCGTCGAAGGTCCACCACTGGTTGCCCGTGTAGCAGTACGTCGCCACGGCCTGCTCGTCGTGGTGGACGGTGCAGTTCGGGACGCTGGCCACGAGATTGCTGTACCCACGCGTGCCCGCTTCCTCGGCGAACTGGCCGGGAGCCGCGCCACCCGCCGCCTGCCACTCACCGTTCTTGCCGCCGGCCGTCACGTTCTGCCAGCCGCGGCCGTAGAACGCGAGCCCGACGGTGATCTTGCGTGGCGGCACACCGGCGTCGAGGTACTGCTGGACCGCGCTCTCCACGCTGAAGTGGAACGGGTACGGGTCGTCCGCGTCGGCGTACAGGTTGCCCTGGTGGCCCGTCCGGTTCGGCTCCCACGAGTTGTCGCTGCCCGCGCCGTGGAAGTCGTAGCCCTGGACGTTGAAGATGTCCATCGACTGCGCGACCCGGCCGAGCTCCCAGCCCGCTGCGATCTTGGCCGGGTCGGCCGGGGTGAACGCGGTGAGCTGGTAGCGCTTGCCGGTCGAGGCGCCCAGCGCGTCGAGCTGACGGCGGAACTCCTCGATCAGCAGCGAGTTGTTCACCTTGTCCTGCGGGCCCCAGTGGTTGCCGGGGTGTCCCTCTGCGCCCGGCCACTCCCAGTCGAGGTCGATGCCGTCGAAGATGCCCGCCGCTGTGCCGGGACCACCAGCGCCGTTGTACACGGGCAGGTTGCCCTTGATGTAGATGTCCAGGCACGACGACACGAACTTCTTGCGCGCCGCGTCCGTAGCCGCGACGTCGGAGAAGTACTTCGAGTACGTCCAGCCGCCGAGTGAGATCAGCACCTTGAGGTGCGGGAACCTCGCCTTGAGCTTCTTGAGCTGGTTGTAGTTTCCGCGCAACGGCTCCCAGCCGGAGTCCGCCACACCGTCGACGGACTGCGCCGCGCTCATCGGCCTGCTGTAGTCGGCTTCCGCGTCACCCGCGCCGTCGCCCTGGTTCGGGTCCTGCGGGTTCGGCGTGGTGCCCTTCGTAACGCCGTGCAGGCACGTCAGGTTGACGGGATCGATGTTGCCGAACGCGTAGTTGATGTGAGTCAGCTTCGCGGCGTCCATGTCCTTCACGAAGTACTGGCGCCCGTAGATGCCCCACTGCACGAAGTACCCGACACGGGCGTATCCGCCGACGATGTCACTTGTGCTCTCGGTCAGCGCGTTGCTCGGCGACGACAGGTTGTCGTAGATGTCCCGTGCCCTGACCGTGAACGTGTAGCTCGTCGACGGCGCGAGGCCGGTGACCGTCGCCGTGGTGCCGGAGACCGTCATCTTCACGGCCGTGCCCATGTGGACGTCGTAGTTCGCGACACCGCGGTTGTCCGTGGATGCGTTCCACGCCAACGAGATGCTGCCAGCGTCCTTCGCCGTGACGCGCAGGTTGCCCGGTGTGGTCGGAGGCGTGGTGTCGTCGGCGGGGTTGTTGGTCGTGACGCTCAGCGCGCCGCTCGGTGCGCTCAGCGTTCCCTTGGTGTCCTTGGCCTTCACCGTGAACGAATAGGCGGTGTTCGGGTTCAGGCCGGTGACGATCGCGGACGTCGTGGTGCTCGTGGTCGCCAGCGCCGCGCCGTTGTAGATCTCGTAACCGGCGATCGGCAGCGAGCCCGCGGTGGAGGCGTTCCACTGCAGCGTCACCGTGCGCGTGGTCTTGGTCGGTGACGTCAGACCCGTTGGGGTGCTTGGTGGTGTGTCCGCGCTGCCGTCGCAGTTCGCGTTGTTGATCCGGCAGGTCACCGGGTCGGCGTTCGAGCTGATCGAGAACGTCGGGCTGTACGGCTCGGTGCTCCCGCCCGCCGCGACCGTCTTGTTGTAGTGGGCAGGGGTCACGGTGACCTGGTTGCCGCTCTGGCTGACCGTGCCGTTCTGACCGTTGCTGACCGTCACGCCGTTGGGCAGCGTGAAGACGATCGACCAGTCGCTGATCGCGGCGGTGGTGTGGTTGCGCACGATGAACTTCGCCGTGCCACCGGCGACCGAGTAGTCGGCCGTGACGCCGGTCGGTGCCGGCGCGGGGTCACCGCTGCCGTCGCACGCCATGTTGTTGATCGTGCAGGTGGTCGGGTCGGCTGCGGCGCTCAGCGTGAACGCCGGGCTGTAGGGCTCGGTGTTGCGCCCGGCCGGGATGTTGTTGATGTAGAAGGCAGGAGTGAGCGTCACTCTCGTGCCGTTCTGGGTGGTCGTGGCGTTCTGGACGTTGCTCACCGTGACACCGGCGGGCAGGTCGAACTTGATCGACCACCCGTTGAGCGCGGTCGTGCTCGCGTTGGCGACCACGAACTTGCCGCTCGTACCGGTGCGGGAGAAGGTCGCGGTGATGCCCGTGCCGGCGTGTGCAGGGACCGCCAGGGCGAGTACAGCGACCAGAACAGCCAGCAGTGCAGGGATTCGGCGCATGCGGAACTCCAGGTTGGTAGAGGTCCGCGGCGGCCTGACGGTTACGGTATTTGGTCTGGACCACTGGCGTCAACGCCGCGGTCCTCAGCCGATCGGGCGGAACCGCACGCTCGTCCCCGGCCGAGCCTGCCCGAGGAACCGCAGGTGATCACGGTCGACGACGCCGATGACCGGATAGCCGCCCGTCGTCGGGTGGTCGTTCAGGAAGACCACGGGCTGCCCGTCCGGTGGCACCTGGACCGCGCCGGTGATCATGCCCTCGCTGGGAATCTCGCCGTCACGACGATTCAGCTTCGTGCCGCCGAGCCGCACGCCGACCCGGTTGCTGCGGTCGGACACCGTCCAGGACCCTTGCCGCAGCTGGGTTTCCGCGTCGTCGAACCAGTCGTCCCTGGGGCCGAGCCTGATGGGCACGTGGAGCTCCTGCGGCGCTCGCAGCGGTGGCACGACGTCGGCGCCGGCTGCCGGGCCCGGCGAACCGAGTTCGAGAACGTCGTTGTCCCGCAACGGGGCTGGACCGATCCCGGAGAGCAGGTCGGTGGAGCGGCTGCCCAGTTCTTCTGGCGTGTCGATGCCGCCGGAGATGGCGAGGTAGTTGCGCAGGCCGGTGTCCGGGGTGCCGATCTCCAGCGTCGACCCCTTGGCGAGGTGCACCGGCTGGTGCGAGTCGGCGAGCTTGCCGTCGATCCAGACCCGCACCGCCGGTCCGGTCACCGCGATCGTGCAGGACGCCTCGGCCGTGATGCGCGCGCCGCCCAGCAGGAGCTCGAGCCCGGCGGCGGTCTCCCGGTTGCCGACGAGGCGGTTGGCGAGCTTGAGGGAGTCCGGGTCGACCGCGCCGGACGGCGGGACGCCGAGGTGGGCGTGACCGGGCCGGCCGAGGTCCTGGACCAGGGCCTGCGGGCCGGTGCGGATGACCGTGACGCTGCGCTTCACGCGACCACGAACCTGACGCTGTCGCCGGGCTGGAGGAGCGCGGGGGTCTCGGCCTTCGGGTCGAACAGCGTGATCTCCGTCCGGCCGATCAGCCGCCAGCCGCCCGGTGTGGCTCTGGGGTAGGCAGCGGTGAACTCGCCCGCGATGCCGACGCTACCCGCCGGGACCTTCGTGCGCGGGGAGTCGAGTCTCGGCTGCTGGAGGACTTCCGGCAGGCCGGTCAGGTAGCCGAAGCCGGGCGCGAAACCGCAGAACGCGACCTCGTAGGTGGCCGCGGTGTGGAGTCTGACGACCTCGTCCGGGGTGATGTTCGCCGTCTCGGCGACGAGGTCCAGGTCGGGGCCGTCGTAGGTGACCGGGATGGTGACCTCGCGGGACCGGGTTTCCGGTGCGTGGCTGAGGTCGACGGTGGCCAGCACCTCCCTGACCTGCGGGAGGGCGCCCTTGACCAGCACTGTCCTGGCGGCGGGAACCAGCTCTTCGACACCGTCGAGGTGCTGCAGCGCCGCACGTACGGCCGCGACCTCGGTCAGCGAGTCGACCTCGACGAGGAGCGCATCAGTTCCGCAGCGCCGCAGCAACATGGACACATGCTACGGGGAATCGTGGGATTGTTGAACAATCCCACGACCCGAAATCGCGTGTCTTTCAGCCGACGACGCGCTTGAGGTGCGCGGACGCGTGCGGCTGCAACTTCTGCCCGACCATCGCCCGCTCCTCGACGTACGCGAGGTCGCCGTTGTTGACGATGCCGTACAGGCGCTGCGAGGCCGTGACGTCCTTCGCGCTCGCGGTGCGGATGACCGCGTCCGTCTCGAACTCCCACGACGTCTGGGTGCGCGGCTTTCCGTAGTACAGCTCGACGATGCCCGTGTTGTGGGTCAGCAGCAGCTCGATCGTGTCGTCGGGCTGGGGACGCCAGAAACCCTGCTCGCGAGCCGCCGGGCGGATGACCTCGCCGGCCTCGTTGAGCAGCCACGACCTGGCCTCGTAGACGAGGAACGGACGGCCGTCGTGGGCGAACGTGATCTGCTGGCCGAAGCGGAACGGGCCGTCGATCGTCGGGTAGACGATCTCTCCCTCGCCTCGCCACACGCCCACCAGCGGAAGGACGCTCAGGAGGGCGTCGTTCAGGTTGGCGCCTTCGCGCAGGTTCGCGGTGTCGCCCGGGACGGGCATGTCCGTGAACTGCGGGAGGTTGCGGGCTCTCGTGGCAGCGGCACGTTCTTCCGCCAGGCGGATGGCCTCGTCGCCGCTGCCAGGGATCGGAGTCGTCATCGCTGGTCGGAGTAGAGGCGGTAGACGACGTAGCCCGCGAACCACATGACCGCGATCGTCACTAGTACCAGGAGTCCGGTGAAGATGTGTTCCACCGGGAGAGGATATCTCGCGTGGTCTGACGTGCACTGTTGTGGTGGTGCAGGACACGAGGCGCCGAGTGGTCCGCGTGCTGGTGATGGTGTCCAACCACCGCCAACACGTGGAAGGCCCCGGCGGTGGTGTACCGCCGGGGCCTTCGTCACACCGACCAAGCGTGTCAGGCGACCGCGATCTCCACCGCGTGGACGCCAGGACCCTCGGCCGACACGTCGGCCTGGCCGTTGCCCGTGCGGTGCAGGGCACGGACGGTCCAGCTGCCCGGCGCCGCGAAGAACCGGAAGTCACCCTCCGGGGAGGAGACGACCTCGGCGGTGAACTCGCCGGTCGAGTCGAGCAGGCGGACGTAGGCGCCGCCGACGGGGGCGCCGCCGGACACGACCTTGCCCTGCAGGACCGTCTCCGTGGTGGAGACCTCCACCGTGCCGCCCTGGACGGGCGCGCCGCAGGAATCACTCATGATGATCAGGCCTCCTTGCCGGAACCGAGTTCGATCGGCACGCCGACGAGCGAGCCGTACTCCGTCCAAGAACCGTCGTAGTTCTTGACGTCTTCGTGGCCGAGCAGCTCGCGCAGGGCGAACCAGGTGTGCGAGGAGCGCTCGCCGATGCGGCAGTAGGCGATGGTCTTGCGGGAGCCGTCGAAGCCTGCCTCGGCGTAGATCTCGCGGAGTTCGTCGTTGGACTTGAAAGTGCCGTCCTCGTTCGCGGCCTTGCTCCACGGCACGTTCACGGCCGAGGGGATGTGGCCTGCGCGCTGGGCCTGCTCCTGCGGGAGGTGGGCCGGGGCGAGGAGCTTGCCGGAGAACTCGTCGGGGGAGCGGACGTCGACGAGGTTCTTCTTGCCGATGGCGTCCACGACCTCGTCGCGGAAGGCACGGATCGTGAGGTCCTGCTCCTGGGCCTTGTAGGAGGTCGCCTCGCGGGTGACCTCTTCCTTGTCCAGGGGGCGGCCGTCGAGCTCCCACTTCTTGCGGCCGCCGTCGAGGAGCTTGACGTCGTTGTGGCCGTAGAGCTTGAAGTACCAGTAGGCGTAGGCGGCGAACCAGTTGTTGTTGCCGCCGTAGAGGATGACGGTGTCGTTGTTGGAGATGCCCTTGGCCGAGAGCAGCTTCTCGAAGCCCTCGCGGTCGACGAAGTCGCGGCGGATCGGGTCCTGCAGCTCGTTCTTCCAGTCGATCTTGACGGCGCCGGGGATGTGCCCGCCGTCGTACGCGGTGGTGTCCTCGTCGACCTCCGCGAACACGACGCCGGGCGTCTGGAGGTTCTCCTCGGACCAGGCGGCCGAGACCAGCACGTTCTCACGGCTCATGGGAAGTTGCTCCTGTAGTAGTGCGTGTTTTATTGCGGACGTGCGAGCGCGGGTGCGTACCGGCGCAGCAGCAGGTACACCTCGCACCCGAGGCACAGGCCAAACGCGGCGTTGAGCAGTGCTGCCACCAGTGCGAGGCTCGTGGCCACGGTGCCCAGCGCGGTCAGGCCGGTGGCGTAGCCGAGGGTGCCGATCAGTGCGAAGACGAAACCGACGCCCTGGGCGAAGCGCAGCGGGGCTGCTTCTTCGCGTTCGGTGGTCGGGGTCAGGCGGGGCTGGACGGCGAAGCGGTAGACGTGCCCCCACGGGTTGAGCTTCAGCGAGATGAACGCGCACAACGCGAAGAGCACCGTCTGGGCGGCGAGCAGGCGCCACCAGCCGGTGAGCAGGACGATGGCCAGGACGACGGTGGTCATCCAGGCGGAGAAGCGCGGTCCGCGCGGGTCTACTGGGGCATCTTTGGGCACGACGACCTCCGGACATTCGGACGAGGAGAATTCAGTCCGTCAGAGGTGGCTGTTGGGCGTCAAGCGGCCCAATCAGCTCGTCGTGCGACACAGGCTGCTGCGCACGCGGCACAGGTCAACCGCGCGTCGCTTCGTGAGCAGCATGGTCATGCCAGCGAGGGTAGTACTCGATCCCTCGGTCCGGGAGTCATGTCCATCAGGTGGAACAACCCAGGTTCACTCGACCGGATTACGGCAGATGTGGTTGCAAAGCAGCCAGGAGTGTGTCGCGTTTCGGCACGCCACCGACTCGCAACACCTCGGTGCCGTCGTCGGTCAGGGCCAGTGTGGTCGGCGTGCGCATCACGCCCAGGGCGGCTGCGACGTCCGGCAGGTTCGTCACGTCGAGCTCGGCGTGGGTGAGGCCGTCGGTGCGGTCGGCGAGATCGGAGAGGATCACCTTCGCGTGCCGGCACGGCGCGCAGAACGTGGTGGAGAGCTGGACCAGGGTCACTCCCGGCGCGAGCAGGTCGCGCACGGGAGCCGGCAGGTCGACGGACTCGTTGCGAGAGATGCGGCCCTCCCTGGCCTTGAGCAGCACGCCGATCGCACCGGCCGCGGCCAGCGCGCCCAGCAGCGCCCACACACCAGTCATCGCTGGACCAACGGTACATCCGTGATCACACCGCGGAGGATGAATGCACCGCTTTCCACCTCAACGGCGGTGGGCGTCGCGCCGAACGGCAGCGTGCCGGGGTCGATCTTGATCGCGAGGGCCTGGCGCAGCTGCGGGATGATCTGCTTGAGCGAGGCGTCCTCGAGCTCGATGTCGTCGACGGTGATCTGGATGGCGCCGCTGGCCAGTGCGATCTGGCCGTACGCGGTGAGCGTCACGACCTTGCCTGCGACGTTGGTCTGGCCGGAGAGCTTGATCGCCGCGGTCGTCTTGGGCGCGGTGGTGGTGGCGCCGGCGGCCGGGGTGGGCGTCGCGAGGCGGTTGTCCGGCTCGATCGAGAGCTTGTCGAACGGCGTGACCTGGTTCGCGAGCCGGTTCAGGTCGAGCGCCTTGATCTTGATGCTGCCGTCGACCTGGTCGATGGTCGCCTTGGAGACGTTGCCCGCGAGCAGGTCGGCGAGTTCGACGCGGGTGTGCCGCAGGTCGGCCGAGATGTCGAGGTCGCGCAGGTCGAGGCCCTGCTGCTCGTTCCTGATCGGCACGCCGTTCGCGTCGATCCGCACGTGCTTGTAGTCGCCGCGGACCGCCTGCAGCATGAACGGGAAGCCGTTGATGCGCACCGACGGGTCCTCGTTGAGCTGCAGCTTCTCCCGCATGCGCTGGGCGATCTGGTACTCGCCGGCCGCGGCCAGCGCGAAGTCGGCGGCCACCAGCAGCACGCCGAGCACGAGCACCGTGATGATGAGGAACTTGCCGCGCCGCGACTTCTTCTTCGGCCGTGGGTGGGTCGGAGTGTGCGCAGTCATTCCTCGTCCTCGACGTTGCCGGCGATCCATGCCGCCATCCGGTCTACCAGGTCTGGAGTCGCGGCTGATTCCGCGTGCCGCATGCCGGTCTCGATCCACAACTCGGCATGTCCCAAGGACGCGCGGTGCAGTGACATGGCGTGCTCCGGACCGAAATAGTGATCCAGGTCACCGTGCACGATCAGCAGTGGGGTGGGCGTGATGCGCGCCACCACCTCCAGCGGACTCTCGGGCGGTTGTACCCAGCTGTCGCCGAGCCGAACCCCGATCGCCCGTGCCGCGAGCTTGCCGTGCGGCTGCTCCAGCAACCAGTGCACCCGCCGCATTGGCGCGGTCTCACGCGACCACCACCTTGCGGGAGCGCTCACGGCGACCACGGCGTCCGGCCTGGTCTGACCCAGTGCGGCGTGCCGGATGACGATCGAAGCGCCCATGGAGAACCCGATCGTGGCGATCTTCGAGTAGCCGAGCTCGCGAGCTTTGAGGACCGCGGCCTCGATGTCGTGGACCTCGTCCGCGCCGACCGTGGACCGTCCTTCGGAGCGTCCGTGACCGCGGAAGTCGAACGCGACGACACCGGCGTGCGTGGCCAATCGGGCAAGCAGCCGAGCGACGTACGGTTTCTGCACGTTGTTCGTGAATCCATGCCCCACAACGAAAGCGAGGTCGCTTTCACCCTTGTAGTGGACGCCGTGCAGACGTACGCCGTCATGTGACATGGATGTAACAGGCGTGACGCTTGTGGAAACAACTGTGAGCACGGCTTCTTGACCTGGGACTTTCTGGGGGTGCACCGGTATTGTCTCCGTCATCCGCAGGCAACGGGGCCCGGTCACCGTACGCCGCTGGTCTGGTCGAGGTGACCTGACCACGGCCGATTAGGAGGGCGCCGCGATGAGCATCGACGTGCTGCTGTTGACGACAGACCAGGACCCGGAGGCCGTGCTGCCCGCGTTGGCACTGCTCCCGCACGCCGTGCGACCGCTGCGTCCCGAGGTCTCCGCGCTTCTCGAAGCAGGCCCCCACGACATCGTGCTGGTCGACGCCCGCACCGATCTCGTCGGCGCCCGCTCGCTGTGCCGCCTGCTCGACTCGTCCGGCGTGGACGTGCCCGTGGTGGCCGTGGTCACCGAGGGCGGTCTGGTCGCCGTGAACTCGGACTGGTCGGTCGACGAGATCCTGCTGCCGACCTCCGGCCCCGCCGAGGTCGACGCCCGCCTGCGCCTGGTCCGCTCGCGCCGCGGTGCCACCCAGCCCGGTGGCGACGGCGCGTTGCAGCTCGGCGACCTCGTGATCGACGAGGCCACCTACACCGCGCGCCTCAAGGGCCGCCCGCTCGACCTCACCTACAAGGAGTTCGAGCTGCTCAAGTACCTCGCGCAGCACGCAGGCCGGGTGTTCACCCGCGCGCAGCTGCTGCAGGAGGTCTGGGGCTACGACTTCTTCGGTGGCACCCGCACCGTCGACGTCCACGTGCGACGGCTGCGCGCCAAGCTCGGCCCCGAGCACGAGGCGTTGATCGGCACCGTGCGCAACGTGGGCTACAAGTTCGTCCGCCCGCCGCGTCCGGGCTCGTCCCGTCGTCCGGCCGAGGTGACCGAGCTGGATGACTCGGTCCGTGTCCTGGATGAGCATCTGATCGCGCGGTAGGTTCGCCTGTGTGGCGCAACTGAGCTGGTACGACGAGCTGACGACCGACCAGGCTGCCGAAGTCGGGGAGCTGCTGACGGCTGCGGAGCACACCGACGGCGTCGCGCCGGTCGGTGAGGCCGTCCGGCTGCGGATGCGCCCCGGCGCCACCGGCAGCAGGCACCTCCTCGCGCACCTGAACGGCGAGCTCGCCGGGTACGCGCACGTCGACATGATCGGTGACTCCGGCGGCCACAAGGTCGCCGAGTTCGCCGTGCACCCGAAGTACCGCCATCAGGGTGTCGGTGAGGCGCTGGTCAAGGCGATCCCGCAGGACGGTTCGCTGCGGGTCTGGGCGCACGGCGGCCACCCGGACGCGGAGAAGCTCGCCGAGAAGCTCGGCTTCCGCAAGGTCCGCGAGCTGCTGCGGATGCGGCTGCGGGTCGACAGCGACCTGCCGGAGCCGCGGCTGCCAGAGGGCATCACCATCCGGCCGTTCGTCCCCGGCAAGGACGAGGCCGCGGTCGTCTACGTGAACCACCGCGCGTTCGACTGGCACCCCGAGCAGGGCTCCATGTCGATCGAGGACGTCCGCGCCAAGGAGGAAGAGCCGTGGTTCGACCCGGCCGGCTTCCTGCTCGCGTTCGACGCCGACGACCGGCTGGCGGGCTTCCACTGGACCAAGGTGCACACGCCGGAGCTGGGCGAGGTGTACGTGGTGGGCGTCGACCCGGACCGTCAGGGTGGCGGCCTGGGCAAGGCGCTGACCCTCGCCGGTCTCCAGCACCTGCGGGAACAGCAGGTCAAGGAGGTCATGCTGTACGTCGAGTCGGACAACGCGGCGGCCGTGCGCGTGTACACGAAGCTCGGCTTCACGCTCTGGGACGCCGACGTTCAGTACGGCAAGTAGTCAACAGACCGTCACAAAACGCATACGCGCTGGTCACGGCGTCACTCTTTCGGCCGTGTGACCCGTCACTTCCCGTTCGGTGTTCACCTGCCGTTCACTCCGACTAGGTGGGCTGTCCACCATGGATACCTACCTTCCGAAGCGAGCGGCGACGTCCGTCGCGAAACCGCTAACGCTTCCGCAAGGTGGAGGACCAAGGTGAAGATCCAGCGGCACGGCGCCGTGCTCGGCCTCGTCGCGGCCAGTGCGCTTCTTCTCAGTGCGTGTGGCTCCGACAACAACGCGGGCGCGGGTGGCACCAACACGCCCGCTGCGTCCGGTGTCGAGTGTGGTGGCAAGACCAAGCTGAACGCCGAGGGCTCCTCTGCCCAGAAGAACGCGGTCGACGCGTTCGTCCAGGCGTACCAGGCTGCCTGCCCCGGCACCGACCTCGCGTACAACCCCTCCGGTTCCGGTGCGGGCGTCAAGAACTTCAACGCCGGCCAGGTCGACTTCGGTGGCTCCGACTCCGCGCTGAAGGAAGGCGCCGAGACCGAGGCGGCCGCCAAGCGCTGCCAGGGCAACCCGGCGTGGAACCTCCCGCTCGTGTTCGGCCCGGTCGCGATCGGCTACAAGGTCTCCGGTGTGGACAGCCTCGTGCTGGACGCCAAGACCACGGCCGCGATCTTCAGCGGTGCGGTCAAGAAGTGGAACGACCCGGCCATCAAGGCGCTGAACGGTTCCGCGAACCTGCCGGACAAGGACATCGCGGTCATCTACCGCTCGGACGAGTCGGGCACCACCGACAACTTCCAGAAGTACCTGAAGGTCGCCGGTGGCTGGACCAAGGGTGACGGCAAGCAGTTCAAGGGTGGCGTCGGCGAGGGCAAGGAGAAGTCCGCCGGTGTCGCGCAGGCCGTCGGCTCCATCGATGGTGCGATCACCTACGTCGAGTGGTCGTTCGCGCAGGACAACAAGCTCTCGATCGCCAAGATCGACTCCGGTGCCGGCGCCGTCGAGCTGAACGCCGAGTCGGCCGGTAAGGCCATCGACTCCGCCAAGATCAAGGGCGAGGGCAACAACCTGGTCCTCGACCTCGACTCGATCTACGGCAACAAGGCCGCCGGTGCGTACCCGCTCCTGCTCGCGACCTACGAGATCGTCTGCTCGAAGGGCTACGACGCCGACACCGCGAAGGCCGTGAAGGCGTTCCTCACCGTCGCCGCGACCACCGGCCAGCAGCAGCTCACCGAGGCCGGCTACGTGCCGCTGCCGAAGGCGTTCCAGGAGAAGCTGCTCACCGCTGTGAAGGCGATCGCCTGAGGTTGATGCGAGACTGCGACCAACGCTGACGCGATGAACGATCCCGTCGCGGCCAAGCGCCCCGCCGGCTCCGGTGACCCCGGAGCCGCGCGGGGCGTTGCGGCTGCTCCCACCGCCCCGGAGGCTCCGATTCCCCCGACGCCGGAAGCTCCAGCAGCAACCAAGACACCGCACGTTCGTCCCGGTGACCGGATCTTCCGCGGCCTGGCGACCGGCTCGGGCGTCTTCATCGTCGCGCTCATCGGCGCGATCGGCCTGTTCCTGATCATTCAGGCGATCCCGTCGCTCGGGCTGAACAACGTCAACTTCCTGACCAGTCGCGAGTGGAACACCACGGACCCTGCCAACCTGCGGTTCGGCATCCTGGACCTGCTGCTCGTCACCATCGTCATCTCGGTGGTGGCGCTGCTGATCGCCATGCCGATCGCGCTGGGCATCGCCCTGTTCCTCACGCAGTACGCGCCGCGCAACCTCGCCCGGCCGTTCGCGTACGTCATCGACCTGCTCGCGGCCGTCCCCTCGATCGTCTTCGGTCTGTGGGGCCTGTTCGTGCTCGGGCCCGTGCTGTTCCCGTTCTCCGAGTGGCTGATCGAGAACCTCGGCTGGATCCCGATCTTCGCCAAGGGCAACGTCAACGTGCAGCTCGGCGGCACCATCTTCACTGCGGGCATCGTCGTCGCCGTGATGATCCTGCCGATCATCACCGCCGTCACCCGCGAGGTCTTCGAACGCACGCCCACGATGCACATCGAGGGCGCGATCGCACTCGGCGCGACCAAGTGGGAGGTCGTGCGGACGACGGTGCTGCCGTTCGGCAAGGCGGGTTACGTCAGCGCGTCGATGCTCGGCCTCGGCCGCGCGCTCGGCGAGACCATCGCGGTCATGATCATCCTGAGCACCACGTCGGCGGCGTTCGGCTGGTCTCTCTTCGACGGTGGTGCCACCTTCGCTTCGAAGATCGCCCTGGCCGCACCGGAGTTCAACGACCCGCGCTCGGCCGGTGCCTACATCGCGGCCGGTCTCGTGCTGTTCGTGCTGACCTTCGTCGTGAACGCCATCGCGCGCTCGATCGTCGCCGGCCACAAGGAGTACGAGTGAGCACGAACCTCGCGGATCCCACGCGCCTCGCGACGCCGCCGACCTTCCAGGCGGTCAGCCTCGCTCGCCGGATCAAGAACGGTTTCGCCACCACGCTCGTGTGGGGCGCCTTCCTGGTCGCGATCATCCCGCTGGTGTGGGTGCTCTACACCGTGGTGCAGCGCGGTTTCCCTGTCATCCTCGACGGTGACTGGTGGCAGAAGTCGCTGTCCGGCCTGCTCGCTCGCCAGCAGGGCGGCGGTGCGTACCACGCGATCTACGGCACCCTGGTCCAAGGCCTGGTCTGCGGCATCATCTCGGTGCCCATCGGCATCATGATCGCGATCTACCTCGTCGAGTACGGCGGCCGTTCGAAGCTGTCGAAGGCCACGACGTTCATGGTCGACATCCTCACCGGTGTCCCGTCGATCGTCGCGGCGCTGTTCGTCTACACGGTGTGGATCACGTACTTCGGCTTCGGCCGCAGCGCGTTCGCCGTGTCGCTCGCCCTGGTGCTGCTGATGGTGCCGGTCGTGGTGCGCACGACCGAGGAGATGCTCAAGATCGTCCCGGACGAGCTGCGCGAGGCCTCATACGCGCTGGGCATCCCGAAGTGGAAGACGATCGTCAAGATCGTCATTCCCACCGCGCTGTCCGGCATCCTGACCGGCATCATGCTGGCTCTCGCCCGCGTCATGGGTGAGACCGCACCGGTGCTGGTGCTCGCGTCGTACGCGCCGTTCATCAACTACAACCTCTTCGACGGCCCGATGGCGTCGTTGCCGTTGATGATGACGAACGAGCGCAACAACCCGACGCCTGCGGGCTTCGAGCGCATCTGGGGCGCGGCGATCACGCTCGTGCTGATCATCACCCTGTTCAACCTGCTGGCGACCGTGATCTCGCGGGCGCTGGCGCCGAAGACGAAGTGAGCGGGACATGGCCAAGCGACTCGACATCAAGGACCTGAACCTCTTCTACGGCAAGTTCCACGCCGTCGAGAACGTCTCGCTCGCGGTGCCGCCGAAGAACGTGACCGCGTTCATCGGTCCCTCCGGCTGCGGCAAGTCGACCGTGCTGCGGTCGCTGAACCGCATGCACGAGGTCGCCCCCGGCGCGCGCGTCGAGGGCAAGGTGCTGCTCGACGGCGAGGACATCTACGCGTCCACTGTGGACCCGGTCGAGGTGCGCCGCACCATCGGCATGGTGTTCCAGCGGCCCAACCCGTTCCCCACGATGTCCATTCGCGACAACGTGGTGGCGGGTCTGAAGCTCGCGGGCATGAAGAACAAGCGGGAGCTCGACGAGGTCGCCGAGCGCTCGCTGCGCGGCGCCAACCTCTGGAACGAGGTCAAGGACCGGCTCGACCGGCCGGGCGGTGGCCTCTCCGGTGGTCAGCAGCAGCGTCTGTGCATCGCACGTGCGATCGCGGTGCAGCCGGACGTGCTGCTGATGGACGAGCCCTGCTCCGCCCTGGACCCGATCTCCACGCTGGCGATCGAGGACCTGATCACGGAGCTGAAGAAGGAGTACACGATCGTCATCGTGACTCACAACATGCAGCAGGCCGCGCGTGTGTCCGACCAGACCGCGTTCTTCAACCTGCTGGGTGTCGGTCAGCCGGGGCAGCTGATCGAGGTGGACGACACCGAGAAGATCTTCTCCAACCCCGGCCAGAAGGCGACCGAGGACTACATCTCCGGCCGATTCGGCTAGTGGTGCGTCCACTGACCCTCGTCGGCCTGGTGCCTACTGAGTGTGAACCAGGTTGGCGAGGATTGTGGACGTGCCACTAGATTCCTGCGGGTGAGCCCGCAAAGCAAGTCCCGCAAGAAGAAGCAAGGCAAGGCGCCCGGCCGCCGGCCCCAGCAGCAGTCCCCGTACGGGGCGTTGCTCGAGTCGGCGGCCGCGCTGCGTTCCGAGTCCTGGTTGCTCGCGGACGCCTGGGCGAGCGAGCTGTACGCCACGCTCTGGCTCGCCGGATCCGGCCACTCGCCGATGATCGAGGCCCTCGCCGCGATGGACGAGCCGGCGGCGCTCACCGCGTTGCGCGCGTTGTCCGGCGTGGGCGACGAGGAAACCCGCGCAGCTGCCGCGGCGGCCGCGGAAACCGTTGCGGCACGGGGTGTTGCCGAGCCGTCCTGGTACGTGCCGGGCGCTGCGCTGGAGTTCCGCGAGGCGTTCCTCGTCACGAACCTGCTGGGAGACGTGGAAGTCGTCGCGATCACCCAGGAACGCGCTTCGGCTCGCGAGACCGTGCTGTTCATGCGTCAGCCCGTGCTCGGGGCCACCGCCATCGAGCTGTTCGCCACGCCGGACGAGGGCACGACCGCGTTGCTGGAGGACATGATCGCCTCCACGCCCGAGGCGTTCCGCGACCTGATCACGCCGCTGAGCGCCGCCGAGGCGTTCGACCGGGTGTGGCCGGACGTCGAGCAGTTCTGGGAGGACGGGCCCGACGAGGAGGCCGAGGAAGGGCTGATCGGCTCCGAGGACGTGCGGCACCCGATCCAGCTGATCGCCCTCGCCGACGCGCGCGTGAGCGCGCTGGTGACCGACGACCACGAGATTCCCGTCTTCAGTCCGGAAAGGACGGACGAGGTCGTCGAGGCGTTTCTGGTGTCAGAGCACGGGATCGCCGACGTCGAGGCCGCGCGGGCGTTCGCGCGCATCGTCGCAAGTGCCGCGGTGGAGCAGAACCGCGATCCGGTCGTGTACGGGCCGGCGTCGCTCACCGCTGTGCTGATCCTCAACGTGGCAGCGCGGCTGCACGTCTCGGACGCGGATCTGGCGCTGCTGCCGGACATCGTGCGGGCGTGGGCGTACTTCACCGCCGACGCACGGAATCTGCCGCGTGACGAGGCGCGGGCGGCGTGGGACGAAGAACTGCCCACCGTGCTCGCCGAGTTCTCCGAGGCTTACGCCGATCCGGAGCTCGCGGCCGAACGCGATGGGCAGTTCCGCTAGGAAGGGAGCGCGGCGACCACCAACCTTCACCGTCTATTTCGGCGCCCAGCAGGGCGCCTCGCAGCACCGGCCGGCACTGCGATGCGCCCGTCTGAACGTCGAAAGAGCGGGCAAAGGCTGGTGGTCGCCGCGCTTAGAGGTTCTCGTCGCCACCGTAGCCGGGCATCCGGCCGGTGACGACGAAGACCGTGCGCTTGGCGACCGACACGGCGTGGTCGCCGTAGCGCTCGTAGAAGCGGCCGAGCAGCGTCGTGTCCACAGCGGACGCGACGCCGTGCTGCCACTCCTTGTCCATGATCACCGAGAACAGGTGGCGGTGGATGTCGTCCATCGCGTCGTCCTCGTCCTCGAGGTTGCGTGCGCGGTCGACGTCCTTGTGGCGGATGATCTCCGCGGCCTCGCGGGCGAGCTTGACCGCGATCTGACCCATCTCGGCGAAGTACGGCTGGACGTCGTCGGGCACGGCCGACGCCGGGTGCCGGCGCCGTGCGGCCTTCGCGACGTGCAGGGCGAGGTCGCCCATGCGCTCGACGCTCTCGGCGGCGTGGATGACCGCGAGCACGGTGCGCAGGTCGGTCGCGACCGGTGCCTGCAGCGCGAGCAGCGCGTACGACTGCTCCTCGATGCTGGAGCGGACGTCGTCGACCTTCTGGTCACCGCTGATGACCTGTTCCGCGAGGCCGAGGTCGGCCTGCAGCAGGGCGGCGGTCGCGTTCTCCATCGCCTCGGCGACCATGCCGGTCATGTCGGCCAGTCGGTCGGCGAGCTGTTCTAGCTGGTCATGGTAGGCCTCGCGCATGGCGCTCAGCCTACGTCCCGACCACCGCGGCAGCGACATTCCAGCATGAACCGCAGGTGAACCCCAGGCGAATCACTTCGCGCAGGGGTCCTGCGCCGCGTTCACGACGTCCAGCTTCGTGCTGGTCTGACCCTGGCCCTGACTCTGAGTGCCGGGCTGAGTGCCGGGCTGGGTGCCCGGCTGCGGTGCCACGACCTTGTCGTCGAAGTCCTCGCCGAGCGTCAGCAGGATCGCCCCGCCCATGTCCGGTGACTCCACCAACTCCGCCTTTTGGACCGAGGCCTTGACCGTTGCTGCCCGGTTCTCCTGGCCCTTGGCGTACTTGATGGTGGTCTTCGCCTGCTTCGGCGCGTCACCGCGACGAGTGATCTTGAACCCGTGCTGCTGCAACGCGTTCGCCGTCCTGGCCACCGCACCGGCGTTGGTCGGGTCGCCGTTCAGCACCTGGACGGAGATTTCCTTGGGGTCGATCACCGTGCCGGGCTGGACCGGGGTGTTGGCGTCGCCGGGGGTCGGCTCGGCGGGCTTCTCCTGCGGGAGCGGAGTTCCGTCGATGATCGTCTGGAACAGCTTCCTGACGTCCTCGTCCCGCAGCCGCTCGATGTTGTCGTCGTTCGACTTCGTCCGGCCCTCGTCGGTCCAGTGCGGCATCGTCACGAACGAGACGCGGCCGGCGTCGAGGCTCTGCAACGAGTTCGCGAGCTCCAGCAGCGACGCCACGTCGATGTTGTCTCCGACCGTGGTCTTCGTGAGCGCGTTGATGAAGTTGTTGAGCTTGGTCGGGCTCAGCAACACCTCGTTGGACAGCGCCTGCCGCAGCATCGCCGACAGGAACTGCTGCTGACGCTTGATGCGGGCGAAGTCGGACGCGTCGTCGCCCTGGACGTAGCGCGCCCGCACGTACTGCAGCGCCTGGTCGCCCTTGAGGAGGTGCTTGCCGGGCTTGTCGATCACGACGCCGAGCTCGCCGTCCTTGATCGCCGTGGGGGTGCAGATCTCCACGCCGCCGATCGCCGTGGACATCTCGCGGAAGCCCACGAAGTCGATGCTCACGAAGTGGTTGATCTTGAGGCCGGACAGCTGGGTCATCAGGTTGACGACGCACTCGGGCCCACCGTCGTTGTAGACGGAGTTCGCCATGACCTCTTTCGCCGGAGCCAGCGGTCCGCCGTACTGGCCGTTGTCCGGGTTCCAGCTGCGGCACGCGGGCCGGTCGACCCGCACGTCACGCGGCAGCGAGACGACGACCATGCGCTTCCGGTCCGCGGGGATGTGCGCGAGCATGATCACGTCAGACCGCGCGCCACCCTCCTTGGCCTGGGTGCCGACGTTGTCCTCGGGCTTCGCGCCCGCCCTGGTGTCCGAGCCGACCAGCAGGAAGTTCTCGTCACCGAGCTGCTTCTCGGCCTGCTGCACGGCCTGCGAGTTGCCGCCGAGCGCGTCGATCTTCGGGATCTTCGAGTCGGCCCACTTCATCGCGGCCCAGCCGATGCCGGTCGACGCGAACACCACGGCCGCGGCGGCGATCGCCCCGATCCTGGCGGCGCGCATCATCCTGCGCTGCTGCGGCGTGCGGTCGACGACCTTCTGCTCGCCGTCCTCCTCGGTCTCGCCGAGCGTGACCGGGTCGGCGAACTGGGTCGCCTCCTCGAGGTCGTCCTCGTCCTTGACCCACGGCATGAGCTTGGCGCGCCGTTCCTTGCGCTGGCGCTCCTGCTCGAGGAGTTCGTCGTGCACCGCGGAGAACCGCGCGAGCGTGTGGTCGACCTCGCGACGCTTCTTCACGTCGTCGCCGATGGCCTCCATCTCGGCGGTGAGGCAGGCCGGGTCGATCTCGTCGCGCGTCTCGACCTTGGCCACGCCCGCCGCCGAGGCGATCTGGGTGGCTTCCGGTCCTGGTGCGTCGGCCTCGGGCTCTTCCGGCTGCGCCGGTGCGCCGTTGCCCGCGGGGCCTGGCTGGGCTGCAGCGCCGAGCCGGTTGGAGATGGCGGGACCGCCCGGCATGGGACGGGGGCCGCTCGACTCTGCCCTGGGGGGCATCGGCCGGGGTCCGCTGGACTCCGCGCGGGCCGGCATCGGCCCGTTCGGGGGCGCGGGGGGACGCGGGGCGTTGGTCGACGGCGCGTCGCCGCCGAGGAGACGGCGGGGTGAGCCGGGCTCGGGACCGTCCGGTGTCGCGCCGGGGCGCGGCACATCGCCGGGTGCGGGCTTGCGCGGCATGCCGTTGGAAGTCGCGTCGCCGGGTGCGGGCGGGCGTGGCATGCCGTTGGAGGTCACGTCGCCGGGTGCCGGCTTGCGCGGCATGCCGTTGGAGGTCACGTCGCCGGGTGCGGGCGGGCGTGGCATGCCGTTGGAGGTCACGTCGCCGGGTGCGGGCGGGCGTGGCATGCCGTTGGAGGTCACGTCGCCGGGTGCCGGCTTGCGCGGCATGCCGTTGGACGTCGCGTCGCCGGGCGCGGGCGGGCGTGCGATCCCGTTGGACGACGGTGCGTCGCCGGGACCGGTCCTGCGCGGTGGTGCGCCGTTGACGTCGGGTGCCGGGCGGCGGATCGTGCCGCTGGGCATGCCGTTCGCCTCGGGGACTCCGTTCGGCGCGGGACGCCGGGGGATGCCGTTGGACGAAGGCGCGTCACCAGGAGGCATCCGGCGCGGGTCGACGGGTGCCGGCGGGCGTGGCATGCCGTTGGCCGTCGCGTCCGCAGGTGCCTGGGGTCGCTGGACGCCGTTCGAGGGTGGTGCGTTGCGGGCGTTGGGGCCCATCTCACCGCGCCGCTCACCGGGGACCGGACGACGCTGCATGCTGTTCGCGTCGGGACGCGGGCGCGTTCCGGTCTGCTCACCAGGAGGCGGATAGGCGCCGTTCGCAGGCCTGGGCCGGGCGCCGGTCTGCTCACCGGGCCGCGGCCGCGTTCCGGTCTGCTCCGCGACGTGGGCGCGGGCTCCGTTCGGCTCCGCGGGGGCGTCGGGGAGGCGTCGCCTGCCCGTCTGCTCACCGGTGAAGTTCTGCGGTGGTGCCTGGTCGGCCATCGGCGGCCGCGGGCGCGTACCCGTCTGCTCACCAGGCCGGTGAGGGACGGGCGGCTGCTGCCGCGGTTGCTGTGGCTGCTGCACAGGCGGGTCGGGCAGCGCACGCCTGCCCGTAGCGGGTGGGTCCGGCAGGGCACGCCTGCCTGTCGTGGGAGTGTCGGGCGAGCCTGGCGGGACGGGTCGGGGGATGTTCGTCCTGCTGTGCTGCTCGATGAGGTCCGAGACGCTCAGGCCCCCAGAGCCTTCCATCGAGCGACGTCTACGGCCGGTCGGCTGGTCGTGGTGCTGGGGATCCTGATCACCGCGGGAAGAGGGGCCGCCACGTCGGGGGTCGTCGGGCACCCAATCTCCCTTCTGGGTCAGAAGCTAATAGCGGTTCGTCATTACGAGATGACGACGACCGGGACACAAGGGTTGCATCACCGGGCGTGTCAGTTGCGCCCGCGATACTACGGATGTAGCCGACTTCTGACGACCACTCCGGGTGATACGGATTCGATCTGTACGCGATTATGCGCAGTCCGTCTGCGCTGAACGGGTGAGCCAGCTCACTCAGTAGTAACCGAGAACACGTGTCTCGGTGATAGCACGCCTACCTGCCGCCGCGCCTGCGAGGCGGACCCGTCCATCGGCACGGTACGCCACCGCGTTGCGACCCGACTGCTTGGCCGTGTACAGGAGGCTGTCGGCGCGGAGCAGCTGCTGCTCGGCGCTGACCGCGGGACGTTCCGGAGCCTCGTCCGCGGGCGGTTCGTACGCCAGGCCGGCGCTGACCGTCACGCGCAGCCCGTCCGCGATCTCCTGCCACGGGTGACGCTCGACACGTTCCCTGGCCTTCTCGGCTATCTCCACGGCCGTCGCGGCGTCCACCCGCGGCAGCACGAGCACGAACTCCTCGCCGCCGTAACGGGCGCAGAAGGCGCCCTCGGGAAGGCCCTGCTGCAGCAGTTCCACCACGCGCTGCAGCACCCGGTCGCCGAGCAGATGCCCGAAGGAGTCGTTGACCTGCTTGAACCAGTCGAGGTCGATGAGTGCGATGGCGAGCCCGTGCCGGCACGCGCCGTGCTCGGCCAGCAGATCCATCAGCCGCTGGTCGAGGTAGCGGCGATTGTAGGAGTCGGTGAGGCTGTCGCGCAGGCTCTGCTCGCGTGCCTCCGCGTGCTCCCGGCGCAGCCTGTCGACCTCGCGGCGAAGCTGTTCCGGAACTTGCGGTTCCTCGACCTGGTCGGCGTAGACGAGATCGAGAGCGGAGCGCAGGTGCTGGTACGCCTGGCGCCACTGACCGCGGGAGGCGAGCAACGCCGCGATGGACTCGTGCAGCCCCACCAGTCCCGGGCCCTGCTGGTCGCCCGTCGCGGCCTCGCCGGCCTGCGGGGTCTCTGCGATTTCAGGTCGCAGTGCGGTCATCGCGGTCACCTCCTTACCTGCCAGGTGTCGTCTCTGAAGAGGCGACGCTTGAGCTAGAAGGACGCGTGGAGGTGGGATTTCCCCCGTCCGGTTGACCGTTCGCTGCTCCGATCCAGTGAGCCAAAGTGATCAACAATCCGCTCAGCCACCGAGGCAGGGCGCGAACCCGAACACCTCGTCGTCCAGCAGCACGACGTGCAGCGATCCGATCTGGCTGCCGATCACCGTGTCCTCCTGGCGCAGCGTGACGGTGACCGCCACGACGTAGACCTCCCCGCGCGGATGTGCTTTCTCGCCGGGGGGTGCCCAGTCGGCGTCCGTCCGAAGCGTCGACCAGGTCGGCTCGACCTTGATCGTCGCACCGCGAAGATCGCACGTCTTCTGCCGGAAGTCCGGGTGCTGGGTGTCCTTCAGCAACTTCTGCTGCTGGGACGGACCCTCGTCACCCGCCTTGTTGAGGCGTTCGTAGAACTCCTTCAACTTGGCGCGGTGGCCGTCGGTCAGCTGGACCGGTCGCGCCGTGCCCGCGATCGGACCGGCACAGCCCGCGAGGAGCGCGAGCGAGGCGAGGAGAACCGCGACGCGTTCAGCCACCGGAGTGCATCACGTCCGCGCCGGCCGGAACCGTTGCGTCCTCGGGGTCGTCGAGCCAGCCCTCCGGCAGCACGACCTTGGCAGCGGATCCCTGCCTGCCGCGCGGTCCCTCGGCGTGCTCGGGGAACGGCACCGCGGGGTCGAGCTGCCCGATCAGGTCGTCCAGCTGCTGCAGGCTCGACACCATGGCGAACGCCCTGCGCGTGTCGCCGCCGACCGGAAAGCCGTGCCAGTACCAGGCCATGTGCTTGCGGAGATCGCGCAATCCCTTGTCCTCGCCGTAGTGCGCGGCGAGGAGCTCGGCGTGCGTGCGCAGGACGTTCGCGACCTCACCGAGGGTCGGCCCCTCGGGGATCTCCTCGCCCCTGAACGCCGCCTGCAGGTCGCGGAACAACCACGGCCTGCCAAGGCATCCGCGCCCGACGACGACGCCGTCGCAGCCGGTCTCGGCAACCATGTCGAGCGCGTCCTGCGCGCTGAAGATGTCGCCATTGCCCAGCACCGGAATGCTCGTGACGGCTTCCTTGAGCCGCGCGATGGCCGTCCAGTCCGCCTTGCCGGAGTAGCGCTGCGACGCCGTGCGCGCGTGCAGTGCCACGGCCTGTGCACCTTCGTCCTGCGCGATGCGTCCCGCGTCGAGGTACGTGAGGTGCTCGTCGTCGATGCCGATGCGAAACTTCACGGTGACCGGCATGTCTCCGGCGTTGCGCACGGCAGCGCGCACGATCTGCCGGAACAGCTCCCGCTTGTACGGCAGCGCCGCCCCGCCGCCCTTGCGCGTCACCTTGGGCACCGGGCAGCCGAAGTTCATGTCCATGTGGTCGGCGAGGTTCTCGTCCACGATCATCTTCGTGGCCTCACCGACGTTCTTCGGGTCCACGCCGTAGAGCTGCATCGACCGCGGGTGCTCGTCCTCGTCGAACGTGATCATGTGCATGGTCATCGCGTCGCGCTCGACCAGCGCCCGCGCCGTGATCATCTCGCACACGTACAGCCCGGCCCCGTACCGACGGCACAGCTGCCGGAACGCCACGTTGGTGATGCCGGCCATGGGCGCCAGCACAACGGGCGGATCGACGGCGAACGGGCCGATTTTGAGGGTGGCTGGAACGGACACGCCCCTCAGGCTACGGCACTGACCTGCCACGATCTTCGCCGAGCGGCACCGCCAGGGCGTCCAGAACCGCTACCTGGCTGCGACGTTCGTCACGTTCACCGTTGGTCCACCGGTGCTCGCCGTCCGCGGTGCACTCCCACTGCGGATCCGTGCCGTCGCCCACCCGCAGGCAGCCGCCGAGCGACACCAGCCCGGCGTCCCTCGCCGCCATGTTGCGGTCGTTCCACGCGCCGTAAGCGATCGGGACCGCCCTGGCGCCGCACGTCGGGCAGCGTTCCTCGACCGGTGCGGCGAGGTGATCGCGGAGCGCCGGTGGGTCTCGTCGTCGAAGGCGACCAGCCGGATCCGGTCGATGATCGCCAGCGAACGGATCGTGATCGCCGCGATCCGCGCCGCCCGTTCCGTCGGAAAGCCGGTGCTGATGACGGGGATCGCGACGTCGTCCTGCTCCTGCTCTTCGGCCGTGAGCAGCGAGTTCACGTAGTAGTCCTCGAGTGCCTGTTCGTCGGTGGCCTCCATGGCGGTCGCATCCCAGGCCGTGCTGTCGCCCATCACCACTTCGATCAGCCCCATGCCAGAAAGATGGCACCGGCTGCCGCTTCACCGCAGGCACTACGCGTTACCCACCGGTGCCCCGATCGGGTGTCGGGGCCTTCTGCCAACATGCCCCTGGAGGTGGCCTACGCGTGGGGGCGGTTCAACTGATCAGGTCCGGGTTCGAGCGGTTCTTCGTCGACGGGCCGGTCGGCAAGCCGACCGGCGGTGGCGAACAGCAGGTCGTTGCCGTGCAACAGGTGGGTGAGCTGGCACTGCCGACGGGCAGACTCGTGGCGGCAGACCCGTTCGTGGTCTGGCCGGAGGACGCCGAGGCGTTCACCACGACGGTCGAGCCCGGCACGTACCCGGTGTCCGTCTCGCTGGTCTCGTGGGTGGACAGCGACGGCTTCCCCGACCTCCGCCAGGGCTACCGCGTCGCCGCCGCGAAGGTGACGGTGCAGGACGAGCCCGCGTACTCGTGGACGCCCGCCGTGCTGCCGGGCCAGCTCGTGCCGATGCATGAGGAGTTCGGCTACGAGGTGAAGTCGAGCACCGGCGCGTTCTTCGACCTGGCCGCCGCTCCCGCCGTCGACCGGTTGGCGAGCGACGACGAGGCGGGCAACTGCGACCTCATCGACGCCCTCGGCAAGGTGGGTGGTGGCCGCGGCCCCGCCAACGTCGCAGACCCGCAGTCCGGACTGAACGTCGTGGCGTTCTCAACCGGCTGGGGTGACGGCGTCTACCCGACCTGGGTGGGCCGCAACACCGCGGGCGATCCGGTCGCGTTCGTGACCGACTTCTTCGTCATCAACCGGTTCTAGGACGGCCTTGTCCGCCGCCATTTTGAGACGGGACCGGCGTTTCAACCGGCGGCTTCCGGGTAGGTGTCTGAAGTGAGTGAAGCCGAGGAATCCGACCAACGCAGACTCGCCCGCAACGTCAACGAGCTGCTCCAGGAACTCCGCGTCGCCCAGGCAGGCGTGCAGATCCTCTTCGGATTCCTGCTCTCCATCGCCTTCACCGAGAAGTACTCCTCGGTCGGCACCTACATCCGGGTCACCCACCTGGTCACGGTGCTGTGCGCCGCGGTCGCCGTAGCGTTCCTCACCGCTCCGGCCGCGTGGCACCGCGTCCTGTTCCGCCAGGGCCGCCGCGAGGACGTGGTGGACTCGGGCAACACCTTCGCCCTCGTCGGCCTGGCCTTCCTGGCGCTGGCCATGACCGGCACGGTCCTCCTGCTGGCCGAAGTCATCATCGGCCAGGACTGGGCTTCGATCGTGGTGGGCGTGCTCGCCTTCGCCATCTTCTCCGGCCTCTGGTTCGCGTTGCCGTACGCCTCATCCAAGCGTGCTCAGAACCGCGAGCGCCCCTAGCCCGACCGCCACCTGCACCACCGTCAGGACGTTGCGCCTGGTGGGCCTGGGCTGCCGCCGGATCACCCGAATCCCCAATGGCACCAACGCAACGCACAGCCCGATGGTCACCACGACCGACAGCGCCTCGGTGCCCTTCAACACCCCGAGCGGCAACAACCCCATGGCCGCCAACGCCACGGCCCTGACCGGTCCGAGCACGCGTCCGCGGAAGGCCGCGACCGCCAGCACGAACCAGCCGAACATCACCGTGAACGACAGGAAGCTGAACAGGTGCAGCTCCTGATACCCCGCGGCCACGAGCTCCGCGGCCCCGTCGGCCCCCAGGTGCTTCGTGGCGCTGAACGCCGCATGGTCCACCCCGGCGTGAAACGTCCGCTCGAACAGCCCCACCGTCACCAGCACCCCGGCCCAGACCGCCCACCTCGTCCCGATCAGCGGAACGAGGAAGGCCACCGCGGCCCACATGACCACGTTCCCGGCCAGGAACGCCGTGTACGCCGCGGTCATGAGCGCCGGATGCTCGGCCACCGCCCGCAGCTGGTCCGGAAAGAAGAAGTTGAACGGCGCCCGCAGCAACGTGCCGGCGAGGAGCAACACCGGCCCGAGCACCAGCGCAGCCCCGCCGACCCACCCGTTCGGAAACTTGAACCCCATGCCCGGTCACGCTGCCAGCGCGACCGCCGCGCCAGATCGGCCCACGGGCCGACCTGCGCCCTCAGACCACAGTCCGAGCGCTACCGGTCTGGCACGACCGACCGGGTCCCAGATTTTTGCGGCCCACGTGTCGATTCGCGCCGACGCCGTTCGACGAGTGGGTAGACGGACAAGCACCCGAGTCCGCCAACGGCGAAATTCGGGTGAGACGGGCACGGCGATGAGGAAGACTCGGGCAAACCGATGAGTTTCGTCAGACCTGCCGGTCCCCACCGGTGTCACGAACATCGATACCGGCGGCCTTGGCCGCAACACGACTGTGCCAGCAACCTAGTGAGGGCCTGACATGCCTGCTGCGATCCAAGACCGCCCGACCGCGCAAGCGGGCCGAACACCGCTGGTGGTGCGCCTCCTGGTGCTGGCCACGTTCGTGGTGATCCTCAACGAGACGCTCATGATCAACGCGATTCCGCGTCTGATGGAGTCTCTGCACGTCACCGAGCACGCGGCCCAGTGGGTCTCCACCGCCTTCATGCTCACCATGGCCGCCGTGATCCCGGTGACCGGCTGGTTCCTCCAGCGCGTGACCACCCGCCAGGGCTACGCGATCGCCATGGGCGTCTTCCTCGCGGGCACCGCACTCTCCGCCATCGCGCCGTCCTTCACGGTGCTGCTCGTCGGCCGGATCGTGCAGGCCGCGGGCACGGCCGTGATGATGCCGCTGCTGATGACCACGCTGATGACCGTGGTGCCAGAGCAGGACCGGGGCCGCGTGATGGGCAACGTGACGCTGGCGATCTCCGTCGCGCCCGCCCTGGGCCCAGCCGTGTCCGGCCTGATCCTGCAACTGGGCTCCTGGCGCCTGCTCTTCGTGGCCGTCCTGCCGATCGCGGGCGCCGTGACCTACTTCGGCCTGCGCCAGATGAGCAACATCGGCGAACCCCAGGTCAGCTCCATCGACTGGTTCAGCGCAGCCGTCGCGACCCTGGGCTTCGGCGGCCTGGTCTACGGCCTGAGCCTCTTCGGCGAAGGCGGCGGCAGTCTGGGCCCGAGCATCGGCATCGTGATCGCCGGCGTGGCCACCATCGCAATCTTCGTCTTTCGCCAGCTCAAGCTGCAGCGCACCGGCGCCCCGCTGATGGACCTGCGAACCCTCAGCCACCGCACCTACGCCCTGTCGCTGGCCCTGATGTGCATCGCCTTCCTGGCCATGATGGGCTCGATGATCCTGCTGCCCCTCTACCTGCAGAACCTGCGCGGCCTGACCCCGTTGCAAACCGGCCTGCTCCTGATGCCGGGCGGCCTGGCCATGGGCCTGCTGGGCCCGACCGTGGGCAAGCTCTACGACCGCCTCGGCGGCCGCCCCCTGATCCTGCCCGGCTCCATCGGCATCGTGCTCTCCCTGGCCGGCTTCACCCAGGTCTCCATGACGATGCCGTACTGGCAGATCCTGGTCCTGCACGCCCTGCTGATGGTGAGCCTGGCCGCAACCTTCACCCCCATCTTCACGCTGGGCATGGGCGCCCTCCCGCCCAACATGTATCCGCACGGCAGCTCGATGCTCGGCACCCTGCAGCAGGTAGCCGCAGCCCTCGGCACCGCCCTCGTCGTAACCGTGATGTCCGCGCGCACCGGCCAACTGGTCGCCGACGGCGCCGCCACCTCCGCGGCACAGCTGAGCGGTATGAAGCTGGCCTTCGTGGTCGCGACCGTGCTCGCCGTGGCAACGATCGCGATCGCGGCCATGCTGCCGAGCCGGGTCACCGAAACCGCCGAAGGCACCGAGGCCGTCGAGGCCTGAACCAACCCGCAAGCCTCCCGTTCGGGCCCACGCGCCCCAACGGGAGGCTTGTGCTGTCACACCGAAGGTAGGTTTCCGAAATGCTCAAGGCCGCCCCGGACCTGCTGGCGATCGCCTCCGCACTGCTGCCCGGCGTACGGCTGGACAACGCCTTCACCGCGGCCGACGGCAACATCCACGACGTGCTGCTGATCCCAGGCGTAGCCGCCGTCCGCGTCAGCAAGCGACCGCTGGCCGCCGCGTCGATGCCCCACCACGCGGAGGTGTTGCGGCACCTGGCTTCCGCCGGCCTGCCGTTCCAGGTGCCGGAGCCGCTGACCCCCGTGACGATGTTCGACGAGCGGGCCGCCGTCGCCGTGTCGTGGATCGACGGCGTCGCCTTGCCACAGGGCGTCGGCGACCCGTCGCAGGTGGCCGAGGTCCTGGAAGCCGTGCGCTCCGTGCCGCTCGACGACTCGCTGCTGGCGGCCGTGGACGGCCGGGCGCTGGGTCCGTCGTGGTCGACGATCATCGCAGAGGAGATCCTCCCCCGCCTGCCCCAGCGCTGGCAGTCCGAGGGCCGGCGCCGCCTGGACGCCGCCCTGGCCCTGGAGCCCGTTCCCGACGCCCTGGTGCACGGCGACCTCAACGGCGCCAACGTGCACTGGTCAGCAGACGGCAAACTGCTCGGCATCCTCGACTGGGACACGGCCATGCCCGCCGACCCGGCCACCGACGCCGCCCAGATGGCCTGGTACGGCTGGGAAAACGTCCGCCGCGCCGTCCCCGCCACCACCTACCACCGCGCCCGCACCTGGGACGCCCTGTTCGGCGTCGAGCACCTGGTCGCCACGATGAACGGCCGCCCCATGACCAGCCCCGACGGCTTCATCTCCGCGATCGTCCCCTGGCTGGAGGCCAACGCCTAGTTGCGCGCGGCGTTGGCCGGTGTCGGCGTGTCCTGAGATCACGACCCGCCCAGTGGCCTGAACGAAGGTGGGGCCCTGGACATGTCCCGTCCAGGGCCCCGATTGTCCGCCCATTTGCGCACACCAGCGGCATTTAAGAGTCGGATCAGTCCTTAGGTCGCCGCGCTCTTCCGTTGAGCTACGGCCGCATGGTGGAGCGGCCAGCAGGATTCGAACCTGCACCTCAGCGAGTCTTGTCCGGTCTCAGGCGATCTGGCGTTCGGCGGTAATGCTGAATCTGGAGCGAGAGTCTGAGCTTGATCCCGGCTGCCTCTGCCAATTGGGCTACCCCGGCGTGGTGATGCCGGGAGAGGGATTCGAACCCCCACTTGTGACCGTGGTTCAGGCTGACGTTTCAGTTTCAGCTTTCACGCTCCCATCGGGAGCGCACCCCCGCGCTCCAGCGGGGGAGTCTGTGGACGCTATCGGAACAGGTAGTCGAAGACCACGCCACCAACACGCTGGTCGGTGATCTCCAGGCTGTTGGCTTCCTCCCGGGCGAACTTCACCGCGTGCTGCAGCTTCTCCACCCGGTCGACGAGCTCGTTCACCCGCCGGGCAGGCAGAGCACCCGAGAACTTCACCGTGGTCCAGTAACCCACCGGAATGTCCTCGTAGTACACCTCGACCTGCGCCGGGTGCTTCTCCGTGGCTTCGGCCTTGACGTGGTTGCGCGGCACCTTCTTGGTGCGGATGGTCCGAACCTGCTCAGTGCGCCAGTAGTCGGCGGACTCGTCGAAGTTCCAGTCCTCGGCCGCGTCCAGCAGCGGCAGCTTCTTCACGAAGGTGTGCAAGTCGGTCAGCTGCTTCTCGAGAAAGAGCAGGTACGACACGGGCACGTCGCGAAGCAACGTCTGCCCGTCGACCATGACATCAGCCTTCGCAACGCAGTTGGCCCAGTCCTTGGTCGCCGTGACGTCGAAGAGCCGAGTCATCACAGCGGCGGTCTTCCGAAGCACGTCCTCAGCCTTGACCTGCACGCGAGTGGACTCCGGCGGCAGCACCTCGCCGTCCTCGTCCTTAGGCTGGTATGTCCGGGAGATACCGGCCAGCAACGCGGGCTTCTGCAGCCCGTGATGCGCGTCGGTGAGGTCCCGAAGCGTGCCCCCCTTGACACTCTTCTCCACCGCGATGATCTGGTTCAGCTTCGTCATGCCGCACCCCCCTTTGGTCTCGCGCACCCTACCCACTGAAAAGCCGTGCCTGCACGCGATTTCAGCTGGCCGCAGCGGTGGTCGCCGCGAGGTCCCGACCAGGCGCCATCGCGTCCGATGCGGGAGTCAACAGGTTCGAGACGGAGATTGCGTACGGCTGACGCTCGCAGCTCGCACAGAACGCGTAGACAGAGCGAAACCCCCAGGTCCAGGACCTGGGGGTTTGGTGGGCCGCCAGGGACTCGAACCCTGAACCCGAAGATTTCCGGAAGTCGATCGGCGTTGTTTGCCGATCTTCGCCGACAGTGCTCGCTACCTGCGCGGATGCGCTCTTGATCTGAGCACTGTGGACAGTCGCTTCTCGACACTTGCCGTCGTTTTCTGAGACTAAAGTGTGCCGTCGATCTTGTTCCTCTGATCGCCCGCACCTCTGCCCTCATCCCGACACTGAGCCTAGAACGCGGCCGGTGACGTTGGGTCAAGGTACTCGTTCCAGCCTTGGCACAGCGTCGCCGGCCGTTGTCATGCTGGCACGTCGGGGTGCTGCTCCTCATGCGGCAGGACCTGGTCGATCCAGGCAAGCAACCTGGGCAACGCCTTGTCGGAGCTGTAGCAGTCTCGGTCGGTACCGAGCACCTGTGCTTCAAGATGAGGCCACCCCATCCGCAAGGCGTTGTAGTGCGCTTGGCCCTCGCGCTGGTCGGGGTATTGCCGCATGATCTCGTCCACGAGATCGAGGTACCTGCTGATCGCGTCCACTACGCCTCCCTCAAGTGAGGCTAGCTCGATGACCACCGACGTCGACATCGACGCGGGCTGGTGCTCATTCCGCTCGTTCCGCAGCCCGGCTAGCCCCTTGATCGGTGGCAAGGCGGCGAAGCCGTCGCGGCAGTCGAGCGCCAGGACAGGCAGTCCGCGGTGACCCTGACGGCGCTCGTAGGGAGCCGCTGGTCAGCATGGCTCTATGTGTGAGGCCGTCAGTGGGGCAAGGCCGGAGGACGGCGCGCAGCGCCGCCCGGCCGACCGGCGCAGCGAAGCGGATGCCGGGAGTGCCGGGATGGAAGGTGTTCGCCGTACGCGCGGAGCGTGCCGCCAGCGGCGGCCTTGATCCCGTAGAGCCCAATTCGGCAGAACCACGCGACACGCGCGGTCAGCTGGCACAGCTGTCAACGACGCGAAGCCTTGCCGACACCTAGCCGAAGATGATCACTGCCTGCGGCTGGTTCGGGAGGACGGTGGCGTAAGTCGCCTGCCCACGTCGCTACTAGATCGTTGCTGGTAGGACGTGTCGGACGTCCCCGGAGTATCCTCGATGTATTTCCCTCAAGATCTACTGATTTGATCCAGCGCGCTTCGAGCGGTGAGATGGGACGATGGTGTAAGTAGGGATCTACTGTGTGGAAGGGATGCAGGTATGGCGACGGCTGAGCTCATCGCTGAGCTGGTTCGTGCCCATACCCAGGGCGACGAGCGTAGATGGCTCAATATCCTGTCGCAGTTGATCGCTGCCGAGTCTCGTGCTGGGCACACTCGGCAAGCTGCGCGGTTGCGAGAGCTACTGGCTGAAGCACGTGAGCAGACATCCGCCCAGAGCAGGCGATCTGATCGACCGATTCAGCTAGCTCGCGCACCGCGAGACTTGGCCGACGTGCTCGACGTCCGCTACAGCGACGTGAAGCTTGCCGACCTTGTATTGCCTCCAGCGTTGCGTAGCAGCGTGCAACGCATCCTCGATGAGCAACGGATGGCTAGTCGCCTTGCTGAGCATGGGCTTAGCGCGCGCCGTCGGCTGCTGATGTATGGCCCACCTGGGTGCGGCAAGACGATGACAGCTCATGCGCTGGCCGGCGAGTTAGCTTTGCCGCTCGCGCGAGTACGGCTCGAAGTGTTGTTCAACAGATACCTCGGCGAGACTGCCGCTACCTTGACCGACATCTTCGATCACATCAGCCGGGTGCGGGCTGTCTACCTCTTCGATGAGTTCGATGCCCTGGGCAAGCATCGAACCGACGAGTTCGACGTAGGCGAGGCGAAGCGAGTAGTCGGAACCTTCCTCCAGCTACTGGATGCTGATCACAGCGATAGCCTGATTGTTGCTGCTACAAATCTGGGTGGTTCGCTCGATCACGCGCTCCTGCGGCGTTTCGACGATGTACTGAACTTTCCTCCACCGACTGAACAGGCGATCAACACCCTCCTCAGGCGGCTCCTGCGATCCGTCTCGATCAGTGCGGACGACATCAAGCAGCTTGCTAAGCAGAGCAAGGGTTTGTCGTTCGCCGAGGTGCGTGCGGCAGTTGATAACGCGCGTAAGGCAGCGATCCTTCTTGACCACCAACAGCCGTCGATCGAACACATCGCGGCCGAGCTGAGCGCACGGGTGCGAGGAGATAGTTTGTGACGGGGCTTGCATGATCCGGACAGGTTTGCCCCTGATCCGTGTGGGCCACGCAGCTCAAGAGGCTTACCGCGGCTACGGCGGCAGTAAGCCCAAGCCTCCGCCTGCGCGTACACGCGCCCAACACGCCGCAAGGCTTCTGCGTTCCCTCGATGCGATCAACCAAGCTCAAGTTGATCCGCAGGACAGGGCGCCACGCAGCGAAGGCCAGCTCATTGCGGCACAAGGGGTTGACCTCGTCGACTACGCCGATCGACTAGGCGACAAGCGGTCAGAAGCGGTCCTGGTTGCTGTCAACGAGGGGCAAGCCCTTGTCCACCTACGCAGCGACTCTCGGGCGCTGCGTAGGAAGATCGAGCGGTACAGGGACACCAACACGAAGTATGGCGCGCCGGCAAATCAGCCGCTGATCGCGCGTATCGAAGACTTGCGGGTTCCGACACTGTCCGACCTGAGCCTTCGAGAGTTCAGCGAGGAAGACATTGAGGCTGGCCAGGTCTATTGGGTCGAGTTGTGGGCGCGCGGTGGGCGTCTTGAGTCTGATGAGGACCGTGCTCGGGTAGAGGACGAGATTCACTGGTTGGCACAGTTGGGCGGTCACCACGGTGTGCCCGCTCGATTTGAAGGTGTCGAGCGCGACATCTTCCTTACTCGGCTGTCCGGTGACGTGCTTTCAGAGCTACCTGGTCTGGTACCCGAGGTCTACGAGGTGCACCTCGCGCCAAGGGTGCGTTTGGTTGAAGCGCTGTTGCAAGGTGAGGAAACCGCTGCCCCACCTGTCGCCGTGGGAGAGGTCTCCGACGATGCGGCCGTCGTCGCCGTCCACGACACCGGCATCAGCTCGGGCCACCCGTACCTGCGTCCGGTCGTTTGCGGAGCGGCCAGTGTTATACCGGATGAACCGGACGTAGCTGACCGACATGGCCATGGAACCGAGATGGCCGGCATTGCGGTGTATCCGGACTATCTGCAAGGCGTTGCCTCTGGGCTGTTGCAACCGCAGAACCGAGTCGTCGGTGTTCGTCTGATTGCGACGCCCGGTCAAGGTCCTCAGGATGACGATCCAGGCTTGTGGGCAGCACGAACTGAGAACGCAGTGTTGGCTGCCGAAGAGCTAGCAGGTGACGCCACAGTTGTGCATAGCTTGAGCGTTGGCGCGGACAACCCAACTGGTGTGCGCACTGCGTGGTCGGTTGGTGTAGATCAGCTAGCTTGGAACGGTGGCGTCGGCAGATTGATCGTTGTTGCCGCAGGCAATCTCGGCGATGAGCGGATAGCTACACACGCTGATGACTATCCGGTGGCAAACCTCGGTGAGCCGATGGACCAGCCTGCACAGGCGTGGAACGTACTGACTGTCGGTGGTTACACCGCGCTGACCGGGCAACCGGCTACTGGAACAGGTAACTACCCGCCGGCACTTGCGCCGCCTGGTGGGCTTAGTCCTTATAGCAGCACAGATGTAGGTGGTGCGGGGCGTCCGATCAAGCCAGAGATCGTTAAGGAAGCTGGAAACACTGCGCCGGGTGGTGGTCTGCCGAACGTTGGTGCCGAGCACCTGTCGTTGTGGACAACTAGTCACCGCCATGCGAGCGGTAGGTTGAGCACACAGACTTGGGCAACCAGTCCAGCAGCAGCATCCGCAGCGGCCGATCTTGCTGTGCTCGCCCGCAAGCAACCCTCGATCGGCTTGTCCGCACTTCGCGCTCTGTACGTCCACAGTGCAAAGTGGACTTCGGCGATGATCAGCCAGTTCGCTGATCGGAGAGACCGATTTCGCGCAGTCGGCTACGGATTGCCGAATCTAAGGACAGCAAGCGGCGCGGACAGCAACCGTCCGGTGTTTGTGTATGAAGGTGAGCTTGCGCCCGCTGGTAGGCAGGTTCAGCTGCTTCAGATCCCCTTGCCTGAGCAAGTTCTAGCTGATCACGCGGAAAGTGGTGTGCGGCTGACGGTCACGCTTTCCTGCTTCGTTGAGGCGACGGAAAACCTTGACGGACGGCGCTACGCGGGTGGTCGGATCAAGTGGGAGATGCAGGGGCCAGCTGAGAATGAGGGGCAATTTAGGCGCAGGATCAACTCTCTTGCCCAGAAGCCCGAAGGAAGTCATCACAAGACCAGTGGGTACAACTGGAGCGTGGGGCCGCTGCTCCGAAGTCGTGGGACCGTGCAGCACGACTATGTCGAGCTATCGGCAAGCGAGCTGGCTGGCGACAGGTTGCTTGCGGTGTACCCAGTACTCGGGTGGTGGGAAGATCGCGAAGTAACCCGGAATCTGAAGATCCCGTACGCAGTAGTCGTCAGTGTCGATTTTGGCTCTGAGGATGTGGACATCTACGCGGCCATTGAGGCTGGTGTTGCGGCCTCCGTTAGTACCTGAGTGGGCAAAGCATGATGAACAGGAACCCGTCACACCGCGAAGTAGGGTGCTGATCGCGTCTCGAAGCCGTGCTGGATTCGGAGTCGGATCGATGGGTGGATGTTGAGCGCGTCGAGGTCCCCGCGGTTGACCCAGTGCACTTCGCTTGACTCGGTGCTCGTCCGCAGTTCCCCGCCGGTCGGTTGTGCTCGGAAGCAGATGGAGAACTGCTGCCGAACCTCGCCGTCGGTGTACGCGATGATGTGCTTGGGGTCTGAGTACACGCCGACTATGTCGACGGGTTCGACGTCAATCCCGGTCTCTTCCTTGACTTCGCGGATGACGGTCTGGCCGATGGTCTCGCCGACATCCTGCGCCCCGCCAGGTATCGAGTACAGGTCATTGTCGGTACGCCGGATCATCAACAGCCGGCCGTGCTCGTCCCGCACGAACGCGGTCACCGCCACGACGATGTTGGTCGCCTTGGGGGCGTTCGGGTCGTTGTAGTGATCAGTGCGCGCCATACCAATCTGCCTACCAGCTCTGCGGCTGCTTGCCGTCGCCCTACTGGTGGACCTGCGGTCAAAGCGCGTCCTTGAGCAGAGTCATGTCCGTGACGATGACCTGTGGACCCTTAGTTGTGAACAAGTCGGCCTTGCCGGGCCTGTTGGCGTAACCGATGACAGTTGTCCCGGCGGCATGGGCTGCCTGGATGTCGGTAAGCGAGTCGCCGACGAGCACGCACCGCGAGGGAGTGATCGTTAGCTGGTCGGTCGCCTGCCGCAGGAGGAACGGGTCTGGCTTCAGGCGCGCAGGATCCGAATCAGCGCGCGCAGACACGTAGTCGACGTACGTGCTCAGCTCGTGCAGGTGGAGGTACGTCTCGACGGCTGCGACGCTGTTGTTGCTGACGACGGCCACTTTGCGGCCGAGGTCGTGCGACGCCCGGATGAACTCGTGGGTGCCCAATGTGGGCTCGGCGCTGGCGACGGCCTCGACCTCGTGGGCGCGCATTGCGGCCTCGACATACTCGGCTTCATCGTCGCCAAGTGTTGCGGCGTAATAGAGAACTTCGAACGGGTCCTCGGTTTTCTCGATCTCGGCAGGCAGCTCGTCGTATCCACCCTCGGCCAGAACGCGGCGAAGCTGGTCCGCGACGAGGTGCGCGGGGAAGCCAGCGAAGACACCGCAGATCGGGCCGTCGAAGTCCAAGAGCAGGGCATCGGCATTGGCCAGGACGCCCCGCAGAACCTCGGGATCGTTGACCGGAACCCGTTCGGGGCTCACCGCTTGTACTCCGTGCTGATCGTGTTCCACATGCTTTCGAACCACGTGCGAGCCTGGTCGACGTACTGACTGCCGGTGCTGGTGTCATCGTCGGTGATCGAGTGCTGGAAGAGGATGGCGTCCTTGCCCATCAGGTCGTAGATCGCCTGCGGCTCACCGCCAAGAGACAGCACGTGCTCGCGAACCGGGTAGAAGCCGAAGAACGCTTCCTCGTTGTTGATCAGGTAGAGCTTGAACAGTGGAGCGGTCGGGTGGACGCGTACTTCCGCCGTTGCATCTTTGACGAGTCCAAGCGCTCCCAGCTCGGTGACGTTGTCGACGATCGCGAGCGTGTGCCGACGCATGATCTCCTCGGCGCGCTTGCGGAACGCCGGGCTGTCAGCGCGTTCGTCCACGGTGACTGGAACGGACCACGGCACGCCAGGGTCTGGAACGAGGATGCGCACGTGAATCGAGGCGGGGGTGAGTCGGCCGATGCGGATCTTGTCCAGCGGCTCTTGCATGATGCCGTGCAGCGTTTCGCCGGAGAAACCGGCGAAATCGATCGTCACGTGCTCGGCGTCGAACGCGCGCTCGATGTGAGGCCGGAGTCCAACCGGTCGTTCGGTGCGCTCACGGACGAACACACCGCTGCCTTGCCTGGACACGATCAGGCCTTCGTCGCGCAGTTCGCGCAGCGCGTTCTGCACGGTCATCGGCGCGACTTCGTACTTCTTCGCAAGTTCGGCGCGTGAGGGCAGCTTGTCACCAGGCTTGAAAACCTTGGTCAAGATCGCAGCGCGAAGGGCGTTCGCTACCTGCACATACGGCGGTCGTGGGTCATCTGGATCCAGTGCCATGTGAGAGCCGCTCCTTCATAACTTCGTCCCGATACGCGGACAAAGTTATGAGACATCGCGACACCTTGTCTAGCCCGCCTAGAGAGCTAGCTCACCTGCGCAAACGCCAACTTGCTTGACTTGGCTAGACAGGCTAGCTACGTTGTGACTTGTCTAACCCGGATAGCCGGGCTAGCAGAGCAGCGGAGGCAGTGATGGCGATTCCCTACGGCACGCGGTTCGAGACCTCGTTTGACCAGGTCTTTCCAATGGGCGCGCTGATGGTTGGGGAGGTTGTGGCGGACCTGGAGTACATGAGTCAGGAGGACCGGGCTCGTGGTCGACAGGCCAAGCAGAAGGTTGATGAGCGGTCAGGCAAGCGTCAGTGGAAGGTCGTGGTCACCGATCCGTCTGCGGAGAAGGAACGCGATGCGTCGCTAACGGTGACGGTGCTGGCCGAGGTGCAGCCCGTGCCACCGCACTCGGTGCAGGTCATGCCCGGCGTTGAGGTGCGGCCGATCGCGTTCGAGGGGCTGACGGTTGAGCCGCGCGTCATGGGCGACCGGTTCAAGTACCAGGGCTTCACGATCCGAGCGACGGGCATCACTGCGCCGCAGACGGGTGCGGCTCCCAAGCGGGAGAGCAAGCCCGCGGGTCATCAGAGCCAGACCGAGCAGAAGCCGGCGGCCTAACTGTGGCGCGGCCGTCCCGTGAGGCGGTCGCCCGGTGGAACACCGCGTATGCCGAGCAGACAGCTGCCCTGTTCGAGGCGTCCAGCACGGGCGACAAGAACGCGCTGATCCGCCTTGCTCTCGGCTACTCGGCTGTGGCGCAGGCGTGGCGAATCTTGGCCGCTGACTTGGCGGTGCCGCTTTGGGCTCGTCACGCCTGCTCCATCGCTGCCGAGGAGTTCGAGCGCCGCGCGCGGCTTGAACAGTCCCGTTTCGGGGAGGAGTCGTGATGTTGAAGCTCTTGGTCTCGCCGGGGCCGGAGGCGTCGGCGGACATCGTGCCGTGGCCTGATTTGACCGCTGCGGCTTACTGCCTGCGGTTGAACCTCGATCCGGCGCAGATCGCTATTCACATGCCGGACGGGCCAGATGGTCGGGAGCAGTTGGCGGCCTTCCTGCGGAAGTTGTCGCAGCACGCCGGCTTGTTGGCCGCGGTGCTGGACCCGGCGAACGGTGCTGGCTGGGTGGGCAACATGCCTGAGCAGCTCAAGAAAGAGCGGGGCTAGCCATGCTCGAAGAGGTCGATGAGCGGTTCGGCATCGTGCCCTACGAGATCGCCCGCGACACGACGTCGCAGCTCGTGCTTGTGGCCATGCTCGACGAGCCGTGGGGCAGGTGGAACGTGGCCACGCTGGCGGCGAAGCTCAAGCTGCCCATGCCGGACGTGCGGGAGAGCTTGAACGCCCTCGTTCAAGTTGCCGTGGTCGAGCGCATGTCGTTCGAGCTGGTGCGGACTGAGTACAAGGGGCGGGCGTTCTGCGTGGCTCCGTTCGGGCTGCGGGCGGCGCGCTGGATGATCCGGGCCAACTTCGACGCCCTGCACCCGCTTGCTGCGCAGCTCGGGTTGTCAGTGCGCAGGGCGCTGGGGTTCGGCTCGGTCCTCGACGGGCGCAGTTGTGACTGCGGTCGTTGCTGCTGCGGGCTTCCCGGCCCGTCCACGGTCGAAAGCGTGTCGCTTCGTCTGAAGCGGTGAGGCGATGTCTCCGCGTCCCCTGGCTCGGTTGATGTATGCGATGAACCTGACGGCCAAGCACCCGGTGACCGGGCGGGTCCGGATGGAGTGGCGGGACTGCTCGCGCTGCCTTGGCGGCGGTTGGTTCCGCAAGACAGAAAGGCGGCCGCTCTGCTCCTGGTGCAGGGCGCTCGCGAAGAAGCTCGCAGAGCACTGATCGACAACTGAACAACAAGTGTTGGTGTGTCGCACGGGAAACAGTCCAAGTCTTGGCGGGCCTCGACTGTTCCCCGGCGACTTACACCGACTCGATCAACCTTGCTTTCTTTGCGCCACAAGGAGATTCGAGCCATGCAAAGCGTATCGCCACACGTATGTGGCACGTCAAGTCGGGGTGGCCGTCCGTCTGAGTGGAAACTCCGGAACGGTCGTCAGTGCCAGTTCTGTCACCGGTTCGGTGTGTTCGCACCCGGACAGGTCAAGTGCTGCCGCTGCCTCGGATGGCTGCCGCTGATCTTCATCGTTCTCGTCGTAGACGGCGGTGACGCGCGATGAACACCGCAGAGAAGTACGCACGCTTCGTCGCGATGATCGCGGCCAAGCAGGACGTCGACCGGTACCGCGTCGTGCTCGACAACGGGCACGTGGAAGGGATGCTGCTGACCCTCGCTCAGGCTGAGGGCTTCGAGTGCCTGTCTTGCAAAGTGTTGTGCGGCACGGGAACCAAGGCGTTTCGTCCGGTCGGTCACGCCGAACCGCTTGGCTTCGATGCTCCGGGCGTCGGCAGGGTGTTCCGGTGCGTGGACTGTCTCGACGGTGTTCGGGGCGGTGAGGTGCGATGAAGGCGCACAGGTGGGTTGATCCGGCTCCGTTCGAGGGCTACCGGCCGCGCGTGCCCTGGTGGGCATACCTGCCGTGGTGGCTGAACCTCGTCATGCTGCCGTTCGCGCTCGCGTGGCTGTCGGTTCGGCTGGTTGTGCGGCTCGGACTTGTCGCGGTGCGCTACCCGGTGTCCGTGGTCGGTCTGCTGACGGGATGCTTGTTCTACGTCTACGTCGGATGGTGGGGAGTCGCCTTTCTCGTCCTCTCACTCGCCGGTGGCTTGACGATCTGGGCGGGCCTTCACCGCTCTTCTTTCCTTCGACACGGCTGGTACCGGCTGTTGACGGAGTGGCGGCGGCTCACGGTCTACGTGCCGCAGTGGCGCACTGTTATGCGTTTGGCTGAGCTGACGAAGGACAGCCGCGGGAGGGAGTACAGGCCGAAGCTGCGTCGCGTCCGTTCGGAGGGCTGGCGGGACAAGGTCCGCGTGCGAATGACCCCTGCACAGTCTCCGGAGCAGTGGGAAGCACGGCGAGACAACCTCGCGCACTCGTTCAACGCGCAGTCATGCCGAGTGCGTGTGATCCGGCCGAGCGTGCTTGAGCTCGACTTCATCCACTCTGACCCGCTGTCGCGTCCGGTCTCAGTTCCGCCGCTCGCCCAAGCAGGCGAAGTCGACCTCAAGCGCGTGGTCGTCGGTCGCACGGAGACCGGTAAGTCCTGGCGGCTGAAGCTGCTGGGCTCGCAGGTTCTCGTGGTCGGCGTGCCGGGTGCGGGCAAGGGCTCGGTGCTGTGGTCGATCGTCTGGCAGCTCGCCCCGGCCATCAAAGCCGGCCTGGTTCGCCTCGTCGGTATCGACCCGAAGGGCGGCATGGAGCTGGGCCAGTGCCCGGACGCATTCGAGAAGGTCGTCTACGACAACGGGCCGGAAGCCGTTGCCCTGCTTGAAGAAATCGCCGCAGAGGTCAAGGAGAGGGCCTCTCGCTATCGGGGCATCCGGCGGCTCTGGGCGCGTAGTACGGGTGAGCCGTTCACGGTTCTCATCGTGGATGAGCTGGCTGATTTGGTCGCTTACCAGTCGGACCGAAACCTCCGTGAGCGGGCGACGCGTGCCGTTCAGACGATCACTTCCCAGGGACGTGCACCCGGCTACGCAGTTGTCGGTCTGGTCCAGGACCCGCGCAAGGAGATCGTGGGCTTCCGGCATCTGTTCACGACCCGTGTGGCGCTTCGGCTCGATGAGCCGGTGCAGGTGGACATGGTCCTGGGCGATGGCGTTCGGCAACGTGGTGCGGCTGCTCACGAGATCAGCGAGAACACGCCCGGTGTCGCCTGGGGCAAGGAAGACGGGCAGCGCGAACCGGAGCGGGCGCGGGCCTTCAACGTCACGGACGCGGACTTGGTCGAGCTGGGCGTCTACCTCGCCCCGGCCACCGTGCACGAGTTCCCGGAGCGGTCTGAGGGGAGTGCGGCGGCATGACCGAGTACCTGAACCGCTCGGAGCGGATGAAGCAGCCGGCCGCGCTCGATGTCGCTCGGGCCGTTGCCACGGAGCACGGAGTCTGCGTGCGGCCGCTGGCCAAGGAACGGATCGACCTCGACACCGGACGCGTGGACATCGTGCCCGTGCCGTGTGGCTCGACGGTCGCGAGTGTGTGCCCGACCTGCGCTGAGAAGAACCGGCGCCTGCGGATGGCGCAGTGCCGTGAGGGATGGCACCTGACCGAGGAACCGGACTTCACACCGGACGCTCCGAACGAGGATCAACAGGAGTTGACCGCCTACCGGGCGGACCTGGTCAAGGCCTTCCGCCTGGCCCTCGATGAGGGTGACGAGGTCGGAGCGGAAGAGGTGCGTGACGAGGTCGCAGAGGTTGACGCAGAACTTCGGCAACTCGGAGTCCGCGGTTCGCTCCCGTCTCTGGAGATCCCGCTCAAGGCGGCTCGGAAGCGATCGACCAAGCGTCGCCAGGACGCTGCGAACCTGCCTCGCCGACCGGTCAGCAAGCGCACGGTGGGCAAGGTCTTCGGCGGCAAGTACCAGCCCTCGACGTTCCTCACGCTGACGCTCGACACCTACGGCAAGGTCCGAAACGACGGCACCCCGGTTGATCCAGTGACGTACGACTACCGGCGTGCTGCTCGGGACGCGGTGCACTTCGCGGCACTGCTCGACCGGTTCATGCAGAACCTTCGGCGCTGTGTGGGCTGGGACGTCCAGTACTTCTCTACGGTCGAACCCCAGCGGCGCCTTGCTCCGCACTGGCACGCGGCGGTCCGCGGAAGCATCTCCCGTGCTGAGCTGCGGGCGGTTGCTGAGGCCACGTACCACCAGGTCTGGTGGCCTGCGCATGACGAGATCAAGTACAGCGGCGACAACATGCCGTTCTGGGACGTGCGGGCCAAGTCCTTTGTCGATCCGCAGACGCGTAGGGCCTTGCCTAGTTGGGAAGACGCGCTTGATGAGGTCGAGCGTCCAGCTCACGTCGCCCGGTTCGGGGTGCAGGTGCACTCCAAGGGCATCCTCGGCGGCACGGAAGAGGCCGGCCGTCACATCGGCTACCTGACGAAGTACCTCACCAAGAGCATTGATGAGTGCTTCGAGGCCCAGACAGCTCGCCAGGAGGACCACGCCGAACGGCTGTGCGCTGAGCTGGCCGTGACGCCCTGCTCTCCGCAGTGCGCGGTGTGGCTGCTCCATGGCGTGCAGCCTCGCGGGGCTCGGCTGTCCACGGTGCCGGGCAAATGCAAGGGCAAGGCGCACAAGCGGACCACGCTCGGTGTTGCTGGGCGGCGGGTCCTGGTCTCGCGGAAGTGGTCGGGCAAGTCGCTGGCGGATCACAAGCACGACCGCAAGGCGTTCGTTCGGCAACTGCTCGCGGACGTCGGGATCAAGCCCGAGGACGAACCGCAACGGCTGGTCTGGAACAACCTCCAGCCTGGTGACCCAAACGTGCCTCCGCGGTCGCACCTGCTGTTGAGCGCTGTCGCGGAACGTCGCAGGTGGAAGGCCGAATACACGGCCGCACTGCTCGCATCCGCCGGACCGCCAGAAAGTTCGGCAACTCCGCAAGCTGCTTGATCTAGGGGGAGAAATCATGGAAGCACGCGAGTTTGAGCCACTGTGGACAGTCAGCGACGTTGCGGCCTACCTGAACGTCCCGGTTCACACGCTCTACGGCTGGCGAACGAAGAACTACGGCCCGCCTGCACGGCGGTTGGGCAAGCACTTGCGGTACCTGCCGTCCGAGGTGCGGAGCTGGTTCGAGCACCTGCTTGAGGAGGCTGCCTGATGGGACGGCCACCTCTCGACATCGGCACCTACGGTGCGATCCGTTGCTACCAATCGGAAAGCGGTTGGCGTGCCCAGACGAACTATCGCGACTACGACGGCCACACACGGCCGGTGCAGCGGCGCGGGAAGACCAAAGCTGAGGCTGAGCGGAAGCTCAAGAAGGCGTTGGCTGAGAGGAAGGCCCCTGTGGGTGATGGGCTTACGCCTGACAGCCGGTTCAAAGAAGCTGCCGCTCTGTGGTTCGGCAAGTTTCAGGCGCTCGCAGACGCCGGCAAGCGGTCGCCTGGCAGCGTCGACACGTACCGGAGCATTCTTGATCGGCACGTGCTGCCTGGCCTCGGTGAGCTGCGGATTCGTGAGATGACCGTGGCGCGGATCGACGCGTTCCTTCAGGCGTTGTGGCGGTCGGTCAGCGTCGACACTGCTAAGACGGCTCGATCGGTGCTCTCCGGGGCGCTGCGCATCGCGGTGAGGGACAAGGCGCTCGACACCAACCCGGTCCGCGAGACGGATCGGCTGGAGGCTGGGCGCAAGAAGAGTCCGCGGGCGCTCACTCTGGAAGAACGGATCTTGTGGCTCGAAATGCTGGAGTCGGATGAGCAGGCGGTGAAGTGGGACCTTCCTGACCTGTCGCGCTTCATGATGGCGACCGGTGTCCGGATCGGTGAGGCGTTGGCGGTCTACTGGGAGGACGTCGACTTCGAGGCCGGCACGGTGGCGGTGAACTACACCGTGATCCGGGCCAAGGGCATCGGGCTCATCCGGAAGTCCACGAAGACGGAGGCTGGAGAGCGCACGCTTCCGCTGCCTCGGTGGGCGCTGGACATGTTGAAGCGGCGGTATGCGGTGACCCTCTTCCCGAACGGGCCGGTCTTCCCCAGCAGCCTCGGCGGTCTGCGTGATCCGTCTAACGCTCGGAGGGACCTCCGCAAGGCTCGCGGCGGGGAAGAGTTCGCGTGGGTCACCTCGCACGTCTTCCGGAAGACGGCGGCCACCATCCTCGATGAGGCGGGGCTCTCCGCTCGACTGGTCGCGGATCAGCTCGGCCACGCCCGGCCCTCGATGACACAGGACGTCTACTTCGCTCGCAAGGTGGTGGACAAGAGGGCTGCCGACGCTCTTGAGGGCGCGCTCGACAAGCCGAAGGAAGACGCTGTCGAGGGCGAAGAAGACCAGGTCGAGGACGGTCCGCCTGATGCCGCAGCTTGAGAGTCAGAGGCGTAAAGCGTGCCAAAGGTGTGCCAGCGCTCCGGGCATGAGAAACGCCCAGGCCGTTGACCTGGGCGTTCAGTGGGCCGCCAGGGACTCGAACCCTGAACCCGAAGATTAAAAGTCTCCTGCTCTGCCAATTGAGCTAGCAGCCCTCGCCGCGACAGCCTACCGATCGTGGTCGGCGGGTGTCGCACGGGTTGCCAACCTCACGGTTGACGGATCTCGCCAACCCAAACGATCACGAGAGCGGCAGTGGGAGGATTAGGCAAGAACGAGAGCGGATGCAAGTACCGCTGACCACTCAGAACCGGCTTCCATTGGAGTACGCCAGCACACCGACTCCGAGGAGCCAGCACATGCCGCTCAACCACTACGTCACCCTGGGCCGATCCGGCCTCCGAGTGAGCCCGCTCGCACTGGGCGCCATGACCTTCGGCGAGGACCCGGGATCAGCCGGCTGCAGCGTCGAGGAGTCAGGGAAGATCCTCACCGCCTACCTCGACCGCGGCGGAAACTTCATCGACACCGCCAACTTCTACACCAACGGCCACTCCGAGAAGATCCTCGGCGACTACTTCCGCAGCCGCGGCAACCGCAACCGGGTCGTGCTCGCCTCCAAGTTCTTCTTCAACATGCACCCCGGTGACCCCAACGGCGGCGGGGCCGGGCGGAGTGCCATCCGCAAGCAGCTCGACGAGACGTTGCGGCGGCTGCGGACGGACTACCTGGACCTCTACTGGCTGCACAACTGGGACCGGAACACCCCGATCGAGGAGACCATGAGGGCCCTCGACGATCTGGTGGGATCGGGCAAGGTGCGGTACCTCGGGTTCTCCAACGTGCCGGCCTGGGTGACGGCCAGGGCGCAGACGATGGCCGAGCTGAACCGGTGGACGCCGTTGATCGCGTTGCAGGTGGAGTACTCGTTGCTGGCGCGGACGGTGGAGGGCGAGATTGCGCCGATGGCACGGGACACGGGGATGGCGCTGGTGCCGTGGAGTCCGCTCAAGAACGGGTTCCTCAGCGGCAAGTACAAGAGGAACGTGCAGGTCAGCGACTCGGCGAGGGTCAAGTTCGTCAATGCGCCCACCGAGGACGACTTCAAGGTCATCGATGTGGTCACCGCGATCGCCGAGCAGCACGGCACCACTGAAGCGGCTGTGTCGCTGGCCTGGCTCCGGGCGCGGGAGGGCACTGTGGTGCCGATCATCGGCGCGCGCAAGCTCGAGCACCTGGAGAGCAACCTCGAGGAGGTCACGCTCAGCCAGGAGCAGATCGACGTGCTCAACGACGTCTCCGCGCCTGACCTCAACTACCCCGCGCCGCTGCACGGCGAGCTCAGGGCCATGTTGCAGTTCGGCGGCACGACGGTGGACGGCGAGGCGTCGGGCGTCTACCCGCCGTTGCTCCAGAGCAGCGTTCGCTACTGAGGTAGAGCCTGCTCCACCTGATCAACGGCAGCGCACGTGACTGTGCGAGAAGCCCGCAGTTGGAAACCTGTGTTCAAGCCGAAAAGGGGAGGCACAGGATGAAGAAGACGCTGGTAGGAGTGCTGGCAGCGGCCATGCTGTTCACGGGAACGGCCATGGCCGCGCCTGCGACCACGGTGCAGAAGCAGCTTGACGGGCTCACCAAGCAGCACGAGTTTCCGGCCGCGCTCGCGACCACCACCGAAGGCAACGGCAGGACGACCGCGTACACGTCGGGCACGGCCGAGCTGGGCAAGAACGTGCCGGTGCCCAGGAACGGGCAGGTGCGGGTCGGGTCCAACACCAAGGCGTTCGTCGCCGCCGTGGTCATGCAGCTCGTCGCGGAGAAGAAGGTCGAGCTGGACGCGCCGGTCACGAAGTACTTGCCCGGCGCGATCAAGGACGAGCGGATCACCGTCCGGCAGCTGCTCAACCACACCAGCGGGCTCGCGAACTACACGCAGTACATGGGGCTCGACAAGTTCGAGGAGCTTCGGCACCGGTACTTCGAGCCGCGCGAGTTGCTGGACATCGGCAACGCGCACCCGCCCACCCACGAACCCGGTGCGAAGTTCAAGTACAGCAACACGAACTACGTGCTGCTGGGCTTGCTCATCCAGAAGGTCACCGGCCGGCCGGTGGCGGAGAACGTCGACCAGCGGATCGTCAGGAAGCTCAACCTCCGCGACACCTACTGGCCCGGCGTCGGCGAGCAGGACATCAACGGCAAGCACCCGCACGGGTATGCCAAGACCGGTAACGGTGTCGAGGACGTCACCGAGCTCGACCCCTCGTGGGGCTGGGCGGCCGGGCAGATCATCTCGACGACCAAGGACCTCAACGCCTTCTACCGCGGCCTGCTCAAGGGTGATCTGTTGCCGCAGAAGGAACTCGACGAGATGCGCAAGACCGTCGACACCGCGGGAGAGATGTGGCCGGGTGTCAGGTACGGGCTCGGCATCGCCAGCTTCTCGCTCACGTGCGGTGGCCAGTACTGGGGTCACGGCGGCGACATCCACGGGTACGAGACGCGGGGTGGTGTGACTGAGCAGGGCAGGGCGTTCGCCGTTGCCGTCACGGCATTGCCCGGCACGTTCTCGGACACGCCGGAAGAAGCGGCGAAGGCGCACGATGCGGTCCTGGCCACTGTGGACAGTGCTCTGTGCGGTGCGAAATGATGTTCGTAGCGGCACTGACAGCTCTGTCGCTGGCGATTCCCCAGCAGCTGGACCAGATCGTCCAGGAGGGCACGCCCGGCGTGGAGGCGCACGCCAACGGCCGCAACTTCGCCGCGGGCAACGCGCCGGTCAACGGCAGGGTGCGGATCGGCAGCATCACCAAGTCGTTCGTGGCGGTGGCGACGCTGCAGCTCGTGGCCGACGGCAAGGTCGAACTCGACGGGCCGGTCAACAAGTACGTGCCGCAGGTCAAGGACAGTCGCGTCACCGTGCGCCAGGTTCTGCAGCACACCAGCGGATTACCGGACTACACGCGAGCCCTTGGTGTCGCCAAGATCGGTGACGTGCGGAACGTGCACTTCGAGCCGCACGAACTGCTGGACGCGGGGCTGAAGCAACAACCGTCGTTCCAGCCCGGCGAGAAGTACGAGTACAGCAACACGAACTACGTCGTCGCCGGCCTCCTGATCCAGAAGGCGAGCGGGCGGCCGGTCGGCGAGGCGATCCAGGCCGTCATCAGCAAGGCCGGACTCGACCACACGTACTGGCCGAACCAGGGCGAGCAACGGATCCGGGGCAGGCACGCCCGCGCGTACGCGTTGAGCGACCTGCAGGACCCGAAGTCGGAAGTCGTCGACGCCACCGAGTTCGACCCGTCCGTCGCCTGGGCGTCCGGTGCGATGGTCTCCACGCCCGCCGATGTCGCCAAGTTCTACAAGACGCTGCTCAAGGGTGGTCTGCTGCCTGCGAAGCAGCTCGACGAGATGCGCAGGACCGTCGCCGTCGACGAGAAGAGCGCCTACGGGCTCGGCCTGGAGAGCACCAAGCTGAGCTGCGGCGGGGTCTCGTGGGGGCACGGCGGAGCGATCCACGGCTGGGCGTCGCTCGGTGCGGCCACCGACAACGGACGCAGTGCCGCGGTCACGCTCACCGCGCTGCCCGGCACGTTCGGCAAGGATCCGGCCAGGACGTACCAGCAGATCGTCCAGGTCATGGACACCGCGCTCTGCAAGAAGTGATCACTCGCGGGCGTACCGGAGCACCCAGAGCATGTCCTGCTCGGTGACCGGTTCGTCCGCGATGCACGCCCAAAGCCAGTCCGTCAGCGAGTCCGGATCGATGCCCGCCCCGATCAGCACCAGCTGAGTCGGGGCGTCGTCGACTCGGGTGAACGAGATGTACCCGCCGACGACGTGCAGCATGAACGTGCCGTGCTCGAACCGGGCGAAGCCCTTGGCGCGGAACAACCCCTCGGGCCGCGCCTGCAGGAAGTCCATGAACAGCTTGGGATGCAGGAACTCCGAGGACTCGAACGTCACGCTGTCGTAGGAAGCGTGCGCGTGCGTCGAGTGGTCGTCCAGATCGTCGAACGACAGCTGGCGCGGGCCCATGTCCGGTGGCCGCACCTCGAACAGCAACGCAGGGTCGATCCGCCCGTACGACACGGGCAGCACCGGCGCCTCGCAAGGCAGCGACGGCAACGAGTCGACCCGGTCGACCTTGTTCAGCACCACCAGATCTGCCAGCGCGAGGTCGCGGTCCAGATGCGGCACGGCGCCGAGCTCGACGGCGTCGACCACGTAGATCAGCCCGCCGTACTCGACGCCTGGCGCCTGCAGCACCATCCTGATCAGCGTCGACGGCTCGGCAAGGCCGGACGCCTCGATCACGATGACGTCGAGGTCCGCCGAGGCCAGCTTCACCAGCATGGCGTCCAGCTCGGTGCCGTCCACCGCGCAGCACAGGCAGCCGTTCGACAGCGACACCATCGAGTCGACCTGCGCCGACACCGCGAACGCGTCGATGTTGATCCGCCCGAAGTCGTTCACCACGACGCCGATCCGCGTGCCGCCTGACGTGCGCAGCAGGTGGTTGAGCAGGGTGGTCTTGCCGGAGCCGAGGAAGCCGGCGAGCACTACGACGGGGATCACGGCCGTCCAGGCTACCTACCGCAGCGCGATCAGCTTCGCCAGTGCCTCGTCCAGCGGCATGTCGGTCGCCGCGGGGAACACGATCAGCTGGTCCACGCCGAGGTCCTCGTACTGCCGCACCACCGACGCGTCCAGCGGAGCCGTCGCGACGATGTTGATGGCCAGTGCGCCGAGTTCGTCCGGTCGTTCGGTGACCGCGGAGAGCCGGCGGATGCGCTTCAGGTTCGCCGCGGTCTCCTCGGGGGTGCCGATGCCGATCCACGCGTTTCCGCGCGTCAGTGCACGTCGCAAGGCCCCGTCGGAAGCTCCGCCGACGGCGATCCTGACGTTGGAGGGCCGCGGGTGGGCGTCGATGCCGCTGAACGACACGTGTTTGCCCTCGAAGGACGGCTCGGGTGAGTGCCACAACGCCCGCATCGCGTCGATGTACTCGTCGGTGCGCTGGCCGCGGCCCGCGAACGGCACGCCGACCGCGGCGAACTCCTGGGGCAGGTAGCCCGCGCCGACGCCGAGCGTGAACCGGCCGTTGCTCAGCACGTCGAGCGACGCCACCTGCTTCGCGAGCACCACAGGGTTGCGCTGCGGGAGGATCACGATGCCGGTGCCCAGCTCGAGCCGGGTCGTGGCCGCGGCCACGAAACCCAGGCTGACCAGCGGGTCGAGCAGCGGCGTGTCCGGCTCCGACGGCGACGGGTCGACCCGCGGGCTCGGCAGCACGACGTGCTCGGACGTCCACCAAGACCGGTAGCCGAGCTGTTCCACCAGCTCCGCCAGGCGGAGCGTTTCGGCGGGGGCGATCGTGTCGCCCATGTTCAGTCCCTGAACCCCCATGTCCATGATCACTTCAACGCGATGGTGGCGTCGGTCATTCCCCCGGACTCAACAAATCCGCCTCACGAGGCATTGAGTCAGCAAGAAGGGGGGCGATGATGACCGAGTTCGTGGCTGCCGCGCTGGCTTTTCCGACGGTGTTGTTCAGCTTGCTGGTGCTCGTGGTGCTGGCGTACTGGCTCACGGTCGCGTTGGTGGGCCTGGACTTCGACGCCCCGGTGCTGCCGATCTCGATCTCGGTCTTCGTCGTGATCACGTGGTTCGCCGCGCTGGTCGGCACGGTGCTGACGCCGGAGGGCAAGCTCCGCTACGCCGTCCTCGCCGGCGCGCTCCTGGTGGGCGCGTTCCTCACCAAGATCGTCCTGATCCCGGTCAGGAACTGGGCGAAGCCGGAGAAACCCGCCTCCCGCAACGACTTCGTGGGCCGCACGGCGATCGTGAAGACGACGCGGGTCACCGAGAACTACGGCCAGGCAGAGGTCACCGCCGACGACGGCGGAACGGCTGTTGTGCAGGTGCGAGCCGCGAGCAGCACCGAACTGAAAGCGGGTGAAACCGCGCTGATCTTCGACTACGACGCGGAAGGCGAGTTCTTCTGGGTCGTGGACATCACCACAGGGGGCTGACATGGGTGCGATTTCAACGGGGCTGCTCGTGCTGATCGCGGTGATCGTCGTCGTGCTGATCTTGGCGATGATCACGCTGAGCAGGCTGTTCAAGAAGTGTGAGCAGGGCAAGGCGCTGATCGTCTCGAAGATGCGCAAGGTCGACGTGACCTTCACCGGCACGGTCGTGCTACCGGTGCTGCACAGATGCGAGACGATGGACATCTCGGTGAAGACCATCGAGATCCGCAGGGCCGGCAACGAGGGCCTGATCTGCCGCGACAACATCCGCGCGGACATCCGCATCACGTTCTTCGTGCGGGTCAACAAGACCGTCGAGGACGTCATCAAGGTCGCGCAGGCGATCGGCACCGAACGCGCGAGCCACGAGGCGACACTGCAGGAGCTGTTCAACGCCAAGTTCTCCGAGGCGCTCAAGACCGTCGGCAAGCAGCTCGACTTCGTGGACCTCTACACCCACCGCGACGAGTTCCGCGACCGGATCGTCCAGGTCATCGGCACCGACCTCAACGGCTACAGCCTGGAGGACGCGGCCATCGACTACCTGGAGCAGACGCCGCTCAAGCAGCTGGACCCGGCGAACATCCTGGACGCGCAGGGCATTCGCAAGATCACCGAGCTGACCGCGATCGAGCACGTCAAGACCAACGAGTTCACCCGCAACGAGGAGAAGGAGATCACGCGTCAGAACGTCAGCGCGCGTGAGGCGATCCTCGAGCTCGAACGGCGCCAGGCGGACGCGGAGATCAGGCAGAAGCGCGAGATCGAAACCGCCCGCGCGCAGCAGGAGGCGGAGACCCAGAAGGTCCAGGCAGAGGAACGCCTCAAGGCCAACACGGCGTTCATCCGCACGGAGGAGCAGCTCGGCATCCAGGCCGAGAACAAGGCACGCGAGATCGCCGTGGCGGAGAAGAACCGCGAGCGCGTGATCGCCGTCGAGACCGAGCGCATCGAGAAGGACCGCCTGCTGGAGGTCATCGCGCGTGAACGCGAGACGTCGCTGCGCATGATCGAGAAGGACAAGGAGCTCGAGCACGAGCGCCGCGCCATCGCCGACCTGGTGCGCGAGCGGGTCGCGGTCGAGAAGACCGTGGCCGAGCAGGAGGAGAACATCAAGCGGCTGCGCGCGGTCGAGGAGGCCGAGCGCGAGCGGCAGCAGATCGTGATCATGGCGGAGGCCGAGGCGCAGCAGTCGCTGGTCAAGGACATCAAGGCCGCAGAGGCCGCGGAACAGGCCGCGCAGCACAAGGCTCGCGAGGTCGTCGTGCTCGCCGAGTCCCGCCAGCAGGCCGCGGATCTAGACGCCCGCGCCAAGATCCGGCTCGCCGAGGGCATCCAGGCCGAGACCGCCGCGGCCGGCCTCGCGAACGTCCAGGTCAGGGAACGCGACGCCGAAGCCATCGAGAAGGTCGGCCGCGCCGAGGCCGTCGTCGACCGCGAGAAGGCCCTGGCCGACGCCGAGGGCATCAAGGAACGCCTCAAGGGCGAGGCGGAAGGCCTGTCGCACAAGGCGGAGGCGATGGCCGCGCTCGACACCGCGACCCGCGAGCACGAGGAGTACCGCCTGCGCCTGGAGGCCGAGAAGGAGATCAGGCTCAGGGGCATCGACGTGCAGCGCCAGATCGCCGAGGCGCAGGCGATGGTGCTGGCCGCCGGGCTGGAGAAGGCCGACATCGACATCGTCGGCGGCGACACGATGTTCTTCGACAAGATCGCCAGTGCGATCACCGCCGGCAAGCAGGTCGACGGGTTCGTCGGCAGCTCGGACGTCGTGCAGGCGCTCGGTGCCAAGTGGATGGACGGGTCGCAGAGCTTCCCCGAGGACCTGACCAGGATCCTCAGCTCGTTCACCACCGGTGACGCGCAGAACCTCGCGGCCGCGCTGGCCCTGACCCAGATGGCCAAGGTCAACGGGCAGAACGCATGACGCAACTCGACGCCGGCACCTACGAGGTGCTGCGGGCCCGGCTGGCCGAGCAGGCCACCGGGCTCGCCAGGAGCACCGAGGCGCTGAACGACCGGCGCGTCGAGACGTTCGGCAGCACAGCGCTCGAACTCGTTGCCACCGAACGGATTCGCACCGAGAACAACTGCGTACCGCGCGACATCGTGCCGCTCGGCGACCTGATGCTGTTCGGCTACAACGTGTTCATGGGTCTCAAGCCCGAGACGACGGTCAACGACGTCTTCGCGGTCCACGGCAAGGACTTCGGCGCGGTCGAAGCGGAGTTCCTGAACGATCATAGGTTCCGCAACGACTTCGCCGAGCTCTACCGGTACTACCGCGACACGCGGCTGCTCCAGCTGCGGATCGTCGAGTCACGGCTGCTCGCGGTGTTCCAGACCGGTGCGCGGATCGAGGACATCCGCGTGCTGCGGTGGGACATCGCGGTCGACGGCACGGTCACCTATCTCGACAACCGCGGCGACCGCGACCACGTGTTCCCGCCGTCGCACGACGTCACGTGGGTCGAGACCACCCGTGAGCAGCACGTGCTCGGCCGCCACCCGCACATCGCGATCGAGAACGAGGTCTTCGTCGAGACGGTCGGCGGCACGCTGACCGTCAAGATCGAGAACAACACCGAAACCGGCGAGGGCGTCTACGAGGAGCCCGTCGACGAGCCGCTGCAGAGCCTCGCGGACGCGGACGTGCACTACGCCCGCGTCGGTCCCCTGATCCTGCTGCGCATCCGCCCGTACAACGAGACGGTGTGGCGGCACCTGGTCTTCAACACCCGCACCAAGGCGGTGGCGCGGCTCGATGGCATCGGCCAGGCGTGCCAGCGGCTGCCGGAGGACCAGGGGATCATCTTCCCCGGCGGCTACTACCTCGTCACTGGCGCGGACAAAACGTTCGACATCGACACGAACGACCTGGAGTTCGAGCGGGTCATCCGGTCGGCGAACGGCGAGGACGTGCTGTTCGTCTACCACGCCCGCCGCGAGGGTCGCAGCTTGTTGTTGCCCTACAACGTGATCCGCAAGGAGGTCGCCACCCCGTTGGTGTGCCACGGCTACTCGCTCTTCGCCGACGGCACGCTGGTGATCTTCCGCGAGACCGGCTCCGAACCCGTGCGCGTGCACCCGATGCAGGTCTGGCGCACGCCGTTCCTGCAGGACGAGGTGCTGCCCGAGCAGAAAGGCCCCCTCGCCCGCATCGGCAACGCCGAACTCGTCCGCGGCATCTCGGACTGCCTGAGCATCACGCGCATGGCCGCCGAGATGACCCCGAACGCGCCGGTGTTCGAGGGCCTGATCGCCCTGTGCACCAGGGTGATCGACAGCGTCCACTGGCTGGCCGATTTGGGGCTGAGGGAAGACGTCCTGGCCGTCCGCGCCACCGCGGAACAGGTGCTGGACGAGTTCGAGGCCGTCCGCAAGCTCACCGAGCACGCCGCCGAGCAGCTCCGCACCGCTTCCGAGAAGCTCGCCTCGCTGGTCCGGCTGGCCAGGTCTGCGGCGCCGAGGAGTGCCGACGAGTGGGTCCGGCTGCTGGCCGACCTGCGGTCCGCCCAGGGCCGCCTGATCACCCTCAAGGACCTCAGGTACGTCGACCTCGGCGAGATCGACCGCCGCGAAGCCGAGCTCGTCGAGGAACTGGGCGCGTCAGCACGCCGCGCCGTCGCGTTCCTCAGCGGTGAGGGCGCGTTCACCCAGTACCACGAGGAGATCGACCAGATCGCGGCCGCGGAGCTGAAAACCGCCGCCGAGGCGAAGCCGTTGCACGAACGGCTCGCGCAGCAGCAGGCCGGCCTGGAGGTGCTGACCGAGGTCGTCAGCACGCTCGACGCCGCCGACACGACCACCCGCACGACGATCCTCGCGAGCATCGGCGAGGTCCTGGCCGCGGTGAACCGCGCACGCGCCACAGTGGACGGTCGCAGGGCTCAGCTCGCCTCGGCGGAGGGCCGGGCGGAGTTCGCCGCCGAGTTCGCACTGCTCGGCCAGGCCATCACCGGTGCGCTCGCGGCCGCGGACAGCCCGCAGCGCTGCGACGACCAGCTCGGCCGGTTGCTGCTGCAGCTGGAGAACCTGGAGTCGCGATTCGGCGAGTTCGACGACTTCCTCGCCCAGATCGGCTCCAGGCGCACGGACGTCTACGAGGCCTTCTCCGCCCGCAAGCAGACGCTGCTCGACGAACGGGCGCGCAAGGCCGACAGACTCGTGCAGTCGGCCGAACGCGTGCTCGGTACGATCCGCCGTCGCGTCGGGAAGCTCACCTCGACCGACGAGATCAACACGTACTTCGCCGGTGATCCCATGGTCGCCAAGGTCCGCAACGTCGCGAACGAGCTGCGCCGGCTCGGCGACGTGCGGGCGGACGAGCTCGACGCGAGTCTGCGCGATGCCCGGCAAGAGGGAGGCCGGGCACTGCGGGACCGGGCCGATCTGTACGACGGCGCGTCGATCGTGCTCGGTCGTCACCGCTTCCCGGTGACGACCGAGCCGATGAACCTCACCCTGGTGCCGCGCGACGGCCGGCTGTTCTACGCGGTCACCGGCACCGACTACCGCAGCGAGGTCACCGACCCGGAGTTCGCAGGGACGAAGAGGTTCTGGGACCAGCTGCTGGTCTCGGAAACGCAGGACGTCTACCGGTCCGAGCACCTCGCCGCCTGCCTGCTCGCCGAAGGCCGCACCGACGTCGCCAACGCCGCTGCCGAACGCTACGACGAGGGTTACGAGAAGGGCGTCCACGACCACGACGCCGCGAAGATTCTCGCGGTCCTGCAACGACTTCACGCCGGTGCCGGACTCCTGAGGTATCCGCCGGCGACCCGTGCGGCAGCGCAGATCTTCTGGTCCGAACAGCCGGAAGGCCAGCGGGCGGTGTGGGCGCGCAAGGCCGAGTCACTGGCGCGTGCGCGTACGATTTTCGGTGGCACCCATGGCATTCCGGAGCTGACAAGGCAGTTCGGCCTGGACGAACTGGCTTCCGAGTACCTGTTCGAGGAACTCGCCTGCGAGCCGAAGGGATTCGTCACCAGCAAGGCCGCCCGCGCGGTGATCGACAGATTCCGCGCGGTGGTGACCGAGGACCTGTCCGATCGCGACCTGATCGAGGCGTGGCTGCGGGCGTTCCTCGGAGACGAGGACTGCCCGGAGTTCCCCGAGGTCGTCGCCGTCCTCCTCACCGACCTGCCGCGCTACGACTCCAGCGCCGCGCTGACCGAGCCGGTCACCGGCCTGCTCGGCACGCATCCCAGGATCGAAGGTCAGTCGATGGAGCTCCGCCTGGACGAGACCCTGACCAGGCTGCGCCACTTCCACCGCGAACAGGTCCCCGCGTTCCGCGCCTACCAGCGGCAACGCGACGAGCTCATCGCACAGGAACGCCGCCGGCTCCGTCTCGACGACTACCGCCCGGCGGTGCTGAACACGTTCGTGCGCAACCGGTTGCTGAACGAGGTCTACCTGCCGTTGATCGGCGACAACCTCGCCAAGCAGCTGAACGACGGCACGGGCCTGCTGATGCTGATCTCCCCGCCCGGCTACGGCAAGACGACGCTGATGGAGTACGTCGCGAACCGCCTGGGCATGGTGTTCGTCAAGGTCAACGGCCCCGCGCTGGGCAGCGGCGTCACGTCACTCGACCCGGAGGAGGCACCGAATGCCACGGCCCGTCAGGAGGTCGAGCGGATCAACTTCGCGTTCGCCCTGGGCAGCAACGTTCTGCTGCACCTCGACGACATCCAGCACACATCGCCTGAGCTGCTGCAGAAGTTCATCTCGTTGTGCGACGCACAACGACGCGTTGACGGCGTGTGGGACGGCGAGGCACGCACGTTCGACCTGCGGGGCAAGCGGTTCGCGGTGTCGATGGCAGGGAACCCGTACACCGAGACGGGCCGCGCCTTCCGCGTTCCGGACATGCTCGCGAACCGCGCGGACGTGTGGAACCTCGGCGACGTGCTGTCCGGTCGCGACGCCCTGTTTGCGTTGAGCTACCTGGAGAACGCGTCCGCCGCCAACCCGACGCTGAACGGCGTCGACGTGGAACCGTTGGTGCGACTGGTGAACGGCGAGAGCGTCCGCCACGAGCACGAGACCGTCGAGCTGGAACGGATGCTGTCCGTGGTGCGGAAGCTGCAGAGGATCCAGGAGGTCGTGCTCAAGGTCAACCAGGAGTACATCGCGTCGGCGGCGAGCGGTGGCTCGTTCCTGTTGCAGGGCAGCTATCGCAACATGAACCGGATGGCGGCCAGGATCGTCCCGGCGATGAACGACGACGAGGTCGAGGCGTTGATCGACGACCACTACCTCGGCGAGGCCCAGCTGCTCGGCACCCGAGCGGAGGAGAACCTCCGCCGACTGGCCGAGTTGAAGAGCTAATCGCAGTCGAAGTCCAGCTCGTCGAGCTCGCGGCCCTTGTGGTCGCGAAAATCGATCAGGTGGTGGTTCTCGACGTACTCGCACAGCTCCTTCGGCGTGAGTGGCCACGGCAGGCAGCGCTCGAAGTACTTGTAGTCGCACCGCAGCAGGTCGAGGACGTCATGTGGCCGCGACGTCGTCGTCGGCACCGACGAGGTGGGCGCCGGCTTCTGCCGGGGAAGCGGTTTGGCGGCCACCGGAGGAGGTGGCGGTGTGGTGGTGGTGACCACCACAGGACCGACGGCGGAGACGGTCGTGGTGGCGGTGGCGGTGATGGTCTCCGGCGGCAGGGGTGGCGGAGCCACCAGCCGGATGTCCACCGGTTTGTCCGGAGGGGCCGCGAACAACGCCGCGACCAGGGCAGCGCCCATCACCGCCACCGCGGCTGCCAAGTAGCCGCGGCGTCTGACACGAGTCATCGCTTTCGCTCCCCAGGTTCCGCCTGCCCGGTAGCCGCCGTCCCCGTGGAATCGTTGCGCCCGCTAACGGTGTTACGGGTTTGGCTCAACCTGTCTTGTCCGGCCCCGCGCCGGTCAGCGAAATGCGCAGGATCACCCGTTGCTCGCGTTCCATCGCGGCCCGGTAGTCGTTCCAGTCGTCGTGCTCGCCGGAGACCGTCCGGTAGTACTTCACCAGCAGATCCATCGCCTCCGGCAGCGGAATGATCGTCGCCGTCCCGTTGATCTGGATCCACCGCCCGAAGAAGCTGTCCGGCAGCACGCACAGCGCGACGTTCGGATCGCGCTGGACCTGCTTGGTCTTGTAGGCCGTTGCTCGCGTGGAGACGAGCACATCACCGTTGTCGTCCAGCGCGACGAGCACCGGTGACATCGCCGGCGTGCCGTCCGACTTCAACGCGCAGAACACCGCGCGGTGCTGACTGCGGAGCACTTCCCGTGCCTGGTCCAGGTCCATGGCCATCATCTTCGCGAGACGGGACGATGTTCGCATGCTCGCGCCGAACGACCCGAACTCCGTGAGCTGGCAGATGTACGCCGACCCGATGATGTGGGTCGCGGGAATCTCCAGCCTCTATCTGCAGTCGCTGCACCCGAAAGCGGTCGCGGGCGTCGTGCAGAACTCCAACTTCAAGACCGACCCGTTCGGACGGCTGCGGCGCACGGCGGACTTCGTGGGACTCGGCGTGTACGGCACCGACGAGGCCATTTCCGCTGCTGCGGCGCGGGTGCGCGCCACGCACCGCGAGCTGCGCGGGGTCGTGGACGGCAGGACGTTCCGGGTGGACGAGCCCGAGTTGCTGCTCTGGGTGCATTGCTCGGAGGTCTACAGCTTCGAGACCGTTCTCGACCGTGCCGGTTATGGGTTAACGGACCGGCAGAAGGACCGGTACTACGCAGAGCAACGGTTCGCGGCGACGCTCGTCGGCCTGCACGCCGACGAGGTACCTGGTTCGCGCCGCGAGATGGCGGAGTACTTCGAGGAAGTCCGGCCTGCTCTCGCCAGGACGCAGGACTCCGAGCTGATCTACAACTTCCTGCACGGCCCGGCCACGCAGGGTGTTCTCCGCCACGGCATGCCGATCTACAGGGTGCTGGTGGGGCACCTGGCGTACTCGGTGCTGCCCGATTGGGCAATAGATCTGCACGGTCACGCCCCGTACCGGAACGCGACCCTTCGGCTGCGGATGCTGCGCCGAACAGCCCTGCTCATCCCGCCTGGCCTGCGCCGTTTGGTTCCCCCTGGACACATCCGCCGAGCCATTGCGCGTGAGGGCCGGCATGTGACACCAAGTAAGGCTCGCCTGCCGTAGTTGTCACACATCACAGTCGATCATCGCCACAGGTACGTAGCATTGCGCACGAATATCGAACAACCCTCCGGAAGGCCTGTCGTGATCCGTCGTGCTGCGCTCCTGACCGCCGTAGCGGTGCTTGCCACCGCCTGTGGGAGCGGTGACACGAGCACAGTCATCGGACGTGCCGAGTCCGGCAAGCTGACCATCGGCATCCGCTACGACCAGCCGGGCATGAGTCAGAGGCGCCTCGACGGGCGGTATGTCGGCTTCGACGTCGACGTCGCCAAGTACGTCGCGAACGAGCTCGGCGTGCCGGAAAGCGGTATCACGTTCAAGGAGGCCCGCGGCGCCGCCCGCGAGTCGATGCTCGAGAACCGCGAGGCCGACCTGATCGTCGCCTCCTACTCGATCACCGACGCCCGCAAGGAGAAGGTCGCGTTCGCCGGGCCGTACTTCGAGACCGGCCAGGGCATGCTGGTCCGCTTCACCGAGCAGTCCATCCAGGGTCCGGAGACCCTGAACGGCCGCAAGCTGTGCTCGGTCAAGGGTTCCACGTCCGCGCAGAAGGTGAAGACCGACTACGCCCAGGGCGTGCAGATCGTCGAGTACGGCCAGTACTCCGACTGCGTCATCGCGCTGATGGCCGGCAACGTCGACGCCGTCACGACCGACGAGGTCATCCTGGCCGGGTTCGCCGCGGAGAACCCCGAGCTGCTGAAGCTCGTCGGCAAGACGTTCTCCAAGGAGCGCTACGGCATCGGCGTGGCCAAGGGTGACAACAAGTCGCGTGACGCCGTCAACGAGGCCATCGAGAAGATGATTTCGAGCGGTGAGTGGAAGCGGGCGCTGGAACGCAACGTCGGCCCGTCGGGCTACGAGATCCCAGCGCCGCCCCAGATCACGGAGAAGTCCTAGCCCCGGACCGCGGACTTGGCGGTCCAGGCCGCCCAGTCCAGCGTCCAGTCCCAGTAGTCGAGGTCCTGCTGCCCGAGCGGGATCGAGGACCCGACGACCTCGACCGGGTCGCCCGCGATCGTGAGATCGTAGAAGATCTTCGCGTTGGGGCCGGACAGGTTCGCGCAGCCGTGCGAGACGTTCTCCTTGCCCTGCGAGGGGATCGTCTTGTTGTTCTCGTGCACGAACTCGCCGTTCCCGGAGATCTGCACCGCCCACGTGACCCGGACGTTGTACCCGAAGACCTGGCTCACCATCGGCCGCTCGGCCCACTTCGCCTGCACCACGTGGATGCCGGACCGGCTGATCGTGCGCTGGTCGTTCTCCGCGCCGTACGACGCCGGGAAGTCGTGCAGCAGCACGTTGTCGCGGTAGATCTGGAACCGGTGCGTCTGCGTGTTGGCCTTCGCGACCAGCGCGCGATCCGCGATCTTGAACTTCACGTGCAGGTCGGCAGCACCGTAGGCGCCGCCCCCGAACGGCACCCCGTACACGTTGACGTCAACGGAAACCTCGGTGTTCGGCTTCCAGTACTCGCGCGGCCGCCAGTGCGCCTCGGTGTCGGACAGCCACGCCCACGCACCCTCGGTGGGCACCGAAGTCGTGACGGTCATGGCTTTCTGCACGGCGGCCTTGTCCTGCACCGGCGCGCTGAACGTCATCTTGATCGGCATCGCGATGCCGTAGGTCTCGTTGTCACCGACGTTCGCCGACACGTTCGTGAGCCGCTGCGGCTTGAGCGTGCGGAACGACCCGCTGACGGGCACCTCCGCGCCGTCCTCGCCCTTCGCCGACCCGGACCACGTGTAAACCTTGTCGTAGCCCAGGTCCTCGGTGGCGACCCACTTGCCGGCGGTCAGCTCCCCCTTGACCACCGTGCCGTTCGCGCCCGTGAGCTTGACGGCGGTCAGCGAACCTCCGGTCACGCCAACCTCGAACGGACCGGCCGGGCTGATCCCCTCGCCCGACGCGGGCGTCACGGTCAGCACCGCCTTCGCCTTGTTCTCCACGACCTGTGCAGCGGGCGACGCCGGAACGTCAGGCGTGGTGCTGCAGGCGGTCAACCCCAGTAGTAAAGCCAAAGCCAGTGGCCGGAACACGCTCTCTCCCCAAGATCCCCTCGGTCAACGCACAAGAGACGCGCAGGGGTACAGACACGTTGCATGGGAGAACGCGATCACCCACCCGGACCAGCGGTTTCCCCCTATTGAGGCACCGAACTGGCCAGTAATGACCTGTAGTGCTATGACGCATCACACGTTAGGCTGACCCGCGCAGGCCGTGGTTTCTGTGTTCGTGCTTCACACGCTCGCGGAACGACACGCGGGCGTGCTGTGCGCTCTCACCGAGCGAGCTGAACGCCCCCGGGACGGCCGGGGTTGCACGGTGCAGCCCCAAGCTTTCCTGCGATGGAGGCAGGTACATGGCACAGGGCACTGTCAAGTGGTTCAACTCCGAGAAGGGCTTCGGCTTCATCGCCCAGGACAACGGCGGCGCAGACGTCTTCGTCCACTACTCGGAGATCCAGGGTCAGGGCTTCCGCACCCTGGAAGAGAACCAGCGCGTGGAGTTCGAGGTCGGACAGGGCACCAAGGGTCCGCAGGCTCAGAACGTCCGTGCGATCTGATTCGCCGCAAATCTAGTCGCACGTGAGAAGGACCCTCGGCCGGGCTCGGCCGAGGGTCCTTCTTGGTTCACGGGCTTTCTAGTGGCCGCGCTGACGCGCTTCCCACTCCAGTCGCTGCATGACCCACTCCGTGGCGAGCGCCTGCGGGGACGTCTGGCGCTCCGCAGCGAGCTCCTTGAGCTGTTCGTTCGCCATGAGCTGCAGTCGCAGCTGGTAAACCTGCGCGTTGCCGAAGCCGGAGGCGGTGGTCTCGTTGTCCGAGTCCGGGGCCAGCGCTGCGAGGTAAGAGGTCAGCTCCTCGTCGGGCAACGTCTCCTGCGGTTCGTCCGCTGGGCGGTGACGGCCGGACTTGGAGCGTCCGAGGGATCCGATAGGCACCGGGACACGATAACGGTTCGGACACGGAAGCCAAACACCTGTGACCTGAGTCACCCCAACGTGTACCTGCGGCGCAACGTGGTGTCCGGGGGCTTGCCCCCGGCTGGGGTCTGGGGGCTCGGCCCCAGGAGACACCCGCAGCGTCAGGCGGCGAGGCGTCAGCCGAGCAGGCTGACGCAGAGCTGCGGAGGCCCCCGCGCCAGGGGGAGGAACGCGGGGGCCGGAGGGGATCTCCACAGGCGCTGACCGGGGGTGTGTCAGCTACTTCGGATTGTTGCACGCGCACAAGGCAATTGGGGAGAGGTCCCAGGGAGATTCTTAAGCTGCCGATGGACGGAATCCCCGTAGTCGCAAGCTGTTGGTAACAACGAACACGCTGCTGAAGGCCATCGCGGCCCCCGCGATCATGGGGTTCAGCAGCCCCAGCGCCGCGAGTGGAAGTCCAGCGACGTTGTAGGCGAACGCCCAGAAGAGATTCCCCTTGATCGTGCCCAAAGTCTTGCGGGACAAGCGAATTGCATCCGCTGCCACGCGCAGGTCGCCGCGCACGAGCGTCAGGTCGCTCGCCTCGATGGCGACGTCGGTGCCGGTTCCCATGGCCAGCCCCAGATCCGCGGCGGCGAGCGCCGGCGCGTCGTTCACGCCGTCGCCGACCATCGCGACAACTCGGCCCTGCGCCTGAAGATTCCGGATGGCGTCGACTTTGCCGGCCGGCAGGACGTCGGCGATGACCTCGTCGATGCCGACCTCGGCGGCCACGGAGGCGGCCACTTCGGCGTTGTCGCCGGTCAGCAGCACCGGACGCAGCCCCAGTTCGCGCAGCGAGCGAATCGCTTGTGCCGACGTGGGTTTCACGACGTCCGACACGACGACGAGTCCGACAACCTTGTCATCAAAGGAAACTGCGACGACCGTGCCCTGTGCAACCGCGGCCTCGGTCAATTCCATCGGAAGAGAAACGTTCCGCAACCGGCCGACGACAACGCGTCGACCTTCGACCACACCGCTGACGCCAACACCGTCCGTGGAAACGAAGTCCGACACCGGCAGGAGTTCCGGAACCTCGCGGACGATCGCCGCGGCGATCGGGTGCTCGGACGCGTTCTCGACGGCCGCAGCGAACCGCAGCACCTCCTCCCGCGACACGCCGTCCGCGGGGATCACGTCGACCAGCGTCAACCGGCCGGTCGTCACGGTGCCCGTCTTGTCCAGCACGACGGTGTCCACGCGCCGCGTCGACTCCAGCACCTCAGGACCCTTCACCAGGATCCCGAGCTGGGCGCCGCGCCCGGTGCCCACGAGCAACGCCGTCGGCGTCGCCAGCCCCAGCGCGCACGGGCACGCGATCACGAGCACGGCCACCGCCGTCGTCACCGCGAACTCCAGCGGCCGCCCGGCGAGCAGCCAGGCCCCGAACGCCACCAGTGCGATCACCACGACGACCGGGACGAAGACGGACGACACCCGGTCGGCCAGGCGCTGCACCTCGGCCTTGCCCGCCTGGGCCTGCTCCACGAGCCGCGCCATGCGGGCGAGCTGGGTGTCCGCGCCGACGGAGGTGGCGGAGACGACCAGCCGGCCGCCCGCGTTGACCGTGCCGCCGACGACCTGGTCGCCGGCGCCGACCTCGACCGGGACGGACTCGCCCGTGACCATCGAGCGGTCCACGGCCGAGCTGCCCTCGACCACTAGGCCGTCAGTGGCGATCCGCTCACCCGGACGGACCACGAACTGTTCGCCGACCTGGAGTGCCGCCACCGGGATCCGCGTCTCCACGCCGTCCCGCAGCACGGAGACGTCCTTGGCACCCAGAGCGAGCAGTGAGCGCAGGGCGGCACCCGCGCTGCGCTTCGACCTGGCCTCCAGCCAGCGCCCGAGCAGCAGGAACACGGTCACGCCGACCGCGACCTCCAGGTAGATGTCACCGGAGGTGGTGGGACGCGGCAGCAGGCTGAACTCGTGCCGCATGCCGATCATCCCGGCCTCGCCGAACACCAGCGCGTAGAGCGACCACAGGTACGAGACCGTGACGCCCATCGACACGAGGGTGTCCATCGTGCTGGCGCCGTGCCGTGCGTTGATGGCGGCCGCACGGTGGAACGGCCAGCCGCACACCCACACGACCACGCTGGCCAGCGCCAGCGACACCCACTGCCAGGTGGGGAACTGCAGTGCCGGGATCATCGAGAACGCGATCACCGGCACGCCGAGCGCCGCGGCGAGGCCGAACCTCAGCCGCAGCTCACCTGCCTCGTCATCATCGGGAGCCTCGGGTGCGGGCTCCTCGGCGTCGTAACCGGCCGCGCGCACGGTCGACACCAGGTCGTCCACGCGCAGGTTGTCCGGGAACTGGACGCTGGCCTTCTCGGTCGCGTAGTTCACCGTGGCGGAGACGCCGTCGAGCTTGTTCAGCTTGCGTTCGATGCGCCGCGCACACGAGGCGCAGGTCATGCCGCTGATGCTGAGCTCGACGTGGCGAGGCTCGGTCGTGGTCATCAGGCGACCTGGTACCCGGCCTCGGTGACGGCGGCGACGACCTCGGCGCGGTCCAGTTCGCGGTCGCTGGTCACGGTCACCGCGCCGGTCTCCAGGGTGACGTCGACGCCGGTGACGCCGGCGACCTCGCCCAGCTCCTCCTTGACCGAGCTGACGCAGTGGCCACAGGTCATGCCGGTGACGGTGTAGGTGGCAGTGACGGACATCGGGGTCCCTTCCTCTCTACGGGACACCGATCATACCCCCCTGGGGTAAAGCGTCTACTGAGGACCGTCGGGTTTCGGCTGGTCCAGGTTCTGGATGTCCTGTTCGATCTTGTTGACCAGGTCGTCGAGGCCTTCGAGCATCTTGTCGAGCTCGGCCATCCTGGAGCCGAACGCGGACTCGATGTCGGCGTCGATGGTGTCCAGGTTGATGCCGCTGATGGCCTTCAGGATCTCCTGCGGGTCGACCGCGGGCGGTATCTGTTCCGCGTTTTGGCCCTCTGCATCGGGGGAAGGCTCCGGCGTGGGATCAGTCATCGGTCCATCTTCCCTTGGCGAGATCCCCACGCGACAAGCACCGCACCTGTACGGAAAGTAACGCTCGGTGGCGGTTGAATCACTCTGCGGGGGGCTGCGGTCGTTGTCCCAGGTCGCTTAGCCTCGCGCCAACCTCAAGTCGGGGAGGGCACTCATGAGCGGGTCGCTGGAAGTACGGAAGTTCCTGTTCACACAAGACGACGGCATGTCGAGGCAGGGTGGGCCGAACGTGCCGGCCCAGCGCAGCGGAGAACCCTCGCGGATCTCCGACGATCAGGTCCACCGGGCCAGGCTCGCCGTCGCACGGAGCGCCCTCGGTACCGAGGATTGCAGGATGCTGCTTGACATGCTGGGCCTGTCACCGGGCGAGGACGGCGGTGCGCCTCCCGTGCAGCGGTGACGTGATGCGAACGCGGTTGCGGCCCTGACTCCAGACGCGCACCCCCCGGAGCGCGTCTGCAGAACAGGGCCGCATCTCGAAACATACCCACGGGTCTCTTTACCGGCAACGGCTAACCTTCACCCATGCCCCAGCAGGACCGGGCGTATGCGACCCGCGAGGCGATACTCCACGCCGCGGCGGAGGAGTTCGACCGGCTCGGCTACGAGCGCACGTCGCTGACCGCCGTGCTCGCTCGCGCCGGGCTCACCAAGGGCGCCTTCTACTTCCACTTCGCTTCCAAGGAAGCGGTCGCCAGTGCGTTGATCGACCGCCAGAGCGAGCTGTGGACGCAGGTCAGGGAGACGTGGCGGGCACGCGGTGTCGACCCGCTGAGCGCTCTGCACGGCATGTTCGCCGAGTCCGCCGACCGGATGGCGGCCGACGTCGTGCTGCGCGCGGGCGTCCGGCTCGCCGCCGATCGCGAGATCGGCTATCCGGGCGTGCCCTCCACGCACATCATGTGGGAGAAGCTGATCGCTTCGTACGTAGTGGAGGCGGGTGAGCGCGGGGATCTGCGTCCCGGCGTCGATCCTGACGCGGTGGCACGGACGTTGTGCGGTGCCGCCCTCGGTGCCCGGCTGATCTCGTCGGCGACGACGGCGTGTGCGGACTTCCCGGCTCGGATCCGCGAGGTTCTGGGCTACGTGCTGCCGTGCGTCGCGGCTCCCGAGTGGAAGTTGTCTGGATCACAAAACACCGCTGACGGGGTCACGGAGGCGTGAACAGGCATTTGTCGATCTGACCGCATCGGGACCGGAGGTGGTTTGGGCAGGTCAGGGCATAAGTGGGACCCCCGTTTTGGAGGTGCGTGGACCTATGCCATATGCTTACGATGCTTCCAGAGACCAGCTAGTCCCCATCATCTAGCGGCCTAGGATCCCGCCCTTTCAAGGCGGTCGCGCGGGTTCGAATCCCGTTGGGGGCACGTAGTACAGTAAGATCTGCAAGAGCAAGGCCCAGTGGCGCAGTTGGTTAGCGCGTCGCCCTGTCACGGCGAAGGTCGCGGGTTCGAGTCCCGTCTGGGTCGCTTCACTTTAAGTTTCATGGCCAGGTAGCTCAGTTGGTACGAGCGACCGCCTGAAAAGCGGTAGGTCGGCGGTTCGACCCCGCCCCTGGCCATCCCTTCTTAGCAGGAAAAACAGAAGGCCCCCGGTTCGCCGGGGGCCTTCTGGGTCTCAAACGGGGTCTCAGTTGTTGCCCCAGAGCAGTCCGCCAAGTTGGTCCGCGACAGTCCTCCGCAGCCCTGCCGTGATGTGCTGGTACCGCTTGGCCATCGAAGAGTTGGACCAGCCCATGAGGTCCATCACGATCCTTTCCGGTACACCGAGGACGAGAAGCACTGTCGCTGCCGTGTGGCGCGCGTCATGCAGGCGAGCTTCCCGGATTCCGGCCTCCTGCAACGCTTCCTTCCACTCTTCGAGGTCTGCGCGCGGGTCAATCGGCTTGCCGTTCGGCTGCGCGAACATCCACCCTTCGTCGTGCCACATGTCGCCGGCCGCTTCGCGTTCGGCTTGCTGCGCCTTCTCGTGTTCCAACAGCATGTTGTAGACCTGATCGACCAGCGCGAGGCCACGACGTCCAGCGCGTGACTTCACATCGACTTCCACCAAGCCGCCGCCGTGGCGCTGTGGGCACCACCGGGCGTGGCTCTTGCAGTCGGACGGGCAGGGCGGCGGACACGGCTTTCGCTTGTGGCGCTTACAGGTTTCCTTGCAGGGCGACACCTTGTGGTACTTCGCGCCGCACTCGGTGGGGCTCTCGCATCCGTGCTTCCATGTGTGCCGCTGAAGTCCCTTCCTGATCCGGAGAGCCTTCGCCTTGCGGTCCAGTCGCGTCCACTTGAGACCGATCGTTTCGCCCTGCCGGGTGCCGTGCACAAGCGCGATGATGAACCGCACACCGTTGCGCCGCTTGAGGCACGTCTTGATGAGTAGCTGCACCTCGTCTACTTCGAAAGGCTCTACCTCCTCCTCTTCCACGCGGGGAGGTGTCGCCAGTGCGGCAGCGTTCCGTTTGATGATGCCGCCACGGCGTTCGGCCTGTCCCCAAGCACGGCGGGCCGTCCGGTGGACCTGGTGAGCCGTAGCGGGTTTCCTGCCGTTCGCGATGATCCGCGCGTACAGCCGCTCGAAATGATCGGGCTCTACGTTGTCCATCCACTGACCACCCAGCGCGGGAATCAGGTGGTAGTACACGGCCGTTTCGTAGGCCTTGTAAGCCTTGTACTTGAGGGACGGTTTGGCGATGTTTTCCAACCAGTGAACCAACCAGGCTTCAACTCGCCAACGCTCGCCGGGCTTCCGAACGTTGCCGCTGTCCCGCTCGTTTTCGAGTTCGCGAACGCGGTCAATGACAGCACTCTCTGACTTCCGCTTGACGTGGCGTCGATCCGGCTTGCCGTTGTCGAGCGTGCCCATCGTGACGCGCCCGTGCCAGTAGCCGTCAGCCTCGCTGTAGTAGATGCTGGACGCGCCGTTGGGTGCGCGCGTTCCTTCCTTGCGCGGTTTGCGCGGCATTTGGATCTCCTGGGTTTGAATCAAGCGGCGTTCTGGCTACGGACAAGGCGTGCGGCGTAGGCGTCGACATGGTCTACGTGGACGCGGCGCAGCCGTCCGATTTGGACGGACTCGACTTCGCCGTCTCCGATGAGTGCGTACATGCGGGTCCGGCTGATGCCGAGGCGTTTGGCGGCCTCTTCGACCTTGAGCAACTTCGGTTCGGGCATCGCACGCCGCGTCGGCACCTGCGGAGGTTCCTCGTCTGGCCGCTCCGCGATCAGTTCGGCGAGTCGGCCAAGAAGCGCGTGGATTTCAGCGGCGCGCAGGGGCTGCCTCTCCCAAGCCATGACTAGTTCCTCCCCGTTGGTGCCGGACAGGTGGGACAGGAATTCATGAGGCTGTCCCGCCTTGTTTGCACTGGTCAGGTGGTGTGTGCGGACAGGTGGGACAGGTGGGACAGCTCCGATGAGGTGGCCGCTGTCCCACCTGGGGTCATAGCGGCGCGAAGTAGCGGCCGGTGGCGTCCTTGGTGAGCTGGCCGGCCTCGTTCATGCGGGCGCAGGTGCGGCGGACGAGACCCGCGTCGATGCCAGTTGCGGCGGCGATGTCGCGCGGCTGCGTGCCTGCGTGGTCTCGCAGGTAGCGCAGGATGGTGGCTCGCGTGTCGCCGATGGTGTGGTCGATCGCGGGGCCGTCGAGGATCGACCAGGCGCCGCAGCTCGGATCGAACGCGAGCGCGTGGTCTGCCTCTTCGACGTCGCGGCCGGTCACGTGAAGGACGCCGTCCGCGTTGTTGCGCGCGCGTTCGAGCACAAGCACGGCGTCCGCCGCACCGGCGATGCCGTTGGTGCCGGAAACGGTGGCCAGGAAGTCCTCATGCACGGCCTTGCGGACGTGGTGCACCAACACGACCGCGATGCCGTAGTGATCGGCGATGCGCTTCGCGCGGCCAACGGCGAGGTAGTCCGCGTCGTACTGCTGGACGTTGCCCGGTTCGCTGCCCCGGACCTTGGCGAACACGTCGATCACCACTAGCCGCGCTTTGCGGTTGCGGTCCAGCCACCGGGCGATAGCCGTGTCCCCGCCCTGCGGAAGCGGCGGGCAGCTCGTAGCGAGCGTGAGCGCGGGTGGCGCGGCACCGAGGCCGAGCATCTTTCCCATGCGGGTCTTGAGTCGACGCGGCGTGTCTTCCAACGCGAGGTAGAGCACCGGACCGGCGGCGACCTCGATCGAGCCGAACGCCGGACGCCCGGACGCGATCGACAACCCGAGGCCCAGCGACATCCACGACTTTCCGACCTTGGGCGGACCGGCGAGCAGCGTCACGCCCTCGCAGAGGACACCGGGTACGGCCCACTTCGGGTCTGGGAACTCTGCGGCCATGAGGCGGTCAGCGGTCCAGACCTCGCCGAACGGGTCGACCTCGACCGCCGCCGGCTGTTGCTGCGGCTCAGTCATGACGCGCTACCTCCTTGGTGGATGCGGATGGTGCGGATGCCGGCGCGTTCGGCGAGCTGTGCGCAGTGGACGGAGCCGCGCGAGTCCGGCCGCAGGAACGCCACACACAGGACGGCACCGAGGCGGACCATGTGCCTGTTGCGGATCGGACCGGCGGCCCTCTTGTGGCGGTCCCAGTCAGCGGGGTGTGCCTCGGTGGGCAGGCCCCACGACCGCCAGATGCCAGCAGCAATGCGGTCAGCACCACGGCAGTTGCCGTGTACGAGCACGGCAGTCGGGTAGAGCGCGCGGACCACGGCGAGCATCCGCCGAACGCGGTTGACGTCGGTCCAGCGTCGACTACCGGTGATGAGGATGCGGTGGCTCACGCGGCCCACCCACCAACGTGGGCATCCGGCGCGTGAAGAGTCGTGATGGCGGCTGCGCCCTGCTGTGGAACGACTCCGTTGCCGAGCAACCGCAACTGCTGGCTCCGGGAGAGGCCAGGTACGTCGGTGATCCAGCCGGGCGGAAGGCCCATCAGCCACTCAACGAAGCGTGGGCTCAGGACTCGATTGCTGGTGCGGCCGGACTCGGTGGGTTCAGGAGCCGGCTGTCCAAGAACCTGCTCCCACCGCCGGATGGCTGCCTCGAACGGTCCCCAGGCCGTTCCTGCACTAGCGCCCCGTGGAGACAGGTCGTGTCGCCACGCTGGTTCGGTCCCTTGCCGTCCCTCGCCGTTGGGGTTGGCAACAGATGCTCGACCTCGTCCGCCAAGGTCGGACCGTGCCCACCCGCTTTCCGCTTGTCCGGGTGCTGCGAGCCACCGTTCACCGCGAGCTGAGCAGTTGGCGTCTTCAGCAACGCCAAACCATCGCTCCCTGCGGTGGGGCGCACCGACATCCGAAGCGCGTATGCACGTCCACCGCAGGTCATACCTGACCTCGGCCAGGTCGGCGGCGACTCGGTCAAGTCCTCGAACAAGGAGGGCTGAGACGTTCTCCAACACGACGAGTCGAGGTCGAAGTACGCGAAGGGCGTCAACGACGTGCGACCAGAGTCCACTACGTGCTCCCGTGATTCCGGCACGCCGACCGGCGTGGCTGATGTCCTGGCAGGGGAAGCCAGCAGCCAACACGTCCACCGGACGCACGGCGGACCAGTCGATCTCACTGACGCTCCCGAGGTTCGGCACGTCGGCGTGATGGTGAGCGAGAACCCGGCAGGCCCCAGGGTCGATCTCGCTGTACCAGGCCAGCTCGCCTCCTATCGCGGACTGGACCGCCATCGTGAGTCCGCCGTAGCCCTCGAACAGGCCACCGATGCGCGCGTTCACGCGGCCACCTGCCGAGGCCGCTTCGCGCCTGCCTTGAGGCCGGACGTGATGGTGGCGTCCACCTTGTACTGACGGCGGCCAGGATCAACGGCGATATAGCCAGCCGCAGCGCGGGTCAGCGTCCCCCGGACCTCGTCCTCAGTGAGGCAGCCGCCGGCGGCGAGCTGGCCGAGGGCAACCGCGGCGAGGTACAGCGCTTCGTTGCGCGCACCGGCGGTGGCACCTTCGACGCGAGCGACCTCCGCAGCGATCGCGGCGTCTAGGTACTTGCTCCGTCGATCCCCGCTCGGCAGCCGGATCGGTGCGGCTGGCGCTGGTGGCGGAGCTGGCCGCAACCGGTCTGCGATCCACGCGAACAGTTCGACCACGGGCGCGGCCTCGGTGACCTCGTACGGTTTGCCGTTGACGATCGAGCCAGGCGCGACCACGTAGCCGCCGTGAGCGCGGGTGTCGATGTGCCAACCGAGGCGGCCAGCGGTGTTGCGGTACTCGACATCGGCCGGTGCGGTGAAGTACAGGTGCAAGCCGCCGGACGGCGTCGCCACGGTGAAGGTCTCGGTGGGCAGCGGTTGGCCTGCGTCCTCGGCGAGCAGCGCCAGCACTTCGAGCCCGTGCCGGATGCCCGCGAGGTCCTGTCCGTCCGGCGCCTGCTCGCCGGGCTTCACGACGTCCAGGTCGATCACGACCAGACCGGCGGGGCCAGTGGCGAGGCCGATGTTGTACGGGCCTGCGGTCCAGCCCCGGCGGATGCGTTCAGGGTCGGTGGTGGCGCGCTGCTCCCAGTTCTTCACTGCTGGAGCCTTGCCGCCGATGACGAGGGGGAAGACAGGCCAGCCGTGTCCGGCGACGTCCAGCGCGGCGGCGAGCATGAGGTTCGACATGGGTGTCTCCTGTGGATGGTGGTCAGCGGGAGCGGCGTGAGCGGTGGCGGTTGATCGCGTTCCACACGTGACGGCCTGCGCGCAGCTGAAGACCGTTGCCGTCGCAGCGCTTGCAGAGCCGAATGCCGCCGAACACGCCGGACGTGTGCCGCCCCATGCCCCTGCAGGCGCGGCACTTCCGGTAGGGGAACGCGGCGCAGCCGAGGACGTAGCCGCCCGCGACCAGCGCGAGCAGCCCACCGGCGAGCGGCGAGGCCTGCGGCCAGACGTCACTGAATGTGACGATCGTGAGAAGTCCGACGATGACGCGAGCGGGAGTGACGATGGGGGTCACGAGTGCCCTCCGAGGCGATTTCAGGGTGTGCGAGGCCAACGCCGCTAGGTACTAGGGCGCTGATCAGCGGGTATGTGAGTCGCTAGCGGGGGCGCTAGGTCTAGCGGGGTGGGGTGCTAGACCTAGCGCCGATCGGCGGCTAGCTCACCGACCGATCACGGTTACGCTCCGCAAGCATTTCGGTGATGTGGGCACGTTCGATGCCGCGCCGGTTTGCTCCCTTGGTGGCGCCGGGGGCAGTGCCCCAGACCTGTCCGGTGCTGATGCCGTAGGGCTTGAGCGCGGCGGACAGTGCAGTGGCCTTGCCGGTGCCGTCCAGCTCTGCCCACTGGCCGTAGACGGCCGGCCGCAGCTCCACCAGCCTGTCCACCACGGTCTCGGACCAGATCTTGGGTTCGTCGGCACCGATGACGCCCGCGATGTCGGCGAGCAGCGTGTCCGCCTGGCCGCCGCCGGACGGCGTGGCCTCCTCACCAGCGGCGTGACCGGTGATGGTTCCCGCAGCCTCGCGCAGCGCACGGGCACGGTCGGCCACACGGTCCGAGGCTGGTCCGTCCAGGTAGGACGAACGAACGATCTGCGGATCGTCCGCCGCGCCCACGAGGTAGCCGATCCCCTTGTCAGACTGGGTAAACATCGTCGCGCGGACACCGTTGCGGTAGGCGGACGTGCCCAACACCATGTCGTTCTCCACCTGTCCCATCACCCGCAGGCAGAACCGGATGCCAACGTTCGCGGACACGCCGGTGGGCAGGCTGTCCTTGTCCGGGCGCTGCGTGGCCAGGATGAGGATGATGCCCATGGCCGGGCCGCGCTTGATGATGGCCGTGGCCAGCTCGCCGGCCTCCTTGCCCAACGTGGGGTGGGAGAACAACTCCTGACACTCGTCAATGGAGAACGCCATCGGGTGCAGACCGAGCTTGCGGTTGCCCGCGAGCTGCGGCGTGACCTTGTTCTCCGGGCAGATGTCCTTGGGCAGCTTGGAAATCGTCTTGGCGCGACGCTCCAGTTCCTTGTAGACCTCGCGCAGCGACTCCACGCACGCGGTGATCGTGGCGTCATCGGCACCCGAGGCGTAGTGGTGCGCGACCTTCTCCAACGGCGACAGGTCACCGGTGCCCTTGAGCTCGAACACGCGCATCTCCACGCGCGGGTCCAGCGCGAGGGCCAGGAGCAGCACGCGCAGTGCGAACGTCTTGCCGTAGCGAGGCATCGCGCCGATGAGGATGTTCGCGAACATCAGCAGGATGGACACCTGACGGCCGCGCTGGTCGTTGCCGAACGGCAGCGGCTTGAACACGTCCGCCTCACCGCCCTTGAGCAGCGGCCATGCTGGCTGCTTGGCCTTGCTCATCGGCTGGTCGCCGACCCACAGCACAAGTCGACCAGCGTGTTCCTCGTTCGCGGGTTCGGGCCACACACAGCCCAGCGGGCGACGCAGACCCGAGGCGAGCCGGTCACGACGTTCGATGATGTCCGTGACCGTGACGCCGTAAGGGAGATCCACATCGGACCGCCAGCCGGGGCCATCGCGAACGATGGGGGCAGGGAAGGTGATCGCGGTGCCGCGCGTGGGGTTCATGGCGGCGATGCCCAGCGAGGACAGTGCCCTGACCACGATGTCGCTGGTGAGCTTGCTGACCTGCGTGGACACCACGGCCTGCGACATGAACGGCTTGTCCGCACGTCGACCGGTGACACCGAGCGCGGCCGTACCGACGGCCACGAGTGCCCACAGCGCCCAGCGTGCCCACGACGGCACTGGGTCGGGGAGCAGGAACCAGCCGATGAGCACACCGAGCAGGGCGGACCCGAGCAGCCCCCAGCGGACGCGGATGCGGGCGTTGCGCTCGTTCACGAGACGCAGGTACCCGGTGGCGTCCTCGTCCCGGACGGCGGCTGCACGCAGCGGACGCCCTTCCGAGTCGGTGAGCCAAGCCCACGCGCTGCTGATGAACCGTGCCAGACCACGCGGTGCCTGCGCGAGCAGCCGCCAGCCGTAGAGCGGCATCCGCAGTGTGTGGAACGCGGCGGTGTGCGCGTAGTGCTTGCAGGTCCACGCGGCGGTGGCGTTGAACTCGTCCCACGAACGCAGCCAGGGGGCGATCAGCGGACGGCGCTTCGCGCCGCGCAACCCTTCCCAGACCGGGAGACTGCGGCCGGTGTCCGGCTGGTCCACCATCACGATTTCGCCTTCGAGTACTTCACCGGCGGGTTCGTGAACGGGCAGGCGGCGCAGCGGGACGACGTTCGTGGGCGCCGGTGCGGGCGTGGTTTCGTGAACGGTGTCCCCGTCGGTGGGGGTGGTGTTCATGAACGGGTCCTCGGGTCCGTCGCCGTCCGGCGTGCCGACAAGGGTGGTGGTCGTGGTCTCGGACATCAGGCGGCCTCGCTTTCGGGCGCGACGTGCGGGGTGGTGTCGAGTTCGGCCTTGAGTTCGGCGGCGACCTTCGAGGACAGGCCACGCGAGCAGTTGGTGACCTCACGGACCCACGCTGGCGTTACTGTCACGTCCGGTGTCCATGCGGCACGCGCCTCGGCGAGGAAGTCAGCGGCCAACTTGCGCGCCTGCGGCTTGCGCCGGCGAGCCGGGGCCTTGCGCGCCGGGCGGCGCGGTGCCGCCTCGGCGGCGGTCACCGCGTGCAGAGCGGTGGCTTCCTCGTTTGCGATGGCAGGTGCTGCCTCGGTGTTCGCCGGCGTGTTCACCGCTGGCGCCTCGTTGATGGGCGTCGCTGGCACGACGGACGATGCGCGGATGAACGCGCGCTCCACGGCCTCGGTGAGCTTGTCGCGCAGGTCGGTCACGGCCTCGGCGGCGACGAACACCACGACCGGTGGAACGGAGTGGAGCAGAATGAGCGCGGCGTCCAGTGCGCCCCAGGCTGTCCAGGTGTTCATGAGGTAGGTGGCGGTGAGGGTGGTCCACTTCGCGCGGCGCACCCACACGCCGGTGTGGACCTGGTAGCGGGCGGTGATCTGCTCCGCGCGGAGGATGGCGATCAGGACCAGCGAAACCATCGGGTCCAGCAGCCACGCGGCGGTCCAGGGCAGCGACCACGGCGCGGCGTCGCGGGCGGCGAAGTGCTGGACGTTGGTCATCGTGAACGCCAACCCGAGGATGATGCCGGTCCAGGTCAGCCGGTCCACCTGGGTGCGGATGCGCTCCACACGCAGCGCCACGACGTCGGGGTGGGTCTGGTAGGCGCGCAGCTGCGCGGCCTCGGACGCGTCGCGGACCAGTCGGTCCGCCTTGCTCACGGTCGGGGTGCTCACTGGTGGACCTCCTTGCGCCCGGCCGAACCGGTAGTGGCCGGCGCGGTGCGGTGGCCGTTGACAGGCAGCACCTTCGAGACGGCGTAGGCGGCGAGCAGCGCCGGGACCGCCAGGGCGACGAACTGAGTGGTCGTGTCCTCGGTGCTGGTGATTAGCACCCACTCAAGGCCGATGATCGCTCCGGCGGTGAGCAGCAGCTTCCACAGTGCGAGCACGGCGAGCACGGCGAGCGCCAGGCCGATCAGCAGGACGGGGGTGGGAACGGCGGTCATCGCTGCACCTCCCCGAGCGGCACGGGACGGAGGCCGGACGGCCACGGCGCGTTCCTGATCGCCTCTCCAGACTTCGTGCACCACTCCTGCGCGGCCTCGATGGCCTCCGGGGTGTTGGGCTCCACGTTGAAAGCGACGTCGTTCTCGTCGCAGCTCGCGGAGAACTCCACTACCGGTCCCGGTTCAGTGCCGTCCTCCGGAAGCGGTTCGCAGCCCGCGAGCAGCACGGCGGCCAGCGTGGCCACGGCGGCACGGCGAATCGTTGAGGCGTTCGTGGTCATCGCTGGTTCTCCTTGTCTCGCAAGGCGTTGGCGTTCTGCTTCGCGGTGCGCGCGAACGCGCGCGCCTGGTCGCGGTCGGGGTGGTTCGGGTCGTGGATGATCGGCTGGAGGAGGTCGACCTTGAGGTCGAACCACGCGATCAGCTCCGGGACGGGCGCGCCGGCGGATGGCGTCCGCTCCGCCCAATCGGCAAGCACTTCCGGCAACGACGGCCGGGCGGCCGTGTCGTCACGGTCAGGGGTGGTGGACACTGGTGTGGCCTTTCGGTCTGTTGATCGTTGGGTGGGTGAACCCGGACCGGTGGGGTGTCTGGCCGGACGGCCACCGGTTCGGGGCGCGGTCATCACGCGGCCTCCGCTGACTCGGCCTCCAAGCACGTCCAGCACTGCCGAGTGCTGGTCGGCACGACGTAGAGGCGGTCACGACCGCAGTCGACACAGATGCGGCGCGCGAGGTTGGCTTTCGCCAGCGCGGTCCACTTGGCCGGGGTCATCGGCCGGACCGGAGCGGCCGTCTCGATCAGGTACAGGGACGCGAACGAGACCTTCTTGGACGAGTTGTGCCGCACGTACAGCACGGCAACCGGGTCATTTCCGTTGGGGCGCAAGCCCATTGCCCGCAACTGTCGGAACGTGGCCAGCTTGTCGCGCGGCGCACAGCCGTATGACAGCAGCGGCAAACCGTCGTGCAATCCACGTGTCCACTGCGGACCGTCCGCCCACGGCACGGGCGTGAGCACCCACGGGAACGTCTTGCCAGCCATCACGCCACCGCCTCACGGGCGATGCGGCATGCCTCCGCGATGGCCTCACATGCCAACTCGCGTGCACGACGTGATTCGACGGCTTGAGCGTCGCTCGCGTCCGCAACGTCGATCAGCAATTCGGAGTGGTCGAACCACCACTCACACCGATCGGCAGCGGGCGCTGACGGCGACGGTTGCGTCATCTGGTGTGCCATCGCGGCCGACAACGCGGCGAAGTAGGTACTCATCAGGCTGCCTCCGTCCTGGCCGGAACGGAGACGGCGTGAACGCGCAGAACGCGCACGGTGCCGACCAGCGTGCGGCGCGTGGTCCGACGCCTACGGCGCTTGACCGCAGGCTCACCACCCAGCAGCTCCGGTGCCACTCCCAACTCGCCGGCGACCTCGTTGATCAACGCCTCAATCGCGGCCTCGTCCAGGCCGTCGGGGTAGTTCGGCGCTTCGTCGTGCGGTCCCATCGGGACTCCCTTCGGATCGGATGCGCTCAAGTGAACGCTCAAACGAGTGCTCACGCAAGAGGGTGTTGGGAACGCGGGGCAACCCGCGAGCGTTGGGGAAACTGGATGTAGGGCCAGATCGCGGTAGGATTTCCGCAGGTGAGAGGCCTACTAGGAGGTCAGGTGCCGAAGGACTGGCAAGCCGTCGCCGATGCCATCAACACCCGAATGGAGGAGTTGAAGATCTCGCAGAGGGGGCTAGCCGACGCAGCGCGCGTGGGCGTTGCCACGGTGCGGAGATTGCAGAAGGGGGAGCCAGCGGAGCGCGGCGCCGCGCTGCTGGCTGCGGTGTCCGCCGCGCTTCACTGGCCGCCCGGCCACCTTGAGTCGGTAGCCGCTGGCCAGCCAGTTCCGGTGGATCCCACGGCCGCGCTGCGGGACGAGGTGGCGCAGCTGCGAGACGAGGTTGCAGAGCTGCGCAGGTTGGTCGAAGAGGTGCGGTCCGGCGTACCGGCTGGCGGGTGATCCGTTCGCGTTCATGCCTAAACCATCGGGCCTGGAATCGTCGGCGAACAGGTGTCGCCCTGGTGTCACCGGCGCATCACCACCCGTGTCACCACCGAGTGTCAGACTGGACCTACCTGGTGAGGGGAGCGGCGCATGACGACGGAGCGACCTGACTGGGCCCGGCGTATCCGTGCCGAACGGGATGCGCGTGGCTGGTCGCAGAGCGAGGCGGTCCGCGCGCTTCGCGCTCACGCGCAGGAGGAACTACCGAGCGATTCGAGCTTGCTCCGGCGTTGGAAGGCGTGGGAGGCCGGCGACAACGCTCCCGATGACTTCTACAAGCCGTTGATCGCCAAGACGTTCGGCACGGTCACGCACGCGTTCTTCCCGAAGCCAGGTCGGCGTGATGGCGGAGCTGAAATCCTTGCTGTGACGGGGATGGACACGCTGGACATCTTGAGCCGGCTCCAACGGTCCGACGTCGACACGGCCACCCTGGACGCGCTGCGCATCACTGTTGATCGGCTCTGCTCCGAATACGCCTACATGCCGTCTGAACAGCTCGTTCAAGAGGGCCGAACCTGGCTGCGGCGCGTTGCAGAGTTGCAAGGCGGCCGGCTGACGCTGAGTCAGCACCGAGAAGTGCTCACCCTTGCCGGGATGCTTGCGCTGCTGGTCGGTTGCGTCGAGTACGACATGGGAGACCGGCGAGCGGCAGAAGCAACGCGGCGTGCTGCGTTGAACCTCGGTACTGAGGCGGGGAACGCCGATGTCATGGGTTGGGCATACGAAATGCGCGCCTGGTTTGGTCTGACCACCGGTGACCTTAAGGGGGTCATCGCAGCCGGTGAGGCAGGCACATTGGTGGCGAGTAACCATAGCGTCGCTGTGCAACTCGCTGCACAAGAGGCGAAAGCGTGGGCGAGGATTGGTGACCGGCGACAGACGGAACTAGCGCTCGAACGCGGGCGGCAATTGCTTGAGTCGCTTCCGTATCCGGAAAACCTCGATAATCATTTCGTGGTTGATCCGTCCAAATATGACTTCTATGTCATGGACTGCTACCGGAAGCTGGGTGAGCAGCGCATGGCGGAGACACTTGCCAACGAGGTTATTCGCGCGAGCACTGACTTTGACGGTACCGAACGCGCACCGATGCGTATTGCGGAGGCGCGGATCACCTTGGGTGTGGTGGCCGCACGCAACGGCGACTTGGAAGGTGCGATTGCGCAAGGAAACCTTGCGATCACTGGAGAGCGAAAGTCTCTGCCGTCTCTTCGCATGGTCTCGCAAGATCTCGGAGCGATCCTGTCCACGGATTTTGCGGGTGAGGCGGCTGCGCAAGAGTACGTTGAACGGCTGCGTCGGCTGTCTGAGTAGCTAAAGGTAAGGTGTCATGGCGTCCAATGGGACTGATCCGCACGAGGACTTCGACGTTGTCGAGTACGCGGATAGAGTTTCTCTTGTGGTTGTTCCTGCTGATTCGCAACTGGACCTAGAAAGTGAAACAGAGTGGCAGGTGACGAGCCTTGGGGCGGTGCGACTTGATTCTGTCTGGCTCGAAAGGCAGATACATGAGTTTGTGAGAGATATCCCTGCCGAGGGTCGTGGTTGTTCCGGCTCTCATGTCCCGTACTACACGAAGATAACTCGGGGTAGTTCTGATTGGGGCGCTTCAGGGGCGGTTATTGATGCGCTGCTCTTTATCGGTGTTGCGGGAGGCGGGGCCGCAGCTGCTGGGGTTGTGGGTAATGCGGCATATGACCTGCTGAAAGCCTTCGCTGGGCGCATAGCTGAGAGGGTTCGTCACCAAGGCTTTGGCAATCCCATCTCTGAAGAAGAGGCTTCGCGCGTAGTCGAACAGTTTATTTACAATCGGTACTCAGTGTCGCCGCACTTGCTTAAAGCGCGTCGCGTAAGTTCTGATCTTACTGCCGGAACTGTTGATATCGAGTATGTCGACGATCGAGGCGTGATTTACTCGTGTCAGGTTTACAGTCCGCCTGAAGGTACAGTGGCTGTTACACGAGTTTCGCGAGCCGCTGAAGATGGAAGTCAGCTTAAGATCCGGCGCTTGACAGACTCTTAGTTACGGTGGGAATCGTAACAACCGGCTAGGTCCTGTCTCACCTGTCCCGCCTGTCCGGCCACGCCGCGTGACCTGCGGGTTTCGGTGAGACAGTCGTGAGGGAACCTGTCCCGGCTGTCTCACCTTGAGGGGAAAGACGCTGGAACGGTAGGGGGTCCGGCTACTCGTGTCGGCGCCGGTCACGTCGCAGAAAGCCACACAGCGCGGCCTGAGTTGGCTGTAGAGCCGCGTTCCTTTGGTCGGTGGGGTAATGAGACCCTGGAACACTCTCACCCCCTACCGTTACAGCTGTTTGTACAGGTGAGGCGCGCGGAACGAGGGCTCAGTTTGGGTCTCAGTTCCACTCCGTTCCGTTCAGTTCAGGGCGGATGGAAACAGGCTCTGACCTGGCGGCGTGAACTGTACGAACGGCCCGGAACGCACACCCTGAGAACTGAAAAGCGGTAGGTCGGCGGTTCGACCCCGCCCCTGGCCATCCCTCTTCGAAAGAAGCCCCGCAGAACGCTGCGGGGCTTTTTTCGTCATGTGGTGAGCCGGGTGATGGCCTGGTCGTCATGCGTTTTGAAGCGCGGCCAACGCTTGCGTTCCGAATCACCGCGTTCGGCTTCACGGATTAGGTCGAGCGCTTCGCCCAACGGCATTTGTGCGAGCTCCTCCCACGTGAAGAGCTCGTACTCGGACACTCCACATGAGACGCCGTCCGTGGCCACGATCACTTTGCCGATCTCCGCCCGTGGCCAGCTCGCGGTCAGGGCCTGGTGTGCCGCAACGGGTTCGGCCTCGGCGACCCAGTAGCCGCCCGGCCTGTTCTTCCACCTGAGGATGTCCGGGTCCGGTCGCAGATCTTCGAGCCGGGTGTCTTCGAGCACGTGCGTCGAGTGTCCGAACGCGACCACCGGGGTGTCGCAGAGGACGAGTGCGTCGATCGTGTCCTCGGTCCACCGCACGATCGCGGCGGTCGAGGACGGGGAGTCGCCCGGCACGAGGTCGTGCTGCCGCACGAGGTTTGCGATGGCCAGGGCGAGCAGGTCCGCGAGCGGATCCGTGTCGTTGATCAACCGGGCGAGCTCGTCTGCGAGCTGTGTGGCGTACCAGCCGCCGTTGCGATTCGGTGGCCTGGTTCGTGAGGTGACGCCGTCGAGCACCACGACGGCGTTCGGCAGCACGCGGATCCGATCCTCGGTGACTCGCCCGGGAGCCCCCTGCTCAGCGGTCTCGATCTTCACGATCTCACCGTACGTGTCAACTTGCGTTGACATCCTCATGTTGTCAACGTACGTTGACAACATGACTGAAGCGACGGATCTCGCCACGGCGGCTGGAGACCGCGACCCGAAGGTCGGGTTGCGGGCCGTCAGCGCGCTGCGGCGACTTTTGGAACATCTGGAGGCCGCCCAGGTCCGCAGTGCGCGGGCTCAGGGCTGGTCGTGGCAGGACATCGCGGCGGAGCTCGGAGTGTCTCGCCAGGCGGTGCACAAGAAGCACGGGGGACGATGATGATCGCGGAACGGTTCACCAAGGAGGCCCGCGAGGCCGTGAAGGCTGCGGTGCGGGACGCGGAACGGGTCCACGCGGGTGAGGTCGGCGTGGAGTACCTGCTGCTGGCGTTGCTCGACGCGCCGGTGCTGGCCGGGTTCGACCTGCCGCGCGAGGAGCTGGAGGCGGCGTTCCGCGACTACCGGCGCAAGGGCGGGCTGACCAAGGCCGACGCGGAGGCGTTGCGGGGCTTGGGCATCGACGTCGACCAGGTGATCGACTCGGTGGAGCAGTCGCTCGGGTCCGGCGTGCTGCGGCCGGGACCGCGCCGGCGGTGGTTCGGCCTGCCGTTGGAGCCGGCGTTCAAGAAGACGCTGGAGAACTCGTTGCGTGAAGCCCGCGACCTCGGCCACAGCTACCTCGGCAACGAGCACATCGTGCTGGCTTTGTTGCAGAGCAAGGGAATCGTGGCCGAGGTGCTCAACGAACGCGGGGTCACCTACGGCGAGATCAGGAAGCGGGCTGCGAGCGCTCGCGCCAGGTGAGTGCTGGCAGGAACAGCTGCGCGAGCGGGCCGATGCTCACGGCGTAGAGGATCGTGCCGATGCCGACCGTGCCGCCGAGGAGCCAGCCGGTGCCGAGCACGAGGAGTTCGACGACGGTGCGGGTGAGGCGCAGGGAAACACCCGTGCGGCGGCAGAACCCGGTGACCATGCCGTCGCGCGGGCCCGGTCCGAGGCGTGACCCGACGTACGCGGCGAACGCGACCGCGTTCAGCACGATGCCCAGCACGAGCAGCACGATTCTGGGCAGAAGTTCCTGCGGTGCGGGGATGATCGCGAGCGTCACGTCGACGCTGATCGCGATCACCACCACGTTGGCGATGGTGCCGACGCCGGGCTTCTGCTTCAGCGGGATCCACACGAGCAGCACCAGCACGCCGGTGATCGCGGTGATCAGGCCGAAGCTCAGGCCGGTGCGTCTGGCCAGGCCCTCGTGGAGCACGTCCCAGGGATCGAGGCCGAGCGTCGAGCGGATGTGCATGCCCATGCTCGCGCCGTAGAGCCACAGACCCGCGAAGAGCTGGGAGAGACGACGGATGGGAGCGATCCTCACGGGGACCTGGTGGAGTGCGGTCAATGTGGCCATGTGGCCATACTGGGTTGTGATTGGCCTGGCAATCCATAGCCAATTCAGGATAATTGGCTTCATGCTCCCACCAGGTGGACGTATATCGGGACCTCGGCTGGCCCGGCTGCTCGGGTCGTGGCGCCGGGGTGGTGCGCGGCAGAGCTCGGCTGATCTCGCGGCTGCTCTGAAACTGCTGGTCATGGACGGCCGGCTGCCCGTCGGCACCCGGCTGCCGTCCGAGCGCGAGCTCACCGACTCGCTGCCGGTGAGCCGGACGACGATCACCGCGGCCCTCGACCAGCTGCGTACCGAGGGGGTGGTGGAGTCGCGGCGCGGGGCCGGGTCGTGGATCAACGGACCGGTCGGTACCGGTGGTGGCATCACCGGGTTCGACGACACGTTGATCGACCTGTCCCGGGCCGCGCCGCCCGCGTTGCCGTCGGTGCGGGCGGCGATGGAGGTCGCTCTCACCCAAATGCCGGAGCACCTGGCGTCGCACGGGTACGACGAGCGCGGGTTGTTGTTGCTGCGGCAGCGGATCGCGGATCGGTACGCGGCGCGCGGGCTGCCGACGTCACCTGACCAGATCGTGGTGACCTCGGGGGCGCAGCACGCGTGGGCGTTGGTGCTGCGGCTGTTCGTCGGCCCCGGTGACCGTGTCCTCGTGGAGCAGCCGAGCTATCCCAACGCGTTGGAGGCCGTGCGGGCGTCGTTCGGAATTCCCGTGCCGGTGCCGATGCTGGGCGATGGCTGGGACGTGGACGGGTACGAGGCCGCGTTGCGTCAGGCGGGCCCCCGTTTGGCCTATCTGATCCCGGACTTCCAGAACCCGACCGGGTTGCTGATGACTTCATCGCAACGGGAAACGCTTTCCACGGTGCTGCGCAAGGCCCGCACGCCCGTGGTCGTCGACGAGACGTTGGTGGAGCTCGGGCTGGACGTTCCCGCGCCGCCGTTGCCGATGGCCGCGTTCGGCGGGGATTCCGTGGTGACGCTGGGCTCCGCGAGCAAGTCGCACTGGGGCGGTCTGCGGATCGGGTGGATCAGGGCGTCTCTCGACATCGTGCACCGGCTCCTGTCGACGCGGGCGGCGATCGACCTGGGCACGCCGGTGTTCGAGCAGCTGGTGCTCGCGTCGTTGCTGGAGAATCCGGAAGCCGTTCTGCGGCAACGACGTGCGGAAGCTCTGGAGCAGCGGGACGTGGCCGTCGAGGCTCTGCGCGCGCACTGTCCACAGTGGAGCTTCTCGGTGCCTTCCGGCGGGCTCGGCGTGTGGTGCGCGCTCGACGGGCCGGTGAGCACACGAATCGCCGTCGTGGCGCAGAACCACGGCCTCCGGCTCGTGCCGGGCCCTCGGTTCGCGGTGCACGGAGGGTGTGAGCAGATGCTCCGAGTGCCGTACACGCAGTCGTCCGAAGTGCTGCGCGAAGCGATCGGCCGTTTGGGTGTGGTGGCTGCATCCGTTGCAGGAACAGGGTTTCCGGCGGATGCCGACGTCTCGGTGCCGGTCGCGTGAGACACGTCGGCCCGGTCTCCCACAGCGGTGGAGACCGGGCCGACGAACTTGCCACCGGATGGCCTGCGGCCGGGGAACGTCCCAGGGATTGACGTCCCCCGTCCGCAGGTTTCCCGTGCGGTCCGAGGCTGCGGGGGCAGCGCGGCACTCGGACCAGACCCGACCTGCCAGGGCGCGGTTGGCAGGTCAGGAAGACTGGGTTCCTTGCGTACAACGGGAAATGCGAGGAGGAGTTATGCGCGCGACGGAACTAGAGGGTCACAAATCGCGCAGAGGGCAGAGCTGTCCCGTCTGACTCAGTCGGGTGACGTGCTCGGCAGACCGGGAAGACTGCCCGGCGAACGACCGTCGCGGCGTTCCCCCACCGACCACGTGGAGGGCGGGAACAGCGAGTTGTGCGACGTCAGGACGGCGAGCACGCCGCGCGTGCCGCCTGAGTTGTCGGAGTGACCGGACGACGCTGAGGCCGTCGCGACCACGGGAGCCTGCTGCGGTGCGGGCAGCGGCATGTCAGGTCCGGGTGCGGTCCAGTTGTAGTCGCTCGTCGGCGCCGGCTCGGTCTTGACGGGGGCCGGTACGGGCAAATCGTGCAGTTGCGGCACGACCTTCTTGACCGGAACGACGGGCGGCGCGGGAGGAGGGGGAGGCGGGGGAGGCGGCGGCGGTGCTTGCGCTGCGGCCCTCGCGGCCTTGGCGGCGGCGCGGGCCTGAGCCTTCGCCTGCATCACCTCGGGCGGCGCCTGGTTCGTCACCGTGCCGGAACGCGTGTTGGTCTGCGAGCCACCGGTGAAGTCGAGCACCGGACCTTCGTCCTCGGGCTCTTCTTCCGGTTCCTGCGGCTTCGTCACCGCGGGCGGGGGCATGACCCTGGCCGGCTGGTGCCGTTCGAGCACGGTGTTCGTGAGCGCCTTCGCCCAGCCCGCCGGGTCTTCGAGCAGGCGGGGGTCTTCGAGCAGGCGGGGGTCTTCGAGCAGGCGGGAGGCTTCGAGCAGGCGGGAGGCTTCGAGCAGGCGGGAGGCTTCGAGCGGGCGGGAGGCTTCGAGCGGGCGGGGGGCCTCGATCGTGATCTCGGCGGCCGGCGGTTCCTCCGGGCTGGCGGACGCGTCGGTCCCGCCCAGCAACCAGGCGGCGGCGGTCAGCCCGCCGAGCGCAGCGGCCCGCAGCAGCAGTGCACCAGCTCCACCACCAGCCACAGGATCACCACCGTCCACCGTTCAGGTCACCGCCAACGCACAGCGCCGTCGGAGGTCGACGTTGAGCTATGTCTAGCACTGGTGAGTGAGTTTGCGAACCAACTCGGCACAAAACACTCGGAAGGGCGTTCGCGTGCGGCTGTCCGGGTTGCCCTGATCAGGCATGAACACCGTCTGTGTCGTCATCGGATCGAGTGACATTGCGCCTCGCTCCCCTGTGGACCGTGTCGCGCCGGGGGATGGTGTCCGATGTGGACGCGCCAAAGCAGGTCAACAGCCTTTCTGAGCTGGTCGATCACGCCTCCGCGGCCCTGGGTCCGGTGCATGCCCACGACCCGGAGGGCCCAAACGAGTGCTTGGTCCGTTCGGGGGAACTGATCGTCCTCCCGGCAGACGCACCCACTGTGCGCAAACGCTTGCGAGGCGTCTACTCCCACGAGGAGATCGCCACCGGAGCCATCCGGATGTACACGAAAGCTCCAGATCGCCTCCGTGTCGTTGACATCGCCCGCGAGGTCGGCGCCACCCCGAACCACGTGCACCTCGCCTGCCCGATCATGATCGGCACCTCCCGCCCGGTGGTGGGCGGCCACATCCCCGACCTCCTCGGCGAGGGCACCGTCGCGTTGCTCGACACCCCGCTGGACGCCCCGCACGGCGCGCTGGTGGCCGGCGTCCTGCGCCACCACGGCGCCCTGGTGCGCCCGTTCCCCGTGCTGACCGCCTCGGGCTTCGGCGACGACCTGACCCTCGCCGCCGCATTGCGCGCCACCCGTTCGCTGCCCGTCGTGCTGGTCGCGTCCGGCGCCTACTCGTTCAACGACGAATGCCCACCGGTCCTGGCCGCCGCCGGTCGCAACGTGGTGGCGTCGGCGGGCAACGGTGCCTCCTCACGCCCCTGGTGGCCGGCCGCCCTGCCCGCGGTGATCGCGGTGGGTGCCTCGGCTTCCTTCTCGGGTCGCGGCTCGTGGGTGAACGTCGTGGTCGATGGTGTGGACGTGCCTGCCACGGTGGGCTCAAGACAGGCGCTGTGCACCGGTACCTCGTTCGCCGCGGCCCTGCACGCAGCCACTTTGGTCCCGGTGCCTTAGCCGGCGCATGCGGGTGTGCCGTTGCCGTAGCAGCTGAAACCGAGGTGTGCGACGGCCGCCGCGGCCTCGGCAGGGTGGTCGAGGAGGCGGTGAACCTCGGCCATGGCCTCGCTCACCTGCGCATCCGGCACGGGCAACACGCTGGCGATCACGGCTCTGGTTCCGGCGTCGAGGAACGCGCGGGCCAGTCCTGACTCGCAGGCCGACAGGACCACGATCTCCGGTGGGTTCTCGATGCGGGCGATGTCGTAGCCGTAGAGCGGACCGTCTGCCAGTTCCAGGTAGGAGAACAACGGGTTGTCCACGTTCACCTCGCCGTGCGCGGCGATGTGCACGATGTGGGCGCCTTCCATCGCGATCAGCACGTCGTCGGCGACCGGTCTGACGCGGCGGCCACCGTGTTCTTGTTGCAGGGCGGGCACTTCATCGCGAAGAAGCCTTGGTCCCGTGATCCACACCCGCCCTCTCCCCCTGCCCGGTGTGCGCCAATGCCTGAGCGACGGGATGACGTGCACCCGGCCTCCGAAAGCCGCCCACGGCATGGAGTGCAGCACTCCGTCGGGTATCACGACCACTTCATCTGCGGCCGGAACGAGCTGCTCTCGTCCCGGAAGTTCCTTGCCCGCGGCAACAGCAAGCCGGGCCGACTGCACCAGGCAGGCGGCATCCCTGACCTCCCTCCTGCGAGCGCGGCCGTCGATGACCGTGACGGCGAGCATTCGTCCGTTGTGGAAGGTGAAGCTGACCAGCGGAAGATCGGGAAGTGCCGACCCGGCGCGCTGAGATCGCGGCGGAGTGGCCAGCGTCAGCCTGCGCACGTCCCGCTCCAGCGCGTCCAACGGCAGCCCGAACGCCCTGGCCCGCCTCAGTCGCGCGAGTGCCTGCGCGAGCTCAGGTTCCTTGGGAGGCAAGGGAACCGATGCGCGATGCTGCTCCGACCAGTGCAACACCTCGCGCGCTGTCCTGGCGAGCCCCAGTGCGTGCCCGGTCAGCTCGCGACGTGGCCAGTCGCCGAGGTGCTCGTCGAGAACCTTGAGCCCGGCCCGGCAAGCCGCCAGCGCGCCACGCCGGTCCGACCGGCGTGCCTGCGCGAGCCAGCCGAGCGCCCGCGTCTGCGCCGGTCCGCGAAACCGGTGCGCGGCAACAGCATCCAGCTTTCCAGCGGCGAGCATGAACTCGACGTCCGAGCCGCCCACTCGCAAGGCGGGCGCCGGATCCCCGTCGCGCAGCGCGCAGCGCGCACTCAGCACCGCCAGTTCCGGCACGTGCCGGTTGCACCTCCGCAGCAGCTCCAACGCCGGAGCCAGCACTCGCCGCGCCTCCGCCGTGAGCCCGGCGGCGAGCAGGGCCTCAGCCCGGTCGACCAGGGCCTCCGGCCGGCTCGTCGAGTCGAGGCCGGCCTTCGCCGCGTCCTCGTACCGCCGCAGAGCCAGCGGCAGATCACCGGCGAGCATCGCCACGAACCCCCGGTTGTGCAGGCACATCGCCGCACGTCCAGGTTCGCCGATGGCGTGCAGCAACGTTTGCGCGGACGTGAAGTCGGCATCCGCTTTGGCCAGCTGAGTGGCGTTGCACCGGGCAATCCCGCGGCCGACGAGCGCGTTGGCGAGCCACCGCTGATCGCCGTACCGCCGCAACTCCCTGATGACCGCGGTCAGCTCCGCGATCGCCAGCCGCGGTTCGGCCGAGTGGCAGAGGTGGAGCCCACGCAGGCATCGCGCCCTCGCCAGCTCCCGGCCCCGCAGGTGCGGCGTCGCGAGGTCGAGATGCTGCAGGCTCTGCTTCCGGCGCCCCCGGTCCAGGTCGATCCACGCGAGCGTCAGGTGAAACCGGGCCTCACCGGTGAGCCGCCACCCGCGCCGGGCGAACCGGGCGGCGACGTCGAGGCGCCCGAGCTCGACGTGGGCGATGCTGAGGTCGTGCAGGGCATCGGCACGCTGGGCCTTGGTGCCGCGCACCTCGGTGCTGTCGATGGTGGCCCGTGGATCGGCGCTCGCGCTCATGCGACGAACCACCCCGTCGTCAGCCCCAGCTCGGGGACGGTCACGCACAACGGGCCAGGCGCGACGTCGGCGCGGAACCAGCCCTCGGCGTCGGGGCGGAGCGCCTGAGCGGAGTCGGGCGACCGGACCTCGACGGAGACGCCCTTGTCGTCCAGCACACCGGTCAGCCGGAGCCCGGCCTGAGCAGCGTCGAGCTGCAGGTACATCCGACCGGCCCCGACGTGGAACACGAGCTGGCGGGAAGGGCCCCTGACCGGCTCGTCCACGGCCTTCATCGGTGCCAGACCGGTCGGGCGCGGCGTCAGGGCGGGCGGCGGCACGTCCGCGCTGAACAGGTCGGCGATCTCGTCGAGCAGCGGATCCCTCATCGCAGCGCCTCCAGCTTCCGGCGCAGCGCCGTCAGGCACCGGGCGCGGGTCCGCCCCACGCTCGACACCTTCATCCCCAGGGCTTCGGCAACCTGTGCACAACTCAGCTCAGGGCTGTGGGCAACGATCCACAGCAACCGCTGGCACCGCTCGTTCAAGGTCATCAACGCCGTCCACAACCGCCGCTGGCGATCGTTGGCGACAGCGACCTCGTCCGGCGTCGGCAGCGAAGACTCCGGCTCCCACCGGTCGAGCGAAACCTCACGCCCGCGGGTACGGAGCACCGCGATCGACTGGTGGGTGGCGGTACGGACCAGCCACACCCCGAGCGCCTCGGGTTGGCGGATGCGTGTCAGGTGTTCCGCCAGGCAGAGCCAGGTGCACTGGTAGACGTCGGCAGCGTCGGCGTGGCTCAGGCGGAACGATCTGGGCACCGACCAGACCAGGCGCGAATAGCGTTCGACCAAGGCGTCCCAGCCGCACACACCGGAACGCCATCCCGCGAGAACCTCAGTGTTCGAGTCCATGCCATTTGGAGTCGAACCCGCGCGTCAAGGCTCCACGCCTCACCCGAAAGAGGGTTGTCCACAGGTGTGGAGAAACTCATCCACACCTGTGGACAACTACAGCTTGTGGAGGCGCTCCACCGCTTCGTCGATCACCGCGTCCTGCTTGCAGAAGGCGAAACGGATCAGGTGCTGCCAGTCCGCCGGGTGGTCCGTGAACACCTGCACCGGCACCGCGGCGACACCGATCCGGGCCGGGAGGTCGCGGCACAACGCCCAGCCGTCGGTGTAACCGAGCGGGCGGACGTCAGCGCAGATGAAGTACGTGCCCTCCGACGACCGCACCTCGAAACCAGCCGCACGCAGCCCCTCGGCCAGACGCGCGCGCTTCGAGGCCAACGAGTCCCGCAACGACGTGACCCAGTCCAGCTCGGCGGTCAGCGCGTGCGCGACGGCGGGCTGGAACGGTGCCCCGCCCACGAAGGTCATGAACTGCTTGGCCGCCCGCACCGCGGAGACCAGCTCGGCGGGCCCGCACACCCAGCCGATCTTCCAGCCCGTGCAGTTGAACGTCTTGCCCGCGCCCGAGATCGACAACGTCCGCGCGGCCATCCCGGGCAGCGAGGCCAGCGGGATGTGCATCAGACCGTCGAACACCAGATGCTCGTACACCTCGTCGGTGATCGCGAGCAGGTCGTGCTCGACGCAGAGCGAGGCGATGGCCTGCAGCTCCTCCAACCGGAAGACGGTCCCGGTCGGATTGTGCGGCGAGTTGACCAAGATGGCACGAGTCTGCGGCGTGACCGCGGCGCGCAGAGCGTCGACGTCCAGAGCCAGCCGTCCGGAAGCGTCCTCGCGGAGGCCCACGGTCACGCGCGTGGCCCCGGCCATTGCCACGGAGGCGGCGTAGGAGTCGTAGTAGGGCTCGATGAGGATCACTTCGTCGCCGGCTTCGACCAGCGCCAGCAGCGAAGCCGCGATGGCCTCGGTGGCGCCGACCGTCACCAGGATCTCGGTGTCCGGGTCGTACGACATCCCGTACCGCGAGCGGTGCGCGGCGATCGCCCTGCGCAGCACCGGCATGCCGGGGCCGGGCGGGTACTGGTTCACACCCGACGAGATCGCCGAACGCGCGGCTTCCAGCATCGACTCGGGGCCGTCGGTGTCTGGGAAGCCCTGACCGAGGTTGACGGCGTCGTGCTGCACGGCCAGCGCCGTCATCTCCGCGAAGATGGTCGACGTGAACGGCTGCAACCGGGGGACTAGCGCTGGTACCCGCACAAGGCAGGATCTTCACCTGAATCTCGTGTCTAGGGAAGTCTGATCCTTCAGAGCTCGCGCAAGTCCACGTCGTCGGGTGCCCGGCGAGCCTTGAATCGAACGCATGTTCTACCGTGACCGTGGTGAAGGTCGTTCGACCTGCAGAAGTTGGTCTACGGCGAGATGCGGGAATCTGGGCTGGGGGCTCAGGCCGCAGTGCGCACGGTGAAGAAGGTCGTTGACGCTTACGCCAGCCTGCGGGCGAGTGTCCGAACCGGGAACCTGACCGGGCTGCGGCGAGCCAAGGCTGAAGGCAAACCGATCAGGTTCCGGGAGAACGCGGCGCAGCCTTTTGACGATCGCATGCTCTCGTGGCAGTACGACGCCGCGGGATGAACTTCCAGGGCGGCAGGTTGCGACGCTGTCGGCGTTGGCAGGCTCGAAAGCGCGCCGAGCTGAAGGCTCGGCATACCAAATCGGCAACCCGTCGTCTTCGCAGGCGTGTTCGTCGAGAACATCGCCATGCGACCCAGGTCAACCACATGATCGCCAAGAACCTGGTGGCTGTTGCGCAACGCACCGGACGCGGTATCGCCCTCGAGGATTTGAGCGGCATTCGTGGCCGGGTACGGCCTCGCCGCAACCAGCGAGCTGTCCACGCTTCTTGGTCGTTCCATCAGCTCGGCGCGTTCATCGAGTACAAGGCCAGGCGCGCCGGAGTGAGGGTGATCACTGTGGATGCTCGCTTCACGTCACAGTTGTGCCCAGATTGTGGGTACACAGCGCGCAACAACAGATTCAGTCGCGACGGCTTTGGTTGTCGCATGTGCGGCCTCGCTGGGCCAGCCGACCACGTCGCTGGGATCAACGTGCGCAACCGCGCACGGCTCAGTGTGGGTACCTGTCAACGTGCCCGGACCTGTCGCCTGAAGGCGGACGGTTGATGCGGCCTGTCCGCCAAGCCAGTGGCGTGCGGAGAACGCGCCCCGGCTTGAAGGAGTTTGAGCTGCGACTCAACCTCAAGGTCGAGAAGTTGACGGACAATGGCTGTGTGGAGCAACTCACCGCCGCTGACCAGCAGAAGCGCACAGACCTGCGCAAGATGAAGCTCGTCGCGGCGAGCTTCCTCGTCGGCGCGACGGTCATCTTCTTCGCCACACACGCGTTCGAGGGGCCCTGGGTCGGCTACGTCAGAGCCGCCGCCGAGGCCGGCATGGTCGGCGCGCTCGCCGACTGGTTCGCCGTGACGGCCCTGTTCCGGCGACCGTTGGGGCTGCCGATCCCGCACACGGCGATCATCCCCACCCGCAAGAACATGTTCGGTAAGACGCTCGGCGACTTCGTGGGCGTCAACTTCCTGAGTCCCGCGGTGGTTCAGGACAAGCTGCGGCGGGCGGGCATCGCGGAGCGGGCGGGTGCCTGGATCAAGGAGCCGGAGAACGCCCAGCGCGTCACCAACGAGCTCGCGAACGTCATCAAGGGCGCGATCACGGTCCTGAAGGACGAAGAGGTCCAGGCCGTCCTGGAGCACGCGATCGTCAAACGGCTCACCGACCAGCCCTGGGGACCGCCGCTGGGCAAGCTGCTCAACCAGGTGCTCACGGACGGCGCGCACCACAAGCTCGTCGACCTGATGTGCGACCGGGCCTACGAGTGGGTGCGGGACAACTACGACAAGGTGACCCTGATCGTCACGGACCGCGCGCCCACGTGGTCGCCCAAGTTCGTCGACTCTCTGCTCGGTGACAAGGTCTACACCGAGCTGGTCAACTTCGCGTGGGCGGTCAAGACCGACGTCAACCACCCCATGCGCCTCGCGGTGGACCAGTTCCTGCTCGAGTTCTCCAGTGACATGCAGACCGACCCGGCCACGATGCAGCGGGCCGAGCAGGTCAAGCAGCAGATGATCAACCACCCGGACGTGCAGAAGCTCATCAGCAGCGCGTGGGGCACGGCGAAGAAGATGCTCATCGACGCGGCCGAGGATCCGTCCAGCGAGCTGCGCAAGCGCGTCACCCAGGGGCTGATCACGCTCGGCACGAACCTGACGAGCGACGAGTCGCTGCGCGCCAAGGTCGACGGCTGGCTGGAGCAGGCCGCCGGGTACGTCGTGCAGAACTACCGCGCGGAGATCACCACGCTGATCACGGACACGGTCGAGCGCTGGGACGCCGAGGAGACCTCGCGCAAGATCGAGCTGCAGGTCGGCAGGGACCTGCAGTTCATCCGCATCAACGGCACGGTGGTCGGCGCGCTCGCCGGCCTCGTGATCTACACGGTGGCCAACGTGCTGTTCTGAAGCGTGTTCTGGGCCCGCGTTCGTTTTCGGAACGTGCGGGCCTTCTCCCGGTTGCCGCACACCTGCATCGAGCACCACGTGCGCGAGCGGTTGCGCGATCGGTCGAAGAACGCACGCAGGCAGTCGTCGGCCGGACAGATCTTGAAGCGTTCCCAGGAACCCAGCACGGCGAGCCGAGCGGAGGCCGCCAGCACCGCGCCGAGCGCGTCTGAGCTGGCCAGCATCGGAACGCCGTCGGTCAGCTCGATGTGGACGACGCCCGCAGCTGTCTGAGGGCCGGACGATCCTTCGATCGACGACCGCAGTGCCGCCCGCGCGGCGCGCGCCTGTGCGATTTCCCCGCTCCGCCCGAGGCCGCGTTCGGTCACCCACGCGCGCCAGGAGGCTTCACTGTCCAGTACGTGTCGAGTGTTCAGGAAGTCGAGCAGCAGCTCGACGTCGTGATCCCAGCCGACAGTCAGACCAGTCACCCCACCACTGTAGGCGCCACGGCGGTTGTGCGTCAGGACATCCGACGAATACACCGGGTGTATACACGGTGTGTATAGTGCCTCTCATGTCGATCGGACACGCACTGTTGGGCCTGCTAGAGGGCGGTCCACGGCACGGATACGACCTGAAGCGCGCCTACGACGAGCGATTTGGTCACGACCGGCCGTTGCACTACGGACAGGTGTATTCGACCCTGTCGAGGTTGCTGAAGAACGGCCTCGTGACCGAGGCGGGCGTGGAGGCGGGTGACGGTCCCGAGCGCAAGCGGTACGCGATCACGGACGCCGGGGTCACCGATGTGGAGCGCTGGCTCGCCACTCCGGAGAAGCCGGAGCCGTACCTGCAGAACACGCTCTACTCGAAGGTGGTGCTGGCCCTGCTGTCCGGCCGCAGCGCCACGGAGGTGCTCGACACGCAACGTGCCGCGCACCTCACCACGATGCGCGAGCTGACCAGGCGGAAGACCGACGGCGACCTCGCCGACCAGCTCATCTGCGACTTCGCGCTGTTTCACCTCGAAGCCGACCTGCGGTGGCTCGAACTCACCGCCGCCCGTGTCGACCAGCTGGCCGTGGAGGTCACGCGATGACCCTGTTGAGGGCCGAGGGCCTGGCCAAGTCGTTCGGCAAGACGCACGCGCTCGACGACGCCGGCATCACGATCCGTGCGGGCGAGGTCGTGGCGGTGATGGGGCCGTCGGGTTCCGGCAAGTCCACCCTGCTGCACTGCCTCGCCGGGATCCTGCCGCCCGACAGCGGCACGGTGCACTACCGCGACCGCGAGCTGACCTCGATGAACGACAGCGAGCGCAGCGAGCTCAGGCGCACCGAGTTCGGGTTCGTCTTCCAGTTCGGTCAGCTCGTGCCAGAGCTGACCTGCCTGGAGAACGTCGCGCTGCCGCTGAGGCTGAGCGGCATGAAGCGCAAGGATGCCGAACGCGCCGCGCGGGACTGGCTGGGCCGACTGGAGGTCGACGGCGTCGCGGACCAGCGCCCCGGTGAGACCTCGGGTGGTCAGGGCCAACGCGTCGCCGTCGCCCGCGCGCTCGTCACCGGGCCGACGGTGATCTTCGCCGACGAACCGACCGGCGCACTCGACTCGCTCAACGGCGAGCGCGTGATGCACCTGCTCACGACGGCGGCCCGCGAAACGGGTGCCGCCGTCGTGCTCGTCACGCACGAACCCCGTGTCGCCGCCTACTCGGACCGTGAGGTCGTGGTGCGCGACGGTCGTTCGCGTGACGTGGAGTTCGCCCGGTGAAGCGCCAACGTTTGGTCTGCGCAGCCAGTGACCTCGCCCTGGGAGTCCGGCTGGCCGTCGGGGGCAGCCGGAAGTCCTGGGCGAGGCTCGCGCTCCAAGGTGTCGGCATCGGCCTCGGCGTCGCGTTGCTGCTGTTCGCCGCGTCGCTGCCGAACGTGATCGACGCACGAGACGACCGTGAGTCCGCGCGCAGCATGGCGACCAAGGGCAACGGTCCGGCACCGCTGCTGGTGGAGGAGCAGGGCCACGCCTACCGCTCTGACTACGTCCGCGGCCTCTACCTCAAGGCGCGCACACCGGACGCCCCGGTGCCGCCGGGAATCGACCGGCTACCTGGCGACGGCGAGATCTTCGTGTCGCCCGCGCTCGGCAGGCTGCTCGAGTCGCCGGCGGGTGAGCTGCTCAGGCCGCGCTTCCCGCAGAAGGTCGTCGGCACGATCGGTCAGGCGGGCCTGCAGAACCCGAACGAGTTCCAGTACTACGCCGGTGACTCCTCGATCAAGGAGGGCGAGAACGCCGTCTACGGCTGGGGTGCCGTGCAGCACAGCCGTGGGATCAACTCTCTGCTGTGGCTGCTCAGCGTCGTCGGCCTGGTGGTGCTGCTGTTCCCCGTGCTGGTGTTCGTCGGGGTCGCCACGAGGCTCGCCGCGGCGCAGCGCGACCGCAGGCTCGCGGCGTTGCGGCTGGTCGGCGCGGCCGCGAGCCGGGTGCGGCTGATCGCGTCCGGTGAGTCGCTGGCCGGGGCGCTCGCCGGGCTCGTGGTCGGGTTCGGGATCTTCTTCGCGGTCCGGCCGTTCGTGGATCGGATCCCCATCTCCGAGCTGTCGGCCTTCCCGAGCGACGTCATGCCGACGCCGGCGCTGACGCTCACCGTGATCGTGGCGGTGCCGGTGCTCGCGGTGTTCACGTCGCTCCTGGCGATGCGCCGCACGATCATCGAGCCGCTGGGCGTGGTGCGGGACCAGAAGCCGGTCCGCCGCCGGGTGTGGTGGCGGCTCGTGCCGGTGGTCGCCGGTGCCGCACTGCTCCTCAGCCAGGTCGGCAAGCTCACCCCGACGGAGAAGCCGAACCAGGTTCCCGTCGTGCTCGGCATCGTGTTGCTGATGCTCGGCATCCCCGTGCTGCTGCCGTGGCTGGTGGAACGGGTCGTGTTCCTGATGAAGGGCGGCACACCGGCGTTGCAACTCGCCGTGCGCCGGTTGCAGCTCGACAGCGGCACGGCGGCTCGTGTCGTCGGTGGCGTGGCGGTCGTGCTCGCGGGCACCGTGACGCTGCAGATGATGCTCGCCGGCGTCGAGCAGGAGGTGCAGGGCAACGAGAAGAGGCAGGCGGCCTTCAACTACCTGAGCGTCAAACCGCGGCAGAGCGCCGACCTGAACGGAATCGCCGCGTCGCTGGAGAAGGCCAGGGGTGTCACCGGCCTGCACCGGATCGAGCAGGCCTGGGGTGAGCTGGACAGAGGTGGCTACGCGGTCATCAACATCGCCCCGTGTACGGCGCTGACCAAGCAGGCATCCATCCCGAACTGCACCGACGGCAAGGCGTACGCCGCACGGGAGTCCACCGGGCTGCCGGCCGCTCAGTCCGGTGACGTCGTGACGTTCCAGGAGTCCGGCGAGAAGTGGGCCGTGCCGCCGGTGGAGGTGATCGACGGACCGGGCAACATCCCCGGCCTCCTCGTCACCCCGGCCGCCGCACGTGGCCTGGTGCCGCTCAACGTGGAGTTCCTCGCCGAGCTCGACCCCGCGGTGCCCGATGCGGCGGAGCACGCCCGCAACGCCATGGCGAGCTACTCCTGGCAGCTGCACACCTACTTCGGCGGCCAGGACGACACCAACGAGGCGGAACGGGTGTTCGGCGTGATCCGCCGCGCACTGCTGGCCGGCTCACTGCTCACTTTGCTGGTCGCCGCCGCGTCACTGCTGGTCGTGGCGCTGGAGCAGGTCAGGGAACGCCGCCGCCCGCTCGCCGTGATGGCCGCGAGCGGGGTGCCGCGCGGCACGCTCGCCCGGTCGTTGCTGTGGCAGAACGCCCTGCCGCTCGCGATCTCCACCGCGGTGTCGCTGGCCACGGGCATCGGCCTGGGAGTGCTGGTGATGCGTGTGTTCGGTGCCGAGGTCGCCTACGACTGGGCGGGCATCGGCCTCGTCACCGGGATCGTGGTGGGCCTGACGTTCGCGGTCACCGCTCTGACGTTGCCTTCGCTGAGAAGGGCAACCGGAGCACTTGGGTTGCGGACCGAGTAGTCACCTCGTGCTCTGCCAGGCGGTCCTGCACCAGTCCGTGCCGGAACTGGTAGCAGGCTCCCGCCCGGCAGAGCACGCCCAGCTTGCGCGAGTCCTCGAGGAAGGCCATCAGCTCCCACGGCAGCTTTCCTCGCAACGCCAACCAGATCCGCGCGACGGTGAACCACCACCAGCGCAGGTGCAGCACCGCGAGCGCGAACCCGAGCATCAGCCCGGACGCGAGCCCCAGTCCGACCATGCCGGTCTGGCCGGGGCCGAACACCAGTGCGGCCGCCGAACCGAAGACCACCGCCAGCACGAGAGATCCGGTCCACACCGCGATCCGGTCGCGCGCCATCGTCCACTGAGGACTGGAAGCCTGCGACAGCTCGGTCGCGCTGGACAACGCGAACCGCAGGGCGACCGCGACGGCGAGCCCGAGACCGACGACCAGCCCGGCGGCAAGCCCGTACAGCGCACCGAAAACCAGTCCGGCGGCCAGCCCGAGCACACCGGGCACGAGCAGGAGACTGCGCCAGATCCCCAGGCGCGGCTTGGCCTTGCGCTCCTGCGACGCGGTCAGCGCGGTCGCCCCGACACCGATGCCCGCGACCAGGCCCGTGACCGGCGCGAGCGACGGCGTGATCGAGTACGCCATCAGCCACGCGACGCCGAACCCGCCGATCGCGCCCAGCACCAGCGCACCGAGAATCGCGAGCCAGGTGTTGCCGACGGATCGGCGCAGCTCCCACCAGGCCAGCTCGCGGATGCCGCGGTCGCGCATCTCGTGGGCGAGGAATTCCAGCCACCGGCGTGCCCTGTCCCGCGGCCAGACCTGCGTGGTCCTGGCGTGGTGCGCGAACGCCCTGTTGCCGAACGCCCGAGACACCAGCTCGTCGCAGAGGTGGTCGGAGATCGCCCGCGCGTCCGGGAAGCGGCCGCGGTCGAGCAGTTCGGTCGGCTCCGCCTCGCTGTCCGCGTAGACCATGCTGGCGAGCCACATCGTGAGCGGCGTCGACAACGCGTCCGCGAGCCTGCCGTCCGGTTCCTCGCGCAGCTGGATGAACACCGGCTCCCACCGCGCCGCGCCCACGGTGTCCGCGCTGGCTCGCAGGTAGGCGGCGACCTCGTCCAGGTCGAGCGGGGCCATCTCGACGACGTCCGCGCCCGGCAGCGGGCCGGCCAGGTGCACGGCCTGCTCGTACTCGGTGGTGCGGCAGGTCAGCACCAACGGCCGGCTCGCCGGGAACGCCTTCGCGATGCGCGAGAGAGCGTCCGCGCGCTGGTGGCCGGGGATGTCGTCCAGGCCGTCCAGCACGGGCAGCAAGCGATGCTGCTCGACCAGCAGGTCGCCGGCGTAGCTGCCGTACAGCTCGGTGTTGCGCAACGCCGGGTGGTCCTCGTACAGCCTGCGGGTGAGCCACGTACGGATGTCCTCGGCCGCCGGGTTCCACGTCGACAGCGGCAGCAGGACCGGGACCATGCCGCCGTCGTAGCGGTCCAGCAGGCCGCACGTCAGCAGCATCGCGACCGTCGTCTTGCCGGTGCCGGCCTCGCCGAGGAGGACCATCCTGTGGTTGATCTGCCGCTCGAGCGCGCCGACGACCGCGTCGCTGCGTCCTGGCGGCGCGTCCGGCTCGTCGCTCACGTCCAGCTCGGGCGCGGTCCAGTGCAGGTCGAGCACGTCCGGGTCGGTGAGCCCGCGCGAGCGGACCTCCTCGTTCCACTGCGCCTGCAGGCCGATCGCCAGCGCCCGGCACGCGGCGTCGAGGTGCTCGTCGCTGCTGAGCGCGGCGTTGTGCCTGCGCCGGACCCACGGGTCGAGTAAAGCCAGCAAGCCCAGGAACGCCAGCGCGAGGACGATCAGCCACACGTGCGGGTTGATGCCGTACTCGGTCACGAAGAGACCGGCCGCGGTGAGCAACGCGGTCAGCACGCAGCCGGCCAGCAGCGCCTGCTGACGGAATCTGGACATGCGTCGCATCATGACGCACCGCATCCGCCCGGTGTCGATTCAGTGACCCGTGTCGTGACGTTCGTTCTTGATCACAGCTGCCACCTCAGGTCGTCCAGCGTCAGGAACTGGCCGTCGCGCCCGACCGTGATCCCGAACTGGTGCCTGCGCGGTCTGCCCAGGTCGTGCCACTCGACCACCGCCTGCTCCGCGATGTCCCACAGGTGCCGCGGGCCTCCCTGGTCGACGTGCGTGCCGTGGTGGTGCAACCAGGAACCGTCCGGATGGGCCAACCAGTCCTGGCCCGCGACGACGCCGGGCAGCGCGATGCCGGCGAAGAACTCGAACGGGCTGGCCGGGTCGACCACGGTGTTCAGCGGCAACGTGGTGGCGCGGCGCTCGAACGCGCCGGAGCCCGCGTGTGTGGGCGGGTGGGCGTGCGCGCGCAACGGCATGAAACGGCCGTCCTCGACGAGCACGCGGCCCTCGCCGGTGCCGTCGCCGTTCGACACGATCTTGACCAGCCCGGCGCCGATGGGGCGGTGCAGCGTGGTGACGACCAGGCCGCCCGGCCGGACCTGCTCCAGCCAGGCGGGCGGGATGGTCGAGACGGAGCACGTGGCCAGCAAGCGGTCGTACGGCGCGCGCTCCGGATGGCCGAGCGCGCCGTCGCCCGCCACGCACGTCGGGTAGAAGCCGTTGTGGTGCAGGCGTTCCTGCGCTCGCCGGGAGATGCTCGGGTCGACGTCGATCGTCGTCACGTTCTCCGCACCCACGACGTGGCAGAGAAGAGCCGCGTTGTAACCCGTGCCGGTACCCACCTCGAGCACTGACTGTCCTCTGTGGACGTCCAGCGCCTCCAGCATGATCGCCATGATCGTGGGCATGCTCGACGAACACGTCGGTGTGCCCCCGGTCACCGTGTCGTCGCCGTTGAACTGGGTAACCCACACACGGTCGGCGTAGACGAGTTTCAGCCAGTCCGGGTGCTTCGCGGTGACCGGTTCCCAGTCACCGCTGTGCAGCTGGCGGTAGAAGCGCGGCAGGAACTCGTGCCTCGGGACTTCCCGGAAAGCCTTGAGCCACTTGGAATCGCGCAGCACGCCGTCACCGAGCAGGTGGTCCGCCAGCTCGGTGCGAAGGGCCCCGGCGTCGTTCATGTCACCCACAACGGTATCCCTGTGGCGGAGCACACGCAGCGATTGCTAGCAGGGTGCTTGCAAGAGTTAGCACCCGGGGCTAACGTAGTTGGTGGCACGAGGAACGGGAGCGGGAACAGTGGACAAGTCCATCGACAAAGCAGTCGCGGACCTCGGCCGCAACATCGGTGAGTACATCCGCGAGCAGCGCAACCACGCGAAGATCTCCTTGCGTGAGCTGGCAAAGCAGGCGGGTGTCTCCAACCCCTACCTCAGCCAGATCGAGCGAGGACTGCGCAAGCCGTCCGCGGAGATCCTTCAGCAGATCGCCAAGGGCCTGCGCATCTCGGCCGAGGTGCTGTACGTCGAGGCCGGGATCCTCCAGCAACGCGAAGGCGGTGCGTTGGCGGACGCCATCGTCGCCGCGACCGATCTGACCGAGCGGCAGAAGCAGGTGCTGCTCGATGTTTACGAATCTTTCAGGCGGGAGAACTCCGCCAAGAACAAGGAGGACTGATCTCCATGCCGAAGCTCACCCAGGACGACGTTCGCAAGGCCGCCGAGCAGGGCGCCCACGCCGCACGCCAGGCGCTGCTCGCCGCCCTCGGCGCCGGTGACCTCGCCGCCAAGGCCGTGGTCGAGGCGCTGAACAAGGCCAAGGTCCGCGCCGAAGAGGCCGGCACCAAGGCCCAGGACCTGCCGGCCGAGCTCAAGGACCTGCGCGAGAAGCTGCAGCCCGCCGAGCTCAAGAAGCTGGTCGACGCCTACACCGCCTCCGCGGTGAACCTGTACACCTACCTCGCAGAGCAGGGCGAGCAGACGCTGGAGCAGATCAAGGCCCAGCCGCAGGTCAAGCAGGCCGTCGAGCAGGTCGAGCACGCCGTCGAGGCCGCGCAGAAGCGCGCCGGGTCCGCAGCCTCCGACGCCCGCGAACTCGCGGACGACGTGCTCGGCAAGGTGACCCGCCGCACCCGCTCGGTCGGCGAGAAGGTCGCCCACGAGGTCGAGGAAGGCGCCGAGAAGCTGGCCGAGGAGATCGTCGAGGCCGGTGGCGAGGCCGCGCACGAGGTCCGCAGCACCACCCGCAAGGCCGCGAACCGCACCGCGCCGCGCAAGCCGGCGACGACCACCCGCAGCACCACCGCGGCCAAGAAGACGACCACGACGAACACCACCAAGTGAGTCGCTGAAGTTCAGTGAGAGGGGAGCAGCCCGCTGGGGCTGCTCCCCTCTCGTCGTACCGGCACGTAGTCTGGGGGCGTGTTCTACGTGCCGATCTTCAGCTTCTGGAACCTCGACGGCATCGTGTACTTCTTCGCCGACCTGGGGTTCACCATCGTCGGTCTGTTCGCGTTCTTCCACGCGCTGGCTCAGCGTGTCGACGCGTACACGGCCGCAGAGCGCATGACGAAGCCGGCATGGCTCGGCATCACCGGTGGTGGAGCGGCGGCGATGCTGCTGTTCTCGCCGGGCGGCTTCGGCTCGATCTTCTGGCTGGCAGGCCTCGTCGCGGTGCTCGTGTACATGGTGGACGTGCGCCCGAAACTGATCGAGGTCCAGCGCGGCCCCCGCTGGTGATCACGCACTCCCACGGCTCCGGCTCGCCCGTCACGTTGGTGGCGCACGGGCTCGGTGCCACGCCCGGTGAGGCGCGGATTCCCGCCTCCGGGCTGCCCGGTACCCGCGTCGTCGTGACGTTGCCCTCGCACGGGGACGCCCCGGACGCACCTGCGGGGTACTGGGACTACGGCCGGATCGCCGCCGATCTCGCGACTGTTCCCGCTGATCACGCCGTTGGTGTCTCGCTGGGCGCCGGGGCGTTGGTCCGGCTGCTCTCGCTCGAACCCGATCGTTTCCGGCGGGTGGCGCTGCTGCTGCCCGCGGTGCTGGACCAGCCGCGGCAGCCGTTCACGCTGCAGCAGCTGTCCGATCTGACCGTCGGGCCGCCCAACTACGTCGCTGAGCGTCGCGCCGCGTTGACCCGCCTGGAAGCCGCCGCTGAGCAGCTGCCGGGCCAGGTTGCTGTTCCCGATGCCTCGATGTTGGCTTCCGTGTCGGCTCCGGTGCTGGTCATCGGGGCTGTGGGCGATCCGCTGCACCCCGAGGACGTGGCCAAGGCGACCGCGGCGGCGTTCCCCGGCGGTGAGCTGTGGCTGATCGACTCACCGGCGCCGATGATCACGCACCGCGCCGAGGTGCGGCACAGATTGGTCGACTTCTTCGCTGGGTAGCCGAAGTGCATGGCTGAACAGAAGAAGATCGCATTCCTGGTCGACACGGAGGGCATCGAGCAGGTCGAGCTCACCGACCCGTGGACGCACGTCGAGAAGGCCGGCGGAGTGCCGCGCCTGATCGCGCCGAAACTCGGTGAGGTCCGCGGCTTCAACCACCTCACGCCTGCCGACTCGTTCCCGGTCGACACCACCTACGCCGATGCCTCCGTCGACGACTACGACGGCGCGGTCATTCCCGGTGGTGTGGCCAACGCGGACTTCCTGCGAATGGACTCCGACGCCGTTCAGCTGGTGAAGGCGCTGGTAGCGGCCGGGAAGCCGATCGCGGCGATCTGCCACGGGCCGTGGCTGCTGGTCGAGGCCGACGTTGTGCGCGGCAAGATGCTGACCTCGTTCCCGAGCCTGCGGACCGACATCCGCAACTCGGGCGGCGACTGGGCCGACCAGGAGGTCCGGGTCTGCGACATGAACGGGTGGACGCTCGTGACGTCGCGCAATCCCGACGACCTGCCGGCGTTCAACCGCGAGGCCCTGAAGGCCTTCGGCCTGGACTGAACGGGGTCTGCAGCCCCCGTTCAGTTTTTAGAGACGCGTCTGGGCGTAGTGCGCCATGGCGTCACGAACCCACTCGGCCATGTTGTCGCCGTTGACCTCGAAGTTCACCCGGAACTCGTCCGAGTCGACGTAGAGGTTGCCGAGGCCCGTGTAGGACTCCCGGTTCGGCGTCCAGCTGAGGCAGATCCAGCGGTAGTGGCGGTCGATGACCTCCTGCGTCTGCGGAGCGTCGATCGCCGTGCCCCCCGTGAACAGCGCACCGAGATCACGCGCGATGTCCTGCCACTGCTGCATGAAGTCGTCCGCGTCGGCACGCGTCCAGTTCTTCATCTTCTGCTTGCTCTCGGCGATGTGCTCCTTGGCACCCTCGCCGTAGCGCTCGACCAGCTCGGCCTCGTAGCGCTCCTGCTTCGACGCGTCGAAGCCGTCGAACAGCTCTTCCAGCTTCACCTCGTCCCCTCCTTCCAGTTCGGCAATCGTCCGCGCGACGGTTCCGGCGAGCCGGTCCAGCCTCTTGCGTTCCTCCTGCAGCCACCGGTGGTGGTTGCGCAGGACGGTCAGCTGGTCGTGCTTGCCGTTCAGCAGCTCCGCGACCGTGTCGAGGCCCAGGCCCATGTCGCGCAGCAGCAGGATCTGCTGCAGGCGGTGGACTTGCTCCTTCTCGTAGTAGCGGTAGCCGTTGTCACCGACCCAGGCCGGCGGCAGCAACCCGATCGAGTCGTAGTGCCGCAGCGTCCTGGACGTCACCTTCGACATCCGGGCCACTTGGGCGATCGACCAGGCCATTTCCGGTTCCCCCTTCGCGCTTGATTTCGAAGGTAAGGGTTGACGTAACGTCAAGGTCAAACCGAGTTTGGCAGGATGGTCGACGTGTGGACCATCGCTGGATCGTTGGAACCCGTACCCGTGCTCTCCCGCTTCCACCTGCTGGCCGAACCCGTCGCCGCCGCGGTGAAGGCGCTGCCTGATCCCGAACGCCTCGCGGTCGCCGAGATCGACCCGACGCTCGCGGACACCGCCGAGTTCTGCGCGCACTACGGCTCGCCGCTCGACGCCTCCGCCAACTGCGTCGTCGTCGCCGGCAAGCGCGGCGGTGAGCTCCGTTATGCGGCCTGCATGGTCATGGCGACCATGCGCGCGGACGTCAACGGTGTGATCCGCAAGCGCCTCGACGCGCGCAAGGCGTCGTTCGCGCCGATGGACGACGCCGTGTCGTTGACCGGCATGGAGTACGGCGGCATCACACCGATCGGACTGCCCGCAGGTTGGCCGATCCTGCTGTCGCCGGAGGTCGCCGCGGCACCGGAACTGGTGGTCGGCAGCGGCATCCGCGGCAGCAAGATCCTCGTGCCCGGCGACGTGCTGGCGAAGCTTCCGGGCGCCGAGATCATCGAGGACATGGCGCGCTGAGCCTGCTGATCACCAGCTCCGGGTCGAGCTCCCCACCTGATCACCCGCGGGTCCGGGCCGGACGACGTGAGGTCGCCGTCGGCGTCGAACAGCACGGTGTTCACCGGACCGGAGTGAGCGGTCGGCAGGGGGCGGCCCGCTGCTCGGACATGAGGTCCCACACCACGACGGCCGCGTCCTTGCAAGCTGATGCTTGCTCTGACCATGGCCATCACGGCCGCCATGAGCGTGCTGGTGCCGGGCACGGCTTTCGCCGCGCCCGACTGGGAGATCAACGAGGCGGTCAAGGGCACGCCGCCGTCGAACGCAGGCCCCAGCGGCAGCCCCAGGACCTACGACCGCGAGCACCCGTTCCAGAGCTAGGACTGGTACTTCACCAGTAGTTCCACCGCTTCATCGACATCGTCGGTGACGAGGATCCACTGTTCCGCCTCCCGGCCCGCCGCGAGCTTCTGCACCAGCGGTGCGGCCGGGACCTCGTCGGTCCAGAACGCCTTGCCCAGGAACACCATGGGGGCGGCTGGGCCGACGCTGCAGTAGTAGTTCTGCGTGAAGTCCTGGAAGACCTCCTGGACCGTGCCCGCCTTGCCCGGCGTGTAGACGATGCCGCCGGTCGCGACGGTCAGCAGGCCCTCCTCGCGCACCGAGTTCGCGAAGTACTTCGCGTGCAGCTCGCAGGCCGGGTTGGGCGGCTCGTGGCCGTAGAACCAGGTCGGAATGCCGATCGTGCGAGGTCTCTCGAAGCTGGGGATGTCCGGGAACGCCGCGAGCCACCGGCCGATCGACTCGTCGTCGTGGCCGAAGCCAGGGGCCTGCGCGATGGCGTCGAGCACGTCCTTGTCGGCTTCGCCGAGCCGGACGCCCAGCGGCACGGCCTCCATCGCGCCGGGTCCGCCGCCGGTCAGCACGGTGAAGCCGGCCTTGCCGAGCGCGCCGCCGAGCTCGACCGCGTTGCGGTAGCCGTCCGAGTCGCGGGCCAGCGCGTGCCCGCCCATGACCGCCACCGGCTGTCCGGTCAGCGCCTCGTCGAGCGCCTCGGTGATCGAGTGGTCGTGCAGGCGTTCGGCCAGCGCGTGCAGCGGGTCCGGGTGGTGGCCCTGCTGCTTGCTGTGCCGGTAGATCACCGCGTCGGGGGTGTCCGCGTACGATTTGGGGTCGGCGGGGTCGAAGCCCGCGAACAGCTCTGCCGGCGTGTAGAGCGACGACCGGTACACCTCGTACGGCAGGTCGGGGATGACCGGGAAGATCAACGCTCCCGCGGCCTCAGCCCGGCGCTGCATCGTCTCGCTGAGGGTGCAGCCGAGCAGCAGCGCCCCGTCCAGCGGGACCCGCACGTCCTCGCGGGTGAGGTCCAGCCCGATGATGACCGCTTTGCGCAGGTCGGACTCGGCTCTCAGCTGGTCCAGGTCGGTGATTTCGATCCGCACGGGAAAAAGCCTATGCCTCGGGCGAACCAACGCGCCGCCGAATCCGAATGAGTAGTGGGAACTGGTCCGCTCGTCGTCCGTCGAGCGGCCGCGGGCCGCGCTGCCCAGGAAAGGTTCCCCGCAATGGCTACCGAACAGCTGACCGGCTGCGCCGCACGTGGCGCCCGAGTGGTAGATCCCCACCGCGTCGAGTACCTGGACTGCGGCGGCTACGGAGTTCCTCTGCTCGGCCACGCCCACCCGGCGGTGGTGCAGGCCGTGGTCGGCCAGGTGCGCCGGCCGTCCCTGCTGGACCGCCTCATGCTCGATCTCGTCACCCCCAACGGTCTCGACCACGTGCACGTCTTCCCGTCGGCGTCGGAGGCCGCCCAGTTCGCCGTAGCCCTGGCTCAGGCCAACGGCCGCCCACGCGTCCTGACCACCGGCGAAGTCCCGTACGGCGGCATCGACTCGTTACGTGCCGTTCTAGCCTCCGGCCCACCGGCCTGCGTCCTCGTCGAACCGGTCCGCGCCGCCTCGTTCCCGCCCTCCGGCTACCTGCGCGCGATCGCCGAGGTGTGCCGCGAGCACGACGCGCTGCTGATCGTCGACGAAACGCGCACCGGCCTGGGCCGCCTCGGCGTGTGGTGGGGCTGCGACATCGACGGCGTGACCCCGGACATCCTCCTGGTGGGCGAGGGCCTCTCCGGCGGCGTGCTCCCGATAGCCGCCGTCGTGGCATCGGCGGCCGTCGAGGTGCCGTTGTGGCGCGGCCCGGAAGAGGTCTCGCCGCTGGCCTCCGCCGCCGTGAACGCCTGCCTGCGCGTCACCGCCGCCGACGGCCTCGTCGAACGAGCTTCAGTGCTCGGCGACGAGCTGCTGCTGGGCCTGCGCGCGGTCACCGCGGGCAAGGCCCACGCCTCCGGTCGCGGCCTGCTGCTCGGCGTCGAGCTGCCGGACAAGCACGCCGCCGACGTGTTCACCGGCGAGCTGCTGCGATCGCGCGTGCTCGCCGACTTCCGCGGGCGGACGGTGAGCTTCACCCCTCCTGCCGTCATGACGGCCGCGGACGCCGGGTGGTTGATCGAGGCCGTCGGGAGGGCCGCGGCCAAGATCTGAGCTCGCCCGGCACGTCCGGCGCACCCCTGCCAAGATCCAGGGTGGGGGTGCGCCGTGCTCAGACTTCTGCCGATCGTCATGCTGCTGACCGGATGCAGCGTGCTGGAAGGCTTCGATCCGGCGATCGACGCCGTCGGGAAGCAGATCGTGGCCGACTGGAAGCAACGCCAGGACGTGGCCGCCGCGCAGTACGAGTACCGGCACGGCCTCGACCAGGGCAACGTCCTGTCCGTCGAGGTCATGCTGCACGCGGACAAGATCACGGACGCCGCGGTCGACGAACTGGTGGAGATCGCCGAACGCGATTGCTGGCGCGCCGGGCCACGATGCTCCAGCCTCGGCTATGCCGTCCACACGACAGCCGACCCGCCGTACGCGGACAAGCCCGAATCCGGGAAGGCCGTGCGCACCGGCAAGATCGACTTCCACCGCGAGCAGGACTTGTCCGAGCTGGAGGCCAAGTACGGGCCGCGTCCGTCCGCGGAGGCCACCCGATGAGGCGCCTGACCGTCCTCGCGCTGCTCTGCTGCCTCAGCGCGTGCAGCACCAGCGACGACACGGTGGAAGATCTCGCCGACCGCATCACCGCCGACCTCGAAGCCCTGCCCGGCGCCAAGGCCGTGTCCGTCGAGCACAGCGCCGACATGGACCACCGGCAGCGCCTCCGCGTCAGCGCGACCGTTGAGGACAAGGCCAAGGCCGACGAGGCGATGGAGATCGTCAAGCGCGACTACTGGACGGGAACCGGTCGCCGGGTCGAGTTCCGCGTCCGCTTCACCAGCCCTGCCGGCGCGGAGCTCGTGAGCTCCGACGTCAGGTTCAAGCTCGGTGACTTGGTCGAGATGGAACGCAAGTACGGGCCGCGCTCGACGGCGGGTGAGCTGGATCCCGGCCGCTGAGTAGTTCCGCTCATCTTTCCCGGTCCGGGCTGCGAGTTAGCACCCCGTTGTGGTTCGCTCACTGCGAGTGAACGGGGGCTACGGGGTGTACGGAAATCCGGACGAGCTGGACCGCATCGCGAGCGAGATCGAAAAGCGCGCCGAGTCGGTCCGCACGCATGGCACCGAGATGAACGACAAGGCGCGGACGATGCACTGGAAGTCCGTGGCGGCCGATCGGTGCCGCGAGACCATCGAGGGCGACAAGCGCAAGCTGTTCCAGACCGCCGATGGCCTGGACGGCGCCGCTGCGGTGCTGCGGCAGCACGCCCAGGAGGTCCGCGAGATGATCGCCGCGATCAAGCGGATCGCGGAGGCCGTCACCGGCTGGTTCAAGAGCGCGATCGACACGTTCAACCGGGCCGTGGACGCGTTCAACAACGCCGTGAAGGACATCGCCAACGGCGTCGCCGACGCTCTCGGCTTCGGCGGTGGGCAGCCACCGCAGCCTCCCCAGCCACCGTGGACCGGCTGGAAGTGGGGCCCGGACAACCTGCCGCCGCAGGGCGACAAGGCGTGGCTCGAGGTCGGCGAGTACATGCGCGGTCAGGGCGTGCCCGCATGACCCCCGCGCCGCATCGGCTCGTGCTCTCCGCGCGGGAGTTCGCCTACCTGGTGGAGAAGACCGGCGTCGACCTGCCGCCCGACTGGATGCCCGCCGACGTCCAGATCGGCCCCGCCGAAGCAGACCTCACCAAGAAGCGCGTCGTGACCGGCGTCGGTGACGAGGCGGAGGTCCATCCGTCGGTGGAGCGCAACCTGCAGATCCTCGCCGGGCCTATGGTCATGCTGGACACCATCGCCTCTATCGGCGACAAGAGCTCGCACAGCGTCCACGCGGTCAACGGCCCGTTGGGCGCCTCGCTCTTCGCACTGGGCGACGGCGCAGTTGAGCTGTCCATGTTCGCGTCGACCGACCTCGGCAAGGAGCTGATCCGTGCCGTGCCGCAGGCAGACCGCGCCGGCGCGAGCCTCGAATCCCGGCTCGGCGGCAGCCACGAGGCAGAGCCACTCCGCGGCCGGTTGCCGTTGAAGGCGTTGCAGGAGATGGGTGCGGCCAGGCTCTTCCGCGCCGCCGACCCGGACGCCCCTGCCGCGGTGCTGGCCGAGCTGAAGCTGTCCGGTGCCGAAGCCTCTCTGGCGCAGAACGTCGCCGACCAGGCCGACGGCGCCCTGCGCTGCCTCGTCATCTCGGCCAACGGCACGTCGCAGGTCAACTGGGTGCACACGGCGGGCGGCTGGAGTGGCCTCGATCCGGAGCCGGACGGCTCGGGGCGCCGCATGGTGCGCATCGAACCGGCCCAACGCGAGGACCTCGGCACCTGGGTGGCGCCGGCGGTGGCGGGAGCACTGGCATGACGGAACCCGCAAAGCCCCCCGGCGTGACCAACGTCGACGTCTCCGGCGGCATGAAGAGCACGACCGTCCAGTGCGACGACCTGCTTGCGCTGAGCCGCCTCACCGACGAGGTCGGGGAGGACACCCTCAAGATCGCTGCGGCTGGCCACAAGTTTCTGGTCGAGCCCAACGTGCTCGCGTCGTCGTTGCTGAATCCCGGCGGCGTGGTGAAGTTCGAGGCGGCCATGGCTGTCGCGCTGGACGGACCGCACGGACTCACCGCCACGTCGGCGGGCATCAGGCTCCGTGGTGAAGCGCTGAAAGCCAGCAAGATCGCTTATGAGATGGCCGACGAGTTGGCGGCGAAGAGTCTCGAGGTTTCCCGGTGGTTCGCGGGCAAGGCGGTGACGGCCACTCCGACGGTCGCCGCCGCAACCGCCCTGCTCACCGGCGGTGCGATCGCAGCTGATGTCCACGCCAACTACGACGGCGACTGGATGAAGTGGTTGATGGACCACCCCGGCATGGTCGACAACCTGATAGGCATGACGCCGGGAATGATTTCCTCGCTCGGCATTCCGGTGGATTTGGCCACCACGCTCGACCTGCTGGCCGCCACCTACCCTGATGGCAACGCGGTCGTGACACCCTCTCGCAGCCACCCGCACGCTGATGTGCCCAAGGATCTGCACGACCTGATGGAAGGGCTTGCCATGCGCAACAAGCCCGATGTGCTTGAACCGAGAGGCAAGGATGAACCTGTCGATCCGGCCAACATCGACGTGCGCATCATCAAGAACGCACAGAATGAAGTGACCGGTTATGTGGTCGACATCCCGGGGACAAAGCACTGGAATCCGCCAGGTGTGGTGGAAAGCGCGAACGACACCGGTGTCAACGTGGACGCCATGGCGGGCAATCGAACCGTGTTGCAGAAGGGTATCGAAGAAGCGCTGCGCATGGCGGGTGCGACGGACGGGAAACCGGTGATGCTGCTCGGACACAGCCAGGGTGGCATCGTGGCTGCGCAGTCGACGCCGGACCTGGTCGCCAGCGGTTACAACGTGACCCATGTGGTCACCGCAGGGTCTCCGGTGGGCCGGATCGACGTGCCGGCCAACGTGCAGATGCTCTCCCTCGAGAATCGGAACGACATCGTGCCGCGGCTTGATGCCGCCGACAACCCGGACACGGCGAACCGGACCACGGTGAAGTTCGACCAGAACTACGGGGACTTCAAGAATCACAACATCGAGGAGAACTACTCGGAAGCTGCTCGGCAGCTGAGCGACCCCGGCTCGAAGACGTACCACGACCCTGCGGTGGCCAGATACCGCGACAGTCTCGGAGCGTTCACGAACGGTTCGCAAGCCGAAACTCGCACATATCGGGTGACTCGAGAGGGCGTCAATTGAAAATCGGGGGAAGGATCCTCGCGCTGGTCACGGCGTTGTCGCTCACCGCCTGCGGAATCACCGACCAGTACAACCAGGAGTACGACGAGCTCGGCAAGAAGGTGGTCGCGGAGGTCAAGCAGCAACAAGGCGTCGCCGATGCCGAGTACAGCTACGTGCACGGAATCGACCAAGGGCAAGGCATCAGCGTCAACGTCACGCTCAGCTCCGACGCGAATCCGGCGGACATGCCTGGAAAGCTGATGGAAATTGCGCAACGGAACTACTGGCTGGGCGTCACGCCTCCTGGTGGGCCGACGATGTCCGTGCGTGTGTGGAGCGCGGAGCCGTCACACCCACAGATCAGCCTGGAACAGGTGGACGTGAGCGATACGGCCGCGTTGGAGAAGAAGTACGGCCCCCGCCCGAAGAAGAAATGAGCACCACGATGACCCCAGACGAATGGCTCGCCGACTTCGAGGCCAAGACCGCCGAACTCCAGCGCAACGCCGCCGCCTTCCGCCGCAACCTCGAGTCCGCCGGCACGACCGTGACGACCGAGGACAAGTCCGTCACCGTCACAGTCGCCCCGAACGGCGCCCTGCTGGACCTCAAGATCGAGGGCAACACCGAGCTGGCCACCAGGATCCTCGCGCTCACCAGGACTGCTCGCGAGCAGGCCGCCACGAACGTGCTCGACGAGTTCCGCCACGTCACCGGCAGCCACGCGAACGAGCTGGACACCGACGTGTCCGTCCCCGGATCGCCGGCGCCCGAGCAGCAGAAGACCAAACCCGAGGACGAGGACTTCGCGGAGAAGGCGGTCTACCGCAAGGAGAGCTGGTGAAGACTCAGAAGATCACCGTCTGGTTCCCGTGCACCAGCACCCGGTCCTCCAGGTGCCACCGCAGCCCGCGCGCCAGCACGACCTTCTCGATGTCCCGCCCCTTGCGCACCATGTCCGCGACGGAGTCGCCGTGGTCCACTCGCAGCACGTCCTGCTCGATGATCGGCCCCGCGTCCAGGTCCGCCGTCACGTAGTGGCAGGTGGCCCCGACGAGCTTCACACCGCGGCGGTGCGCCTGGTGGTACGGCCGGGCGCCGATGAACGACGGCAGGAAGCTGTGGTGGATGTTGATCGTGCGGCCCGACCAGGCCGCGCAGAGCTCCGGCGGCAGGATCTGCATGAAGCGCGCCAGGACCACGGCGTGCGGGTCGTGCTTCTCCACGAGCTGGCGGAGCTGCGCGAACGCTGCCCGCTTGCCCTCCGGATCGTTCGAGGGGAACGGCACGTGGTGGAACGGGATGCCGTGGGCGCGGGTGATCTCGCCGAGCTCCGGGTGGTTGCCGATGACGGCGGACACCTCGACGTCCAGCTCGCCGGTCGCTACGCGGGCCAGCAGGTCGTAGAGGCAGTGACCCTCCTTCGACACCAGGATCACCACGCGCTTGCGGGCGCCCGTGTCGGTCACCGTCCACGTCGACTGCGCGCCCAGGGACGCCGCCACCTCCGCGAACCGGGAGCGCAGCTCGTCCACGCCGAACGGCAGGGAGTCCGCGCGGACTTCCTGGCGCGTGAAGAACCAGCTCGTCTCCGGGTCGGTGTGGTACGCGGCCTCGACGATCCAGCCGCCGTTCTCCGCGAGGAACGACGAGATCTTCGCGATGATGCCGGTGCGGTCCGGGCAGCCGAAGGTGATCACATAGCGACGCTCAGGCGATGACACGCCGCATGAGTATTCACGGCCTCGGCAGCGCCGCCAACAGCGACTCGTCGCCGGACACGATCGCGTGGCTCGGGCGGCCCCACAACCTGCGGTAGATCGCGTCGGCGGTGCCCGCGAGGGTGGCGTCGGAGTCGATGGCCGAGTCGTGCACGGCGGTGACGACCAGCGGCTCGCCCTCGGTCAGCCGCGCCTCCCACGTGCGGCCCGCGTCGGCGGCGTGCACCAGCAGTCGGCCGGTTCCGGAGATCCTGCGGCCCTTCTGCAGCTGCCGGGGCACCATCACGGTGAGGAACTCGTCGATGCCGTCGGCGGCGAACTCCGAGTCGAACAGCAGCGTCGGCACGTCGTGACCGGCGGCGAGTTCGGCGTCCAGGCGGTGGATCGACGTCTCGTGCGCCTGCCTGCGTGCCCACCAGCCGGCGCGGTTCGTGCCGTCGAACGTCCACGCCGGACGGTCCGCGGGTGTGTCGCGCAGCCGGGAGAGGAGCACGGAAAGCTCGTTGTCCCACCAGGTGAGCGCTTCGTCGAACTCCTGCGGCGGTTTCGGCCACTCCGGCAGGCCCGCCTCGGGCGCGGTGGCGATCGCCTTCGCCGCCCACGAGTGCACCGCGGCCTGGTGCCGCACGAGGTCCAGCACCGTCCACTCGGGACAGGGCGGGACCGCGGCGTCCTGGCCTGCCTCGACGGCGGCCGAACGCATCAACGAAGCCTGCTTCTCGATCTCCGCGACGAAGTCCACGACGAAACCCTACGGCGCGACTGCCGCCCATTCGAGCGTAATTTCGCCGAGCCGCCATCGGCGCCGGTCGTCCAGCACCGGCCAGCCCCGCGAAGCGAGCAACCGCGCCGACTCCACCCACCTCGCGCGAGGCCCGAAGGAGGCGAACGGTGCCGCGGTCGCCCAGCACGCGTCCAGCTCCGCCAGCAGCGCGTGCACGCGCTCGCCCGGCACGTTCTTGTGGATCAGCGCCTTGGGCAGCCGCTCGGCGAGGTCGGAAGGCGTCTCGATCCCGGACGGCTTGCACGCCAGCGTGAACCGCAAGGGACCGTCGGACGACAGCGTCACCCACGTGCACCGGCGGCCGATCTCGTCGCAGGTGCCCTCGATGATCAACCCACCGGGAGCCATGCGGCCGAGCATCGTGTCCCACGCCTCGAACGCCTGCTCCTCGGTGTACTGGCGCAGCACGTTGAACGCGCGCAACAACACCGGCCGCGCACCGGCCAGTTCGAAGCCACCGCGGCGGAAGTCCAGCCAGGGCGGGTCGGCCACCGCCTTGCCGGCCTCGACGCGGTCGGTGTCGATCTCCAGCCCGAGCACGCGCACGTCGGGACGCACCGTGCGCAGGCGCAGAGCCATCTCGACGGTGGTGATCGGCGACGAGCCGTACCCGAGGTCGACCACGAGCGGGTCGGCTGCCTCGGTCAAGAACGACGACAGCGTCCCGGTCATCCACCGGTCGACCCTGCGCAGGCGGTTCGGGTTGGTCGTGCCGCGCGTCGGCAGGCCGAGCGCACGAGCCCGGCCGGCCGCTAGCCGCGGTTTGCGAGCCATTCCGACGTGAACTCGCTCTCCTTGTCGAGCAGCACCGCGACCTGCTCGGCGATCAGCTTCTCGAGCTTGCCGCCCATGAGCGGGATGCTGACCTTGACCTCCCCCGTGAGGGTGACCTTCGAGCCGGAACCGTTGTCCGTGATGGTGAACGCACCGTCCAGCCGGCCGGGTACGCCGTTGAGCGTCACCTCGACCGTGCCCGCGCCCGCCGCCCAGTTCTCCATGCGCTGGATCACGAGGTCGCCGCCCAGCAGCGACTTGGCCATCGACGGCAGGTGCTCCGCGGGCACACCCTGCTTGAGCTGGTAGGACGTCTTCCCGTCCACGGACGAGAACGTCACGAGCTCGGCGTCGTTGCCGCCGATCGCGGCCAACCGGTCCCGCAGATAGGTCTCGTCGACCATCGCGCCGAAGACCTTCTCCGCCGAATGGGGTGACGTGGTGTGGTGCTCGATGCGGCGTGCCATGTCGCGGAGGCTACCGTTGACGCCTGTGACCACCACGCAGTCCGTACCTCTGGCCGAGCGCACCACGCTCCGACTCGGTGGCCCGGCCGCGCGGTTCGTCCACGCCACGACCGCAGCCGAGCTGGTCGAAGCCGTGCGAACAGCCGACGCCGACGACGACGAGAAGGTCCTCGTGCTCGGCGGGGGATCGAACCTCGTGATCTCGGACGGCGGCTTCGACGGCACCGTGGTGCACGTCGCCACCAAGGGCTTCCGGCTCGACCCGCTGGGCGGCGGGATCGTCCAGTTCACCGTCGAGGCCGGCGAGGAGTGGGACGCGGTCGTCGCAGAGGCGGTCGCGCAGGGACTCGGCGGCCTCGAGTGCCTGTCGGGCATCCCCGGTCTCAACGGCGCGACGCCCGTGCAGAACGTCGGCGCGTACGGCGTCGAGATCTCCCAGGTGCTGCAGTCGGTGGATCTTCTGGACCGGCGCAGCGGCAAGGTGCACCAGGTGCCCGCTGCCAAGCTGGGCCTCGACTACCGCACCAGCGTGCTGAAGGGCACGGACAACGCTGTCGTGCTGCGCACCAGGTTCTCGCTCACCGCCGGCGGCATGTCCGCCCCGATCCGCTACGCCGAGCTGGCGCGCGTTCTCGGTGTGGCGCAAGGTGATCGCGTTCCGGCCGACGAGGCCCGCAAGGCGGTGCTGGAGCTGCGCCGCGGCAAGGGCATGGTGCTCGACCCCGCCGACCACGACACGTGGAGCGCCGGCTCGTTCTTCACCAACCCGATCATCGACGACGCCACGTTCGCCGGCGTGCTGATCCGGATCGCCGAACGTCTCGGCGCCGACGTCGACGTGCCGACCTACCCGGCGGGGCAGGGCTTCAGGAAGCTCTCCGCCGCGTGGCTGATCGAACGTGCGGGCTTCCGCAAGGGCCACCAGGGTCCCGGCGGCCGGGTGGCGCTGTCCAGCAAGCACACGCTGGCGCTCACCAACCGCGGCGGCGCGTCCACCGAGGACCTGCTCGACCTGGCGCGCGAGGTGCGCGACGGCGTGCGGGCGGCGTTCGGCGTGGAACTGCACCCGGAACCGGTCTTCGTAGGCGTTCAGCTCTAGGGCTGTTCGGGTGACTCCGTGTGACCAACCGCTACCCGGCGTGTTTCATTGAGGTAGGGGTGGAATGGAGGTCGCCATGAGCTACCTCGACGACAACGCGCGAGAGGTCGTCCGGCCGATCAAGCGCCTGGTCGAAGACGAGTTCCTGTCCCGGCCCGGCGTGATCGGCGTCGACATCGGCGAGAAGTACACCGGCGGACGCCCGACGGGCCGGGTCGCGATCGTGGTCTACGTGTGTGCCAAGGGACCTGACCATCCGCAGCAGATACCGGCGGAGGTCAGCGGCGTCCCGACCGACGTCGTGGCGGAGTCGATCGTGCTGCACCGCGCCAGGATCACCCGCGCCGCGGACGTGCGACCCGTTGGGGTGGAACGGCATCCGGTGCTGCGCGGCGGCATCAGCATCGGCCCGGCCCGGTCGTTCAGGGTCGTGCCGCCGGAGGTGCCCACAGCCGGTGAGTACGTGATCGCCGGCACTCTCGGCGCGTTCGTGGTGACCAACGACGAACCCGGGAAGGTGCTGGGGCTCACGACTTTCCACGTCGGCTGCGTGGACGACTCGTGGTCGGTGGGCGACGAGTTCGTGCATCCGTCCAGAGTGGACGGTGGTATTCCCGGTGCCGACCAGGTCGCGGTGCTCGACCGGGCGGCGCTCGCGGGATCGGTGAGTGCGGCGGGCCTGAGGATGGGCGCCCGGCCGTTCCGCGCGGAGATCCTCGACATCGGCGCGGTCACCGGCACGGCGCGAGCCACGATCGGCTCGACGGTCCGCAAACGCGGCCGCACCACGGAACTCACGTACGGCGTGATCGCGTCCACGGACGCGACCCTGCGCCTGGACTTCGGCGACGGCCTTGGCGTCAGGACGTTGCGCGACCAGGTCCGCGTGCACTCGTCCGAACGCTTCGGCGACCAGGGCGACAGCGGCGCGGTGCTCGTGGACGCCGACAACCGCGTCGTGGGCCTGTACGTCGCCGGGTCGGGCTCGACGGGATTCGCGAACCCCATCGAGCCCGTCCTGCGTCAGCTGGACGTGGAGCTGCTCACACCCGGTGTACCCGAGTCGCGGAAGCCTGAGCCCGCGGCTTGAGCACGATCTCGTCGAGGTTCACGTGGGACGGCCGGGTGACCGCGAACGCGATCACGTCCGCCACGTCGTCGGCGCTCAGCGGTGTGAGGCCCTCGTAGACCTTCGCCGCGCGCTCGGTGTCGCCGCCGAAGCGGTTGGCCGAGAAGTCCGTCTCGACCATGCCCGGCAGGATCTCGGTGACCCGCACCGGCTGGCCGAGCAGCTCGCCGCGCAACGTCCGGTGCAACGCGGACTGCGCGTGCTTGGCGCTGGTGTAGCCGGAACCGTTGTCGTACGCATCACGTGCGGCGACGGACGTCACAGAGACGATGTGCCCGTCGCCGGACGCGATGAGCTTCGGGATGAACGCCTTGGTCACCAGCAGGGTGCCGAGGACGTTCGACTCCCACATCCAGCGCCACTCGTCCGGATCACCCTCGGCCACGGTCGACAGCCCCCGCGCGCCACCCGCGTTGTTCACGAGCACGTTCGCCTCGGGTACCCCGTCGGCGAAGGCGGCGACGGAGGCCTGGTCGGTGACGTCCAGCTCGAGCGCGGTTCCGTCGATCTCCTTCGCGATAACGTGGAGACGGTCCAGGCGACGTGCGCCGAGCACGACGTGGAAGCCCTCGGCGGCCAGCCGCCGGGCGGTGGCCTCACCGATGCCGGCGCTGGCTCCGGTCACTACTGCGACAGGTCGATTCACGGCTTCGATCGTAGGCTCCCGCACCGGGTGTGACCGACGTCACTCGCACCGTCACGTGGTCCTGAACGTCCACCATGGTGGGAGGTCGAAACCGTGAAGAGAACACTTGTCGCGCTGGTCGCCGGGCTGACGCTGCTGACCGGTTGCTCGAGTGTGGTGGCGGGCTCACCGAACTCGGACACCTCGAAGCCGGACGCGAAGGTCACCCTGTCCCCGGCGGACGGCACCAAGGACGTGCAGGTCACGTCCCAGGTCCAGGTCACCGTGGTGGACGGGACGATCGAGTCCGTCGCGCTGAAGTCGGCTGAGGGCAAGGACGTCAAGGGCACCCTCACCGAGGACAAGTCCGGCTGGACCATCGCCGAGCCGCTGGGTTACGGCAAGACGTACAGCTACTCAGGCAAGGCCGTCGGCGCCAACGGCAAGCCGGTCGAGCTCAAGGGCTCGTTCACGACCGTCGCACCCGGTTCGCAGACCCGCGCGACGCTCTGGCCCGGCGACAACCAGACCGTCGGCGTCGCGGCGCCGATCATGGTCAAGTTCGAGGCACCGGTCCAGGACAAGGCGACCGTCGAGAAGGCGCTCAAGGTCACCAACTCGGCGAACGTCACCGGCTCGTGGGCCTGGCTCAACGCGCAGGAAGTGCACTACCGGCCGGAGAAGTACTGGCCGGCGAACACCCAGATCAAGGTCGAGGCCAAGCTCTACGGCGTGAACTACGGCGGCGGTGCGTTCGGCAAGGCCGACGTGACCAGCGAGTTCACCATCGGCCGCAACCAGGTCGTGAAGATCGACAACCCGACGCACCAGCTCGTGGTGCTGCGCGACGGCCAGCAGGTCGCCTCGTACCCGGCGTCGTTCGGCAAGGACGCGGACCCGGAGCTGACCACGCCGAACGGCACGTTCGTGGTCATGTCGAAGCACGACACGTGGTCGTTCGACAACCCGCGCTACGGCTACACCAACGTCGTGAAGAAGTGGGCCGTCCGGTTCTCCAACCACGGCGAGTTCATCCACGAGAACAACGACAACGCGTCCAACATCGGCAAGAACAACACCTCGCACGGCTGCGCGAACCTGCTGGAAGCCGACGCCAAGGCGTACTTCGACTCGGCGATGGTGGGTGACCCGGTCGAGGTGACCGGCTCGATCACCACCCTGCCGGCGCAGTTCGACTGGTACGACTGGCAGATCCCGTGGGACCAGTGGAAGAGCAAGTCCGCGGTGAAGTAGGACCGGCGGGAATGCGTCCCCCGACCAGGTCGTTTGCACGTGTGTGCAGCTGACACACGTGACGGCGGCCGGCGGGGGACGACTGGCCGTCCGTGAGGCAGGACCTCCTGACGCGCCGCCGGTGGTGCTCGTCCACGGCTGGGCGCAGACAGGGGCGGTCTGGGACCTTCCCGATTTCCGGACTTACGCCGTTGACCTGCGCGGACACGGCGAGTCCGACGACTTCGGCGACTACCGCGACTCCGCGCAGTGGGCTGCGGATCTCAACGCCGTGCTGGAGCACACCGGGCCCGCGACCGTCGTCGGGTGGTCGTACGGCGGGCTCGTGATCACCGACTATCTGCGTGCGCACGGCACCGCGAAGATCAACGCGCTGGTGTTCGTGAGCGCGATCACCGAGATCGGCCGCGGTCGCCGGGGAGGCGAGACCGGGCGGGTCATGCGCGCCGCTCTGCCGGCGGCCATCACCGACGACGGGGCGATGGCGGACTTCTGCCGGGCCATGGCACCCGCGCTACCAGCTGAGACGGTCGGCGAACTCACAGCCGCGGCGACCGCCGTGAGCCATAAAGTGCGAGGTGAGCTGTTCCGCAGGGATGTGGGCAGCGCTGACGTGTTGTCCGCCGTCGACGTGCCGACCCTGGTGGTGCACGGAACTCAAGACGAGGTGGTCGCCCCTGCTGCCGCCGAGTACTCCGCCGCCCTGATCCCCGGAGCCGAGTTGAGCCTGTATCCCGACACCGCGCACGCACCGTTCCTGGAACGGCCGGAGCAGTTCGCCGCCGACCTGAAGCGGGTGGTCCGATGAAGCGCGTCGCGGTGCTCTCGGTCCACACGTCGCCGCTGGAGCAGCCGGGGACGGGTGATGCGGGCGGGATGAACGTGTACATCGTGCAGACGGCCACGCGGATGGCCCAGCGGGGCGTCGAGGTGGAGATCTTCACCCGTGCCACGTCGTCGGAGCTGCCGCCGGTCGCCGAGCTGGCACCCGGCGTGCACGTCCGGCACATCGCGGCAGGGCCGTTCGAGGGCCTGGGCAAGGAGGAGCTGCCCGGCCAGCTCTGCGCGTTCACCGCCGGTGTCCTGCGCGCCGAGGCGCGGCACGAGCCCGGCTACTACGACGCCATCCACTCGCACTACTGGCTGTCGGGGCAGGTGGGCTGGCTGGCGCGGGAACGGTGGGGCGTGCCGCTCGTGCACACCGCGCACACGCTCGCCAAGGTCAAGAACCTGGCGCTGGCCGAGGGGGACGCGCCGGAACCGCGGATGCGGGTGATCGGCGAGGAGCAGGTGGTGGGCGAGTCGGACCGGCTCGTGGCCAACACCGACATCGAGGCCAGCGAGCTGATCAAGCTCTACGACGCGGACGCCTCGAAGGTCGTCGTGGTGCCGCCCGGTGTCGACCTGGACAGGTTCACACCCGGCGACCGCGCCAAGGCCAGGCACTGGGTCGGGATCGCCCAGGACGCGATCGTGCTGGCGTTCGTGGGGCGGATCCAGCCGTTGAAGGCGCCGGACGTGCTGCTGCGCGCGGCCGCGGAGATGCTGGTCCGCGACCCGGGGCTGCGCTCGCGGCTGGTCGTGCTGATCGTCGGCGGACCGTCCGGTTCCGGGCTGGAGCAGCCGAAGGCGCTGGAAGAGCTCGCCGTGCAGCTGGGGATCACCGACGTGGTGCGGTTCCTGCCGCCGCAGCCGGGGCCGGCGCTGGCGCAGGTCTACCGGGCGGCGGACCTGATGGCGGTGCCGAGCTACAACGAGTCGTTCGGGCTGGTGGCGCTGGAGGCCCAGGCGTGCGGGACGCCCGTGGTCGCGGCGGCCGTCGGAGGGCTGCCTGTCGCCGTCAACGACGGTGTGTCCGGAGTGCTCGTGGACGGGCACGAGCCGGACGCGTGGGCTACGGCGATCGGATCAGTCGCGTTACCGCAGAGGGAGCACCTGGCGAGCAACGCCGTGGGGCATGCGCGACGCTTCTCCTGGGACCGCACGACTGATGCCCTGCTGGCGGGGTACCAAGAGGCGGCAGACGTGTTCCGCCGGGAGGTTTTCATTTGAGCGGCTTGATCCTTGACGATGTGATCAAATCTTTTTTGGACGAACGCGAGCTGAAGTACGACCGTCGTGAAGAGGGCAAGTTCTTCGTGACGCTGCCGGGGACCAAGAAGCTGCAGACCAACGTGTGGCTGGTCGAGACGGCGCACGCGCTGGTGGTCGAGGCGTTCGTGTGCCGGCGTCCCGACCAGTCGTTCGAGGAGGTCTACCGGTTCCTGCTGCGGCGCAACGCCCGGCTCTACGGCGTGCACTACACGATCGACGCCGAGGGTGACATCTACCTGGTCGGACGGGTCGGCAAGCACGCGGTGACCGCGGACGAGCTGGACCGGGTCCTCGGGCAGGTGCTGGAGGCGGCCGACGGGGACTTCAACCCGCTGCTGGAGATCGGGTTCGCCGACGCGATCCGGCGGGAGTGGGCCTGGCGGGTGTCGCGCGGCGAGTCGCTCGCGAACCTTCAGGCTTTCCAACATCTCGTTTCGGACTAGGCGGCAACCCCTGGTCCGTTCAGGACCGTCAGACGTGCATGGGCAGACCAGTGCTGTGGGTGGGAGTCGCGTTGCTGGCCCTGGTTTCGACGGGGTGCAGCGCCAGCAAGAACACGGGCGGGGCGAGCTACGACGCCGCGTCACCGCAGGCGGCGCACGAGAAGGTGGCGCCGCCGCAGCAGAAGCCGGGTCAGGAGAACACGCCGGCGGCCGTGCAGCCGGTGCAGCAGCAGGAACGGCAGCTGGTGCGCACGGCCAGCGTCGACCTGCGCAGTGACGACGTGCTGAAGGCCATCAGCCAGGTGAAGGACAAGGCGCAGGCCGTCGGCGGGTTCGCCGGGCAGGAGAACTCGACCAAGGACCGCGGCACGGTCACCGTGCGGGTGCCGTCGAGCGAGCTGGACCGTGTGGTGAAGGACCTCGCGGGGGTCGGCGAGGTCACGCGCAGCGAGGTGCGCAGCGAGGACGTCACGGACCAGCTGGTCGACGTCGAGGCGCGGATCGCGACGCAGAAGGCCAGCGTGGAGCGACTGCGGGTGCTGTTCGAGCGCGCGGGGACGACGTCCGAGATCGCGCAGATCGAGGGTGAGCTGACCAAGCGGCAGAGTGAGCTCGAGTCGATGCAGCGGCGCAGCGAGTCGCTGAAGGGCAAGGTCGCTCTCGCGACGCTGACCGTGCAGGTCAGCACTGTTCCGATCGCACCACCCGCGCCGGTGGAAGCCGGGTTCGGCTCGGCGTTCCTGTCCGGGTGGGACGCGGTGGTCGCGGTCCTCAAGGCGATCACCGTGGTGATCGGCGCGGTGCTGCCGTTCGTGCTGGTGCTCGCGTTGCCGGTGACGGCGCTGATCTACCTGCTGCGACGCCGGAAGCGTGTCACTCGAACGAACGAAGCAGCATGATCAAGTCTACTGAGAGTGGCCCTTTGTGAAGCGCGGAACGGCTCGGGAGAGAGGGGGAGTCGCTTCGAGCCGTCCCGCGTCAAAGGTCCCCGCTGCATGGGTCCGTGGACGGGGGGAGCCTCCGGATCCCAAGCGGGCCACGCGATCCGACGGGGATGACGAACCGCGCGAAGTGCCTCTCGCTCGTCGAGTAAGCGTGGGAGCCGACTCGCGGAGGCGGTATCAACTTCCCAGATACATCCTTGCGTTCACAAGTGCTTGTATTACTCCATTCGAGTGTAATTAGACGCGCTAAGTAACGTATCTGTAGCGATTGAGCGGTCCTTGACCTGTTCAGTGGGCTGGATCACGATGAGCCGCACAGGCTGGGTGTTCAGCGAGTGAATGAGGTCGCCGCATGGTCTTTCGCAGTCCGTTCCCCGACGTCGAGATCCCTGATGTGTCGCTGCACCAGCTGTTGTTCGGCGACATAGCCGACCGGGTGGACCGGGTTGCGTTGATCGACGGCATGTCCGGTGCCTCGCTCACGTACGGCCAGCTCGCCGGTGCCGTGGACCGCATGGCCGCGGCACTCGCCGCGCGCGGTATCGGCAAGGGCGACGTGGTGGGCATCCTCAGCCCGAACACTCCGTACTACGCCGTCGTGTTCCACGGCATCCTGCGCGCGGGCGCCACCGCGACCACGATCAACGCGCTCTACACGCCCGACGAGGTCGCGCACCAGCTGCACGACGCGGGCGCGAAGATGCTCTTCACGGTCTCCGTCCTGCTTCCGAACGCCGCTCCCGGCGCCGCGAAGGCCGGCGTCACGGACGTCGTGGTGCTGGACAAGGCGGAGGGCTACCCGTCGCTGGGCGAGCTGCTCGCCAACGACCACCCGGTGCCAGAGGTCGAGATCAACCCGGCCGAGGACATCGCGGTGCTGCCGTACTCGTCCGGCACGACCGCGCTGCCCAAGGGCGTGATGCTGACGCACCGCAACCTGGTCGCGAACCTCGTGCAGTGCCAGCCGATCCTGTCCGACGTCGGCCCGCACACCCGGATCCTCGCCGTGCTGCCGTTCTTCCACATCTACGGCATGCAGGTCCTGATGAACAACGGCCTGTACATCGGGGGTGTCGTCGTGACGCTGCCGAAGTTCGAGCTGCCGGAGTTCCTGCGCGTGATCGCCGAGCACAAGACCGACCGCGTCTACATCGCGCCCCCGGTCGCCGTCGCGCTGGCGAAGCACCCGATCGTCGACCAGTACGACCTGTCCGCCATGAAGACCCTGTTCTCCGGCGCCGCGCCGCTGGACGTCGAGCTCGCCGACGCGGTGCGCAAGCGCCTCGGCTGCCGTGTGTCGCAGGGCTACGGAATGACCGAGATGTCCCCGGTCAGCCACGCCATCCCGGACAGCCGCGACGACATCTCGGTCGGCACGGTGGGCGTGATCATCCCGAACCTGGAGTGCCGCCTGGTCGACCCGGCCACCGGCGCCGACGTCGGCGTGGGCGAGCGCGGCGAGCTGTGGTGCAAGGGCCCGAACATCATGAAGGGCTACCTGAACAACCCGGACGCCACCGCCGCCACCATCGACGACGAGGGCTGGCTGCACACCGGTGACGTCGCGGTGATCGACGCCGACGGCATCGTCTCGATCGTCGACCGCGTCAAGGAACTGATCAAGTACAAGGGCTACCAGGTCCCGCCGGCCGAGCTCGAAGCCGTGCTGCTGACCCACGACGAGATCGCCGACGCGGCGGTCATCGGCGTGCGGGACGCCGACGGCGAGGAGGTCCCGAAGGCCTTCGTGGTGCGCCAGCCGGACTCCACGATCACCGAGGAGGCCGTGATGGCGTTCGTGGCCGCGAACGTGGCGCCGCACAAGAAGGTCCGCGTGGTCGAGTTCATCGGGGCGATCCCGAAGTCGGCGGCCGGCAAGATCCTGCGCAAGGACCTCAGGGCTCGCGAACAGGCCTGACCCACAAGGCGAACGCCCCCAGCGAGATCGCTGGGGGCGTTCGGCGTGGTGTGTCGCTGCGCGGGTCAGCCGTAGACCGTCCAGCGGCCCTCCACGCGGTAGTCACCGCCGTGCCCGGTGAACCGCATCTTGGTGGTCGGCAACTGGTGGTTGGTCCAGCCCGCGTCTGCGGGGTTGTTGTACATGAACGCGTACGGAGACGGGAGATGGACAGCTGTCGCGTGGGCGTCGAACAGGTCGTCCTTGAACCAGTTGGCGATGAACTCCACGGCGTCCCCGACGAGGAACCCGATGACCTTGCCGAGCATTTCACCGATTGCGGCGCCCACGTACTCGGAAGCCCACTCGCCGACCGCTTCCTTGATCTTCTCGCTGATGTCGTCGCGGACCTTGAGCCACGCCTGGTTCACGGCATCCGCGAAACCACCGGAGTCCTCCTCGGCCATCATCACCACGGACACGAAGCTGCGCGGCCACGGGTCGGCCTTGGGCATGCCGAAGAGGCCGAACTTGTGGCCGGGGGCGGGGTAGTTGACGACCTCGCCGGCGTCGAAGTCGTCGGACACCTTCCAGGATTTGATCTTCCTGGTGTAGCCGGTGTGGAAGGTCTCCATACCTCCCAGCAGAATCTCGTCGGAACCCCACCCGCTGGTCTCCTCGACCGCCTTGACCTGCTGGATCCGGAAGTCCAAAGCAGTCAACTTCGGCTGGGTGGAGAGGTCCAGGCCGAGCCTCCTGGCCGCCTTCTCCGCCTCGGTCTCAGCCTTCTTCTCCTCCTGCTTGAGCGCCTGGGCCCGTTTGTTCACGGCGGCCTTCAGCTTCGCCGCGTCGATCTGCACCGTGTCGAACGCACCCTTGAAGCCGATGGCCCGGAACTGCGTGGCGGTCAGGCGGCCGTGCCTGCCCCACGGCGAGGCCGGGTTCATCGCTGCGGTCAGGTTGTTCGGCGAGACCTTCACGGCTTCCTTGGCGGCCGCGACGAACTTGTTGCGCTTGGCCACGGGCAGCGACAGCAGGCCCTGCTTGAGGTCTGCCTCGACGGTGCCGGCGGCGTAGGACCTGTCCAGGTCGTCCGCCACCGCCGCCAGGGAGTACCGCAGCGCGTCGCCGGCGTCCTTGGCGAGTGCGTAGGCCTCCGGGTTGCTCAGGTGCAGCGGAACCGGCGCTGGAATCAGCGGGCCCAGTGGCTCAGCGGCGGCCACTGCCTGTCCCTGTCCCGCGAGCGTTGCGGCGACCACCATCAGCGGCACGGCCAAGCCGCGGAGCGCTTGACAGGAACGAAGTCGGCGTCACCGGATTCGGGGTCGCCACCGGTCGCGGTGTCGCCTTCGACGGCGTAACGCACCGTGCCGACGGGATGGCAGCCTGGATCCGCCGTCGCCACCAACTTGAAGACGAGGTCCCAGGCTTCGTGAGTGCCCTCATAGCGATTGACGTCCGCGGCCGCTACCCGCGCAGGCGAGCAGTCGGCGGCATGGGCGGCGGACACGGGGACTGCAATTCCGCTCGCGACCGCCACCGCGAGCACGAGTCTCATCATGAACTTCATGGTGGGAGGTGTAGAGGCCGCGGGTTGTGGTTGGGTTGTACCGCAGGTCAGGGCCTGAGCAACGAGGATGTGAGCGTGTGCACCAACCAGGTGCGATAGCGCTCGGCCGGCCACCCGAGCAGTTGGTGCACGTGCGGCGACAACATCGTCGTCAGCACGTCCGCCACGGCATCGGCGTCCATGCCGTCCCGCACCTCGCCGGTCGTGACCAGCGCGGTGGCCAGCGCGAGGCAGTTCGCCCGCATCGCGTGCTCGCCCTCGTCCGAGATCCGCCGCATGTCCGCGTCGGCACCGGACGACTCGATGCCCGCCATGATCAACGAACCCGCGCGCTCCAGAATCAGGCCGTTCCGCCGCACCATCTCGGAGATCATCTCGGTGGCCGACGGCGTGCCGAGGACCTCCTCGAACTCCGGCCGGTCCCGCATGGCGACCGGCTCCTCGTCACCGGCGATCGCCACGTTCAGGGCGTCCTGGAAGATCTCGACCTTGTTCTTGTAGTGCGTGTACACGGTCCGCTCGGACACGCCCGCCTCGTACGCGATCTTCTTGATCGACGTTGCCACGAACCCGTCCCGTGCGAACAACCGGTGGCCCGCGTCGCGCACCAGCAGGCGCGTGTAGGCGGCTCCCTGCTCCCGCAGCGGTGAGCTGTACGAACGCTTGACTTCCTCACTCATCGAGTTCAGTCTAGCTGCATTCGTTGCAGCATGTCTGCACTCAAATTCTGGAGACCCGCGATGGCGAGGATCAGAGGCATCAGAGGTGTGAAGATCCCGGTCAGCGACCTGGCGCGCAGCATCGAGTGGTACCGCGAGGTGTTCGGCTACGAGGTCGCGTGGGAGTTCGCGGACGCGGATGGCGTGGTCCGCGGCGTCGCGGGCTGGGTGGGCGGCGGTGCGGCGGGGCTGAGCCTGCGGCTCAACCCGGAGAAGGCGAAGGCGCTCGCGGGTTTCGACCCGGTCAACTGGGCCGTGGAGACCCGCGAGGACCTCCGGGAGTGGATCGAGCACCTCGACGGGCTGGGCATCCCGCACTCGCCGGAGATCGAGGCGAGCATCGGGTGGCTGCTGGTCTTCAACGACCCCGATGGACTGGAGATCCACGTCTACACCGACGAGGAACATGGCGCGGATCACGGCGACCGGCCGGGGTACGGCAGGAGGGTCGGCATGGCAGGCTAGCTGCCATGTCTGTCGGAACCTTGGTGCTGCTCCGCCACGGCGAGAGCACGTGGAACGCGGAGAACCTGTTCACCGGCTGGGTGGACGTTCCCCTGTCGGAGAAGGGCGAGCGGGAGGCCCGCCGCGGCGGTGAGCTGCTGCGCGAAGCCGGTGTGCTGCCGGAGATCCTGCACACGTCGCTGATGCGCCGGGCGATCATGACCGCCAACCTGGCGCTGGACGCCGCCGACCGGCACTGGATCCCGGTCCGCCGCGACTGGCGCCTCAACGAGCGCCACTACGGCGCGCTGCAGGGCAAGAACAAGAAGCAGACGCTGGACACCTACGGCGAGGAGCAGTTCATGCTCTGGCGCCGGTCCTACGACACCCCGCCGCCGCCCATCGAGCCCGGCAGCGAGTTCAGCCAGGACGCCGACCCCCGCTACGCGGACCTCGGGCCGGACCTGCCGCTGACCGAGTGTCTCAAGGACGTCGTCGCCCGCATGCTCCCGTACTGGGACGAGGCGATCGTGCCGGACCTGCGCACCGGTAAGACCGTTCTCGTGGCCGCGCACGGCAACTCGCTGCGCGCGCTCGTGAAGCACCTCGACGGCATCTCCGACGAGGCCATCGCCGGGCTGAACATCCCGACCGGCATCCCGCTGCGCTACGACCTCGACGAGGACCTGAAGCCGCTCAAGCCGGGTGGCGAATACCTCGACCCGGATGCGGCGAAGGACGCCATTGCGGCAGTGGCCAACCAAGGCCGCTGACCAATTGACCGGAAAGCGCACCTGCTGTTCGGGTGCGCTTTTCGCGTCTCAGGACACGGTTGGGTGAACGAGGGCTGACCAGGGACGGAACAACCGTCCACTGAGGTGTCGCGGGTATCACGGTTCACGCTCCCGTACTAGGCCAAGACACCTCCGAGCTGCTTACCATTCGCTTCGTGACCACAACGGGTTACCTCGCTGTGTCGATCGGCGTCGCGCTCATCGGCGTGATCGCCGCTTTCTTCGTTGGCAGGTTCACCGCTCCAAGACATCCGCGGAAGCCCGACGGGCTCACCGTCGGCGACCTGATCCAGCGGATCGTCCAGGATTCCCACGACGGCATCGTGGTGCTGAACAGCTTCGGCGACGTGGTGCTGCACAACCCGCGGGCCGAGGAGCTCGGGGTCGTCCGCAACAACCGCATCGACGACCGCGCGCGCAAGGCGGCGGAAGCCGTCCGCAACAGCAACGAGGTCGTCTACGTCGACCTCTCGCCTCTGGAAACCCAGCGCGGCGGGCGTCAGCCGGAGGCCGTGCACGCCGAGGTCCGGCAGCTCATCGAGGACTTCATCGTGGTCGACGCCACCGACGAGTCCGAGTCCGTGCGGCTGGAGAAGACGCGGCGCGACTTCGTGGCCAACGTGAGCCACGAGCTCAAGACCCCGGTCGGAGCCCTCGCCCTGCTGGCGGAGGCCGTGCTCGACGCGAGCGACGACCAGGAGGAGGTCCGCCGCTTCAGCGCGAAGATCATGCAGGAGGCCACCCGCCTCGGCACGCTCGTCACCGAGCTGATCGCGCTGTCCCGCCTGCAGGGCGCGGAGAAACTGCCGGAGCTGTCCGACACCGAGATCGACGTCGTGATCAACGAGGCGCTGTCGAGGTCCAAGCTCGCCGCCGAGTCGGTCAACATCTCGATCACCACCGACGAGCCGAGTGGCTTCGTCGTGCCGGGCGATCGGTCGTTGCTGGTCACGGCGCTGACGAACCTGCTGGACAACGCCGTCGCGTACTCGCCGCCCGGCAGCCCGGTGAGCGTCAGCCGCCGGCTCGTCGACGGGCACGTCGAGATCGCCGTGACCGACCGCGGCATCGGTATCGCAGAAGACCAGCAGCAGCGGGTCTTCGAGCGGTTCTACCGCGTCGACAAGGCCAGATCGCGTGCGACCGGGGGCACCGGCCTCGGGCTCGCGATCGTCAAGCACGTCGCCGCCAACCACGGCGGCGAGGTGAAGCTGTGGAGCCTGCCAGGAACGGGTTCCACCTTCACGCTGCGGATTCCCGCCGCGGCGACCGAACCCAACCCGACCCTCGTCCCCACCGGCGCGGGTGACACTGGAGGAGAGCTGTGACCAGGGTGCTCATCGTGGAGGACGAGGAGTCCTTCGCCGATCCGCTCGCCTTCCTGCTGCGCAAGGAAGGGTTCACCGCGGCGCTCGCGGCCACCGGCCAGGAGGCGCTGGAGGAGTTCGACCGCAACGGTGCCGACATCGTGCTGCTCGACCTCATGCTGCCCGGCATGAGCGGCACCGACGTCTGCAAGCAGCTGCGGCAGCGCTCCGCCGTGCCCGTGATCATGGTGACGGCCCGCGACAGCGAGATCGACAAGGTCGTCGGCCTCGAGCTCGGTGCTGACGACTACGTCACCAAGCCGTACTCGGCGCGCGAGCTCATCGCCCGCATCCGCGCGGTGCTGCGCCGCGGCGGCGAGTCGGAGGACCTGCTGCCGCAGATCCTGGAGGCCGGCCCGGTGCGGATGGACGTGGAACGCCACGTCGTCACCGTCAGCGGCCAGGACATCAGCCTGCCGCTCAAGGAGTTCGACCTCCTCGAGTACCTGCTGCGCAACGTCGGCCGCGTCCTCACCAGGGGTCAGCTGATCGACCGCGTGTGGGGTGCCGACTACGTCGGCGACACGAAGACGCTGGACGTACACGTCAAGCGGCTTCGGTCGAAGATCGAACCTGACCCGTCGGCACCGCGGCACCTCGTGACCGTTAGGGGTCTCGGTTACAAGTTCGAGTCCTGACGGACACGACCAGGTACCGTTTCCGGCGTGCGCCTGGGCGTTCTCGACGTGGGTTCCAACACCGTCCACCTACTGGTGGTGGACGCGCATCGTGGTGCCCACCCGATTCCGATGACGTCCGAGAAGACGATCCTGCGCCTGGCCGAGCAGCTCGATCCCAAGGGGCTGCTCACCAAGGCGGGCTCTGACCAGCTGGTCCGTGCGGTGGCGGGCGCGAAGGCGTCGGCCCGCAAGTCCGGCTGCGAGGATCTGATGGCGTTCGCGACCTCGGCGGTGCGCGAGGCGGGCAACTCCGCGGAGGTGCTCGACCGGGTGCGCACCGAGACCGGGGTCGATCTCCAGGTCCTGTCCGGCGAGGACGAGGCCAAGTACACCTTTCTCGCGGTCCGACGCTGGTACGGCTGGTCCGCGGGCAAACTCCTGTGCCTCGACATCGGCGGCGGCTCGCTGGAGCTGGCTGTCGGTCGCGACGAGAACCCCGACATGGCCTTCTCCGTGCCGCTGGGCGCGGGCCGGTTGACGAGAACCCGGTTCAAGAAGGACCCGCCCCGCCGCTCGGAGGTCCGCGAGACCACCGACTGGCTGGCAGAGCAGCTCGCGCCCGTGGCGCGGAAGCTGAAACGCGCGGGTGAACCCGATCGGGTGGTTGCGACCTCAAAAACCTTCCGAACGCTGGCGCGGCTCACCGGGGCCGCGCCATCGTCTGCCGGGCCCAGGGCACGTCGCGTGCTCACCGACGCGGGCCTGCGGCAGCTGATCGCGTTCATTTCCCGGATGTCGGCCAGTGACCTCGCGGAGCTGGAAGGTGTGAGCACGTCGCGCGCACACCAGCTCGTCGCGGGCGCCCTGGTCGCGGAGGCAACGATGCGAGCCCTGTCACTCACGCAGCTGGAGATTTGCCCCTGGGCCCTCCGGGAGGGTGTCATCCTCCGACGGCTGGACCACACTGATGGGACGGACCAGAGCGATACTGGACGGACTGGCCAGACCGGGGCACGGTGGAGTTGATGAGTCGAGAGAGCGGATCGGACCAGACGCAGCGCACAGTCGCTGAGCTGCTCGCCCAGTACGGCGGCAGTTCAGAGGCTGCGCCACGTCGGCGACGCCGCCGGGCTGCTGACGACGAGGACGACGTCCAGCAGCCGGAGACCGCGCCCCAGACGATCATCGAGCGGGTCCTGTCCGACAGCGGCCGGCTGATGGCGATCCGCGACGACGACGCGGCTCCGTCCGGTCGTCGCGCGGCCCCGGAACCTCCGGCCGCACCGCCTCCTGTCGCACCGCCGCCCGTCGCCGAGCGCACGGCGTACCAGCCGAAGCCGCCGCTGGCACCACCCGCCCAGCCGCCGCAGGTGCGCAGACCCGGCCCGACACCTCCGCCCGCGGCCGCCGCGGAGCAGACCCGCCAGGTGCCGCCGGTGCGCGACCAGCCGTCGCGGTCCGACCTGCCACGCCCGGAGATGCCGTCCCGCGCGGACCTGCCGCGACCCGAGGCCGTGAGCTCCCGCCTGGACGCCGGTGCCCCGCCCGCGCCCGCGCCGTCGCGCACGAACATCACCCGGCCCCCGAAGCCGGGTCCCCCGCCAGGGCCACAGCCGGTGCCGCCGGTGCAGCTGCCCACCCCGGCGCAGAAGCCGGGTCCGCAGGGCCTGCCGCCGCGTGAGGCGATGACCGAGCAGCTCCCGCGCATCCCTGCCAAGGCGCCGGTGGACCAGATCGCCGCGCTCGAGACCGAGTCCGTGCTGATCGTGCCGCCCGCTCCGCCGAAGCTGCCGGAGCCGTTGCCGAACAACCAGCCCGACGCGTGGTTCGGCGACGACGAGGCGGACGTCCAGACCGACCTGTCCATGGCTCCCATGGAGTCGACCGCGGCCCACCCCGGCCCGTACGTGGACGACGACGACTCGCAGGAGTACGCCGTCTACCGACCCGAGGACGACTACCTCGCGGACGAAGAGGCCGCGGAGGACGAGGGTCCGGCCGGCCTCGACGACGCCGACGAGGTCACGGAGGAGCCGGAGGACGCAGCCCAGCGCTCGCCGGGCAAGGAATGGCTGATCATGATCGGCCAGCTCGCCGTCGGTGTGCTCGGCGGCGCGGCGCTGTGGCTCGCCTTCAACTTCTTGTGGCGTACACAGGCGGTGGCCGCACTCGTCGTGGCGCTGGCCGTTACCGTGGGCCTGGTGTTGCTGGTTCGAAAGATCCGCCGGGCGGACGACCTCCAAACCACCCTGCTCGCCATCCTCGTAGGCCTCATCGTCACCGTCTCACCAGCGGCGATGCTGCTGGTGAAGAGTTGACGGGCCGCATCCCGGTCGGGCTTTCCACGGCGTCGGTCTACCCGCAGCCCGCCGGAGCGGCGTTCGAGATCGCCTCCGAACTGGGCTACGACGGCGTCGAGCTGATGGTGTGGGCCGACCCGGTGTCGCAGGACATCCGGGCCGTCGACCGCCTGTCGTCCCGATCGGGCATGCCGATCCTGGCCGTGCACGCGCCCTGCCTGCTGATCTCGCAGCGGGTCTGGTCGCCGGACCCGGCAGAGCGCCTGCGCAAGTCCGTGCAGGCCGCCGCCGACCTCGGCGCGCCGACAGTGGTGCTGCACCCGCCGTTCCGCTGGCAGCGCAAGTACGCGGACGGGTTCGCCGAGCTCGTCTCGTCGCTGGAGGACGAGAGCGGCATCGCGATCGCGGTCGAGAACATGTTCCCCGTGCGCCGGCCGTTGGGCCGTGGGCGTTCGGTGCAGATGACGGCGTTCAAGCCGTCCATCGACCCGACCGACGTGGGGCACCGCAACTACACGCTGGACCTGTCGCACTCGGCCGCCGCGCACATGGACGCGCTGGAACTGGCCAAGCGGATGGGCGACGGGCTGCGGCACATCCACCTGGCCGACGGATCCGGAGCGCCGAAGGACGAGCACATGGTGCCGGGACGCGGGTCGCAGCCGTGCGCGGAGCTGTGCGAGATGCTGGCTCAGGCCGGGTTCGACGGACAGGTCGTGCTGGAGGTCAACACCCGTCGCGCGGGATCGCCGGCGGCCCGGCGGGAGATGCTGGCCGAGGCGTTGCTGTTCGCGCGGCTGCACCTGGACTGGCCGACCGAGGGCGGCGTCGGCAGGGGACGTTCGGCCTTGTCCTGACGGTGAGCCGACCGGCGAGTTAGGGTTCGTGGTGTGAACCCGCTGCGAGCGTTGATCATGGCCGCGTCTCGCAACGAGACTGTCCGCCACCTCGTCGCCAACGCGCCCATCAGCCGAGATGTGGTCAAAAGATTCGTCGCGGGCGAGTCGACGGCCGACGCCGTCGAGGTCGTGCGGAACCTCGGCCTGCCGGTGACCCTCGACTACCTGGGCGAAGACACCACGGACAAGGCCCAGGCCGAGAAGACGGTGCAGGCCTACCTCGAGCTGCTCGACGCCCTGCACGCCGCCGGGCTGGCCCAAGACGCAGAAGTCAGCGTCAAGCTGTCCGCGGTCGGGCAGGCGCTCGACGAGTCGCTCGCCCTGACGAATGCCAGCCGGATCTGTGCAGCGGCGGAGCAGTGCGGGACGACCGTGACGCTCGACATGGAGGACCACACCACGACGGATTCGACGCTGCGGATCCTGCACGAGCTGCGGCGCACCTGGCCGTGGGTGGGCGCGGTGCTGCAGTCGTACCTGCACCGGACGCTGGACGACTGCAAGCAGCTCGCGGGTCCGGGCAGCAGGGTCCGGCTGGTCAAGGGGGCGTACGCGGAGCCGCCGGAGGTGGCGATCCAGGACCCTCACGAGGTGGATCTGAACTACGTGCGGTGCCTCAACGTTCTCCTCGCTGGAGAGGGGTACCCCATGTTCGCCACGCACGACCCGAGGCTGATCGAGATCATCGGCGAGCGGGCTCGCTGGTATGACAAAACCGAGTTCGAGTACCAGATGCTGTACGGCGTCCGGACGGAGGAGCAGCGGCGCCTCGGAGCTCGCGTTTATGTTCCTTATGGCGAGCAGTGGTACGGATATCTCATGCGGCGACTTGCAGAACGGCCTGCCAACGTGACTTTCTTCCTGCGGTCGCTGGCCAGCAGCTCATGACCTTCACCAAGTCCAGCGCGGTGCGTTCGCTCGGTGACGGAACCTTCACCGCGTCCCTGCCGGCCGAGTGGACCGTCGGGCCCAAGCCCCACGGCGGGTTCCTGCTCGCCGTGATGACGCGTGCGGCAGCTCAGACCGCGGACGGTGATCCGCTCGCGGTCTCCGCGCAGTTCCTCAGGACACCGGAGATCGGGCCGGTGCTGATCAGGACCGACGTCCGCAAGAGCGGGCGCACGGCCACGGTCGTCGCGGTGTCGCTGGAACAGCGCGGTCAGGTGTGCGTGGAGGCGAGCGTGACCACGGGGCGGATCCCCGAGCACCGCGCCGACTACGTGAACCTGCCGGCGATCCCCGCCGCGCCGCCGCCCGGTTCGGTGGAGCTGGCGACGTTCCCGACCGGTGGTGCCTACAAGGTCGGTGGCCTGTGCGACCTGCGGGTGGACCGGGAGAGCGCGGCGTTCCTCGACCGGCGCACGGACGGACCGCTCACGTTCAAGCTGTGGGCGCGGCCGATCGACGAGCAGCCGGACCCGTACTTCGCGTTGCTGGCCGGCGACCTGTCGATGCCGGTGACGTTCAACCTCGGGCGTTTCGGCTGGTCGCCGACGGTGCAGCTGACCGCGTTGCTGCGGGCCCGGCCGGCGCCGGGGTGGCTGCGCATCCACGTCACCTGCCAGGCGGTGCACGGACAGTGGTTCGACGAGGACGCGACGGTGATCGACGCGGCCGGCCGGTTGGTGTGCCAGGCGAGGCAGCTGGCGTTGACACCAGCTGTCTGAGAGCACTGTGTGAGACTTGACCGATGACGAAGATCGCGGTGCTCGGCGCGGGCAAGATCGGTGAGGCGCTGCTGTCCGGGCTTCTGCAGGGCGGCCGCGCGGCCGCCGATCTGATGTTCACCGAGAAGCACGAGGCACGTGCGCGCTCGCTCACCGAGCAGTACGGGTTCGAGGCCGTCACGGTCGCCGGGGCGGCCGCGAAGGCCGACGTGCTGGTCGTGGCGGTCAAGCCGCAGGACATCGAGCCGTTGCTGGCCGAGCTCAGGCCGGTGCTGAGGCCCGGGACGCTGATCGTGTCGCTGTGCGCAGGTCTGCCGACCGCCCTCTACGAGCGCAGGCTGCCGGAGGGCACGCCGGTCGTGCGGGTCATGCCGAACACGCCGATGGTCGTCGGTGAGGCCATGAGCGCGGTCTCCGGCGGCTCCAACGCCACGCCCGAGCACCTCAAGGTCGTCGAGGAGCTCCTCTCGACCGTGGGCAAGGTCGCGGTCGTGCCGGAGTCGCAGCAGGACGCGGTGACGGCGCTGTCCGGCTCCGGTCCCGCCTACTTCTTCTTCCTGGTCGAGGCGATGATCGACGCGGGCATCCTGCTCGGCATCCCGCGCGACCTGGCGTCGACGTTGATCATCCAGTCGGCGGTGGGTGCCGCGACGATGCTCGCAGAGGGCACGTCGCACCCGGTCATCCTGCGTGAGGCGGTCACCTCACCCGCGGGAACGACGATCATGGCGATCCGGGAGCTGGAGAAGCACGGCGTCCGTGCGGCGCTGCTGGCTGCCATCGAATCGGCGCGTGATCGTTCCATCGAACTGGGTAAGCAACACGAGGACTGACCAGTCGGACGTCGCAGGAGTCACACCAGTCCCGCTACTCTCAGGAGAGCACGTGCGTGTCGAACCGTCGGTGGGGAAGACCGACGGCACGACACGTGTCGAAGGATGCGGTGATACATGCCTGCGAAGGAGAACGAACGAACAGGTCTCGCTCAGGTCCAGTTCCTGACCGTGGCCGAAGTGGCCTCGATGATGCGGGTCTCGAAGATGACCGTGTACCGCTTGGTGCACTCCGGTGAGCTGCCCGCTGTGCGGGTCGGCAAGTCGTTCCGGGTGCCCGAGAAGGCGGTGCACGCCTACCTCGAGAACGCGTACTTCGACGCTGGCTGAAGACTGGCGAACCCCGCCGGGTAGACTGGTAGGCCGATCGTGCTTACCGGCGCGCCGTGCTTGACACGGCCAAGGCTGGGGCGCGCCAGTCAAAGCAACGTCTAGAGCTAAGGAACCCGCATGGGCTCGGTCATCAAGAAGCGCCGCAAGCGCATGTCGAAGAAGAAGCACCGCAAGCTGCTGCGCAAGACCCGTGTCCAGCGCAGGAAGCGCGGCAAGTAAGCCCGTGTGCGCTCTCACCGCCGCCGGTCTCCTCTCGCAGGGGTCGGCGGCGGTTGCGTTTCCCGGGGCCGTCATGAGGTGCTTGCGGCAGCACGGATATCACCCTGTGGGACGGCGGCCGGGAAACACGGGAACGGTCGCCGCCGATCGGGTGATTAGCCGGTAAAGCGTTCGTGACCTGCGTCAAGGCGGCGTTCCGGCCTCCTCCGGTTTCACATCTGCCTTGTAGCATCGACCAATCGCAACACCCCTCCTGCTTGGAGTCGCATGACGCCCAAGGTCGTCCTCGTCACCGGAGTCAGCCGCTTCCTCGGCGGCCACCTCGCCGCGCGCTTCGCCGCGAACCCGGACATCGAGCGCGTGCTCGGCGTGGACACCGAGCCGCCGCCACGCGACCTCCTGCGCCGGATGGGCAGGGCTGAGTTCGTCCGGGCCGACATCCGCAACCCGCTGATCGCCAAGGTCATCTCCACCGCGAACGTGGACACGGTCGTCCACGCCTCCGTCACCGCCAACCCGGCCGGGCCCACCGGCCGCACGGTGATGAAGGAGATGAACGTCATCGGCACCATGCAGCTGCTGGCCGCGTGCCAGAAGTCGCCGAAGGTGCGCAAGCTCGTCGTGAAGTCCACCAGCGCCGTGTACGGGTCCAGCTCGCGCGACCCGGCGGTGTTCACCGAGGACATGGGCCCGAAGGACCTGCCGTCGTCCGGCTACGCCAAGGACGCGGTCGAGGTCGAGGGGTACGTGCGCGGGTTCGGCCGTCGCAGGCCGGACGTGAACGTCACCACGCTGCGCTTCACGAACTTCATCGGCCCGCGCATCGACACGGTGCTGACGCGCTACTTCGCCCTCCCGGTCGTGCCCACCGTCCTGGGCTACGACGCTCGTGTGCAGCTGTTGCACTCCGAGGACGCCCTCGCTGTCCTCGAACGCGCGACGCTGCACGACCTGCCCGGTGTGTTCAACGTGGGTGGTGACGGCGTGTTGCTGCTGTCACAGGCCATTCGGCGGGCGGGCAGGCTGAACCTGCCGGTGCCCAGCGTGGCCGTGCCCACGGTCGGCGGCTTCTTCCGGAGCGCCCGGCTCGTCGACTTCTCGCCGGACCAGATGAGGTTCCTCAACTGGGGGCGCGTGATCGACACCACCCTGCTGAAGAAGGACTTCGGGTTCACGCCGCGGTGGACCACCCAGCAGGCGTTCGACGACTACGTGAGCGGACGAGGCCTGAAGCCGCTCATCGACCTGGAGACGATTGAGGCGGCGGAACGGGGAATCCTCGACGCAGCCGCTCGTTTCCGCTGATCTTTGTCTGAGGAGATGAACGCAGTGGCAGGAGCACGCGTTATCCCGCTGCACGATCCGGAGCGTGACGCAGCGCGCAGATCGCGCCACGTCGAGGTGGTTCCCGAGCCCGCGCAGCAGCAGTCCGAGACACCGGACTGGGAACGCAGGCTGGCCGACCTGCTGTCGTTCGCGCGCAGGCGGATCGCCGGCGACTACCAGATCGACGAGTTCGGTTTCGACCGCGACCTCACCGAGAACGTGCTGATGCCGCCGCTGAAGCCGTTGTACGAGAAGTGGTTCCGGGTCGAGACGATCGGGCTGTCGAACATCCCGATGGCCGGTGGCGCGCTGATCGTGGCGAACCACTCCGGCACGTTGCCGCTCGACGCGCTGATGACGTCCTACGGCATCGCGGCCGAGCACCCGGCGCAGCGGCACATGCGCATGCTCGGTGCCGATCTGGTCTTCCGCACGCCGCTGCTGGGCGCGCTGGCCCGCAAGTCCGGCCAGACGCTCGCGTGCAACCCGGACGCCGAGCGGCTGCTGTCGTCCGGTGAGCTCGTCGGCGTGTGGCCGGAGGGCTTCAAGGGGATCGGCAAGCCGTTCAAGGACCGCTACAAGCTGCAGCGCTTCGGCCGCGGCGGCTTCGTCTCGGCGGCGCTGAAGACGGGCATGCCGATCATCCCGTGCTCGATCGTCGGGGCGGAGGAGATCTACCCCATGATCGGCGACATCAAGGCGCTCGCGCGGCTGTTCGGCTTCCCGTACTTCCCGGTGACGCCGTTCTTCCCGCTGTTCGGGCCGCTGGGCGCGATCCCGTTGCCGTCCAAGTGGTACATCGAGTTCGGCGAGCCGATCCGCACCGACGTGTTCGGCGAGAACGCGGCCGACGACCCGATGCTGGTCTTCAACCTCACCGACCAGGTCCGCGAGACGATCCAGCAGACGCTGTACCGGCTGCTCACCCAGCGTCGGAACGTGTTCCTGGGCTGATCAGCTCCTGCACCTCGGCGTAGCTGAACGCTTGTGGGACTCCACCGTCGCGCACCGCTTTCGCGGTCGCGACGGTGTGCTGGAGCGCGGCACGGAACAGCAGCGAGCCGGTGCTGATCCGCTTGACGCCGAGGTTGCCGAGCTCGGCCGGTGTGCGCTGCTGGGCGAGCACGTTCAACGGCGCCAGGCTCGCCAACGCCTCGATGTCACGAGGTTCGGTCAGTCCCGGCACGAAGATCCCGTCCGCACCCGCGTCCACGTACCTCTTCGCGCGATCTGCGGTCTCGGCCAGCGCGATGCCCTGCCAGTGGGTGTCGACGCGAGCGTTGAGGAACACACCGGGCGCGTGTTCCTTCACCGCGCTGATGAGCTTCACCTGCTCTTCCGGTGTGGCCAGGCCGTGCGGGCGGCCGTCCTCCAGGTTCACGCCGGCCGCGCCGAGACCTGCCACCAGCTCCGCCACCTCGGCCGGTGCGGCACCGAAGCCGGACTCCAGGTCGACGGTCACCGGGCACGGCAGGTCTGTCAGCAGCCACGCCAGCGCCACCGTCTGCTCGCCGGCCAGGCCCATGCCGTCCGTGATGCCGTGCGCGGCGGCGACGCCGAGGCTGGTCGTGCCGATCGCGCGGAAACCTGCGGCGTGCAGAGCGGCCGCGGAGGCGTAGTCCCAGGCGTTGGGGAGCACCAGCGGCTCGTCCTGGTGGTGCATCGCCCGGAACGCCATGTTCTTGGCGATCGTGGTGGCCAGCTGCTGACCGGGGCAGGCGCGCGGGCCGTGTCCGAACGGGTGGCCGGCCAGGCTGACCTCGATCACGCCGTCCTCAGTGGCCCTGCGCGTGATCGGGACGGGTGGGGCCGGGTTCCCGGTGCGGAGGTGCTCGGCGAGCGCGTGAGTGGCCGACCAGGCCTGCACGAGCAGCCCGATCCTGGCCGCGGTCTCCTCGTCGTGGCGGTGGGCGAGGCGTTCGACGGCCGCGTCGGCCGCCTCGGTGACCGGCTCGTGCGGCTGGTAGCTGGGCGCGATCAGCGCGATGTCGTCGAGCGAACCGGGCAGGTTCAGCGCGTCGGCGAGCTCGCCGAGCGTGGTGGCCCGGACGTTCTCGATGAGCTTTGTCGTGAGCGCGCGCCTGCGAGTGTGCTCGGTGTCGTTGCTGAAACGGACGACAGTGGCTCGCAGCCAGGACACGCCGCGGTCGCCAGCGGGCACGTGCGGGACGGGAAGGCTCAGCAGCTCTTCGGTCATGACTCGACGCTAGGGCGCTGACGTTTCGGCGCGGGCCGAAGTGTTCCGGCCGCAGAATGACTGGCATGGAGGCACTGGCCCAGGTCGCCGCGCTGCTGGCGGACAAGACGCGAGCGGCGTTCTGCCAGGCCCTGCTCGACGGCAGGGCCTGGACGGCCAACGAACTGGCGGCGCACGCCCGCGTGGCACCGTCGACGGCCAGCGAACACCTCACCCGCCTGATCAAGGGCGGTCTGCTCGTGGAGCACCGCCAGGGCCGGCACCGGTACGTGGCGTTGGCGGGACCGCACGTCGCCGAGCTGCTGGAGACGATGACCGCGTTCGCCGGGCCGGACCCGAAGCCGCGCGGGCTGCGGGCGGCTTCCGCGTCGGAGGCGATGGCACGCGGCCGGACCTGCTACGACCACCTGGCGGGCAAGCTCGGGATCGCGCTGAAGTCGGGGCTGCTGGACCTGGGCGTGGTGACCGGCGACCTCGCGGTCACCGAGCCGGGCATCGTGTGGCTGAAGGAGCTCGGCTTCGAGCCGTCGAAACGGCAGGTCAGCAGGGCCTGCCTGGACTGGACCGAGCGCGTGCCGCACCTCGCGGGAGCTGCTGGGGCGCACCTGTGCGAGGTGTTCCTCGAGCGCGGGTGGATCCGCCACATCGGCACTACCCGCGCTGTCGTGCTCACGCCCGCCGGTGCCGAGGGCTGGCGTGAGCTCGGCCTGACCTGAGCTACTTGCTCAGGGCCGCCCGCAGGCGGTCTTCCTCCACCTGCCAGTAGCCGTGCTCGACGCCGTCGACCAGGAACACCGGCACCCGGTCGCCGTACTCGGCGCGCAGCTCCGGGTCGGCGTCCACGTCCTCGACGGACCAGGTCGCGCCCATCTCGCCGCAGATCCGCTCGATCTCGGCCTCGGCGACGTGGCACGAGTGGCACGTCTCGCGGCTCATGACGGTCACGTGGTGCATCGCTCAGGCTCCCAACGGCTTGCGCAGGACGCGGCGAGCCAGCTTGCCGGTCGGCGAGTGCGGCAGCGCCGGGGCGAACTCCACCGACGTCGGCACCTTGAACTTCGCCAGCCGGGTCGCGCAGTGCGAGACGACGTCCTCCGGCGACACCGAGGCGCCGTCGCGCAGGACCACGACGACCTTCACCGACTCGCCGGTCTTCTCGTCCGGCACGCCGACCGCCGCGGCCTCCACGACGTCCGGCATCTCACCGATGACCTGCTCGACCTCGTGCGGGTAGACGTTGAAGCCGTTCACGATGATCAGGTCGCCCGCGCGGTCCACCAGGTGCAGGTCGCCGTCTTCGTCGATGTAGCCGACGTCACCGGTGCGGAACCAGCCGGACGCGTCCGGGCCGTGGGCGCCGTCGGGCCAGTAGCCGCTGAAGAGGTTGTCGCCCTTCGCGGACACCAGGCCGGTGCCGGGCTCGTCCTCGTCGAGGTCGAGCACCGAGCCGTCGGTGTCGACCAGGCGGATCTCGACGCCCGGCAGTGCCTGACCCACCGAGCCGGGCTTCGGCACGCCGCCGACCAGCGTGGACGTCAGCACCGGGCCGGTCTCGGTCAGGCCGTAGCCCTCGAAGACGGGGATGCCGATGGCGGTGCGCATCTCGTTGATGACCTCCGCCGGGAGCGGGGCGGCACCGGACGTGAAGAGCCGGACCGTGGCGAGCTTCTCGCGCAGCACCTCGACCGGGTGCGCCAGCAGTGCCCGGTACATGGGCGGCACGCCGACCATCGTCGTGACGCGGTGCTGCTCGATGACGTCCAGCACCGTGTCGGCGTCGAAGCGCTCCAGCAGGATCGCGGTCGCGCCGGCGCCCGCCACCTGCAGCAGACCGGGCCCGAGGCCGTAGACGTGGAACAACGGCAGCGCGAGCAGCACCCGGTCGCCCGCGGTCACGGGTGCGGGGCGCAGCGAGGCGCACTGCGAGACGTTCGCGAGCAGCGCCCGGTGGGACAGCATCGCGCCGCGCGGCACACCGGACGTGCCGGAGGTGTAGCCCAGCACGGCGAGGTCCTCGCCGCTGCGCACGGCCTCGAACGGCTCAGCGGTGGCCCGCACGTCCGGAAGCTCGAGCACCGTGGCGTCGGACCCCTCGCCGTCGCCGACCAGGAGCGTCGCGCCGGAGTCGGCCAGGATGCGCTGAAGCTCACGCGGCGGGTTGCCGGGGCCGGTGGGCACCACGACGCCACCGGCGCGCAGGATTCCGAAGACGGCGACCACGAACTCGGGGCTCGTGGGCAGCCGTACCGCCACTCGGTCGCCCGGTTCGAGTCCGGAATCGGCCAAACGGCGGGCGAAAGCGTCGGTCGCACCGTCGATGGTTTCCCAGGTGAGGCTCGAACCGCTCGCGACGTCGACCAGAGCGACGTGGCTGGGCCCCCGCTGTGCCGAAGCACGGACCAGATCTGCGACATTGCGAGCGGAAGTCAACATGGCCTCCTCATGAACAACTGAACGCTTCGAGCAGTCTTCCACGCGTGGCGCGCGTCACGAAGCCGTGGTTCGCACGTCTCCACATCGCAACCCGTCAACTACCTACTACGGAGTAACAACACGTATGCTGCCGCCACGGCGACTCTGTGGAGGTGCCGCCAGCCGATGACTGCACGGGCACGACCGAACACGATGAGGACCACCCGGACCATGACGGGAGGTCAGCACGACGACGCCGACGAGCCGTGGCAGCTCGTCAAGGCCGCCCAAGAGGGTGACACCGATGCGTTCGGCGTGCTCTACGACAAGTACGTCGACATGGTGTTTCGCTATGTCCTCTTCCGGGTGGGCGGCGATCGCGCGTTCGCGGAGGACGTGACCAGCGAGACGTTCCTGCGCGCGCTGCGCAGCATCGGATCGGTCAGCTACCAGGGCCGCGACGTGGGTGCGTGGTTCGTCACGATCGCCCGCAACATCGTGTTCGACCACGTGAAGTCGAGCCGCTACCGGCTCGAGGTCACCACGGCGGAGCTGCAGGACAACCGCGAGGAGACGAGCGGTCCCGAGCAGGAAGTGATGACCGAGGCGACCAACGCGGAGCTGCTCCGCTGCGTCTCCCAGTTGGGGGACGACCAGCGGGAGTGCATCGTGCTGAGGTTCATCGAAGGCAAGTCGGTGTCCGAGGTGGCCCAGCTCATGGACCGCAACGAGGGCGCCGTGAAGGCGTTGCAACACCGGGCCGTCCGGCGGCTCGCGCAGATTCTTCCGTCGTGGTTGCGGTGATCGTGATCGCAGAGGCGTAACCCAAGGCAGATCAACTTCGTTACTCGGGCTGAGATGGACGGTAAGGGAAGCACACCGCGGTGGCGGCACACAGAGCACGAGCGGTTCGCTCGTGCGGTGGAAGGCGGTCCGCAGCCGGTCGGCAGGGACTCCGATCTCGCCGACGACCTGGCGATCGTCGAACTGCTCAGGGGCATGGACGTCGGCCCCGACGCCGAGACCCGTGCGCGCATGAAACAGCGCATCCTGACCGCGCCCCCGCCGGAGAAGCCGCTGGTCCTCTCGTCGGTAAGACGCGTGGGAGCGCGCGCACGATTAGCAGTCGCAGCGGCCGCCGTGCTCTGCCTGCTGATGTCGCTCGGAGGCATGAGTGTGCTGCTCAGCCGTGACGCGCTCCCGGGAGACCCGCTCTACGGCGTCAAACGCACCACGGAAAGCGCCTCGCTCGGCCTGACCTTCGACGACGAGTCGCGCGCTTTGAAGCACCTGGAGTTCGCGGCGTCCCGGGTCACCGACATGGAGACGCTGGCCGACCGCGCGTCCGGCGAGTCCGCCCAGCTCACGGCCCTGGCCGACCTGAACACCGACGCGGTGGAGGGCGCCCGCCAGTTCACGACGTACGCGACCTCGTCCGACGAGAAGGCGCTGCCGGCGCTGCGCGACTGGGCGCTGGCCCAGTACGTGAAGCTCGGCACGCTGCGCCCCCGCCTGCCAGGAGAGGCCGGACCGCACGCCGACACCACGATGTGGCTGCTTGCGAGCATCGCCCAGCGCGCCCACGACCTGGCCGCGCGCTCCGGCTGCGCCTCCGTGGTCAGCGGTTCCTCCGACACGCTGGGCCCGCTGCCGTCCAAGGACGAGTGCGCCTCGGTGGTGACGGACCCGAACTCGTCGTCCCGCCGCGACCCGTCCTCGGTCGCGCCGACGCCCTCCGGCCAGCCCGCTCCGTCGACCGTGCCGTCCGGCCAGCCCGCGCAGCCGGTGCAGCCGGGCACCCCGGTGCCGCCGTCGTCGCAGCCGGGCACGTCCACGCCGCCGACCTCCGGCAAGCCGGAAATCACGATTCCGCTGCCTCTGCCGCTGCCCACCATCTCGCTGCCGTTGCTGCCCGGCATCAGCTTCGGCTGAGTCGAGGGTTTCCGGTCCGGCCTGATCGCTAGGCTTGTGACATGGCAAGCAAGCGTGAGGTGGAGACCGACCGGCTGGCCGTGCTGGCCGGCGAGGCATCGGCTGAGGCGGCGGTGCAGGCTGCCGCCGCGGCGCCAGAGCTCGAAGCCTCACTCGCGGTGCCAACAGACCTGACCGCGGCCGCGTTCTTCGACGTCGACAACACGATGATGATGGGCGCGTCGATCTTCCACTTCGCCCGCGGCCTCGCCGCGCGCAAGTACTTCTCGTCGTCCGACCTGGCGGGCTTCGTGTGGCAGCAGCTGAAGTTCCGCGTGGGCGGCCGCGAGGACCCGGAGTCGGTCAAGGCCTCCCGCGAGCAGGCCCTGTCCTTCGTGGCGGGCCGCAGCGTCGCCGAGCTGGTCTCGCTCGGCGAGGAGATCTACGACGAGCTGATGGCCGACCGCATCTGGAAGGGCACCCAGGCCCTGGCGCAGATGCACCTCGACGCAGGTCAGCGCGTGTGGCTCGTCACCGCCACGCCCGTCGAGCTGGCTCAGATCATCGCCCGCCGCCTGGGCCTCACGGGCGCGCTGGGCACGGTCTCCGAGTCGGAGAACGGCGTCTACACCGGCCGTCTCGTGGGCGACCTGCTGCACGGCAAGGCCAAGGCGCAGGCGGTCCGCTCGCTGGCCGCCAAGGAAGGTCTCGACCTGCGCCGGTGCACGGCCTACTCGGACTCGTCGAACGACGTCCCGATGCTCTCGGTCGTGGGCACGGCCGTGGCGGTGAACCCGGACTCGCAGCTGCGGGAGATCTCGCGCCGCAAGGGCTGGGAGATCCGCGACTTCAGAACGGGGCGGAAGGCGGCCAAGATCGGCGTGCCGTCGGTGCTGGGCGCGGGTGCGCTGGCGGGGGCGGTGGCGGCGACGCTGGCGTACCGCCGCCGGGTGAAGTAGCAGGTCAGGTGCCGCGCAGCTTGCGCCGTAGCGCGTCCAGCTCGGTCGCTGTCGGCTGCGGCACGCTCTCCGGCGCGATGTACCCGGGGTAGTCCGGCGGCGGTTCCGGCACCGGATGCGTGCGCCAGCACGGGTGGTCGCAGTCGGCCATGATCCGTTCCATCGCCCACTTCCAGGCGAGATCGTGGAACACGAGCCCGCGAAACGGCGCGTCCGGCGCCTCGTACTCGTAGAACTCGGCCGCCGCCTGCCGGGCCTCGTCCGCGGGCAGGCCGCCGTAGTGCTGCATCGCCCACGCGAAGTGCGCCCGCTCGGTCTCCAGGTACTCCAGGTACTCGCCCTCGTCCCAGGCGGGCCAGTCGGTCACGTGAACTGATTACCAGGGCCTTACAGCTCAGGCGAACCAAGGGCTCATCGGTGTCGAATTAGAGGCATGAAGCCCGCCAAGGCAGCACTCGCCGGTCTGCTCGCGATCGTCGCCGCGCTGGCGGCCGGGCACCTGGTGGCGGCCTTCGTGGGCCTGTCCGCCTCCCCCTACCTGGCCGTGGGCAACGCCGCGATCGACCTCACCCCGTCCTGGCTGAAGGACTTCGCGGTCAGCACGTTCGGCACCTACGACAAGCTCGTCCTGCTCATCGGCATGGCGGTCGTCCTCACGGGCGTCGGCGTCGCGGCAGGCCTGGCCAGCCGCACGACGCCCACCCCCGGCACCGTGGTCGCGATCGTGCTCGGCCTGGTGGGCGTCGTGGCCGTGCTGAACAGGCCGGACGCCGGACAGCTCAGCGTTCTCGCACCGCTGGCGAGCCTCGCCGCGGGCGTCTTCGTGTTCCGCCACCTGCACAAGGAGACCGAGGAGAGCGAGACCCGGCGCGACTTCCTCGTCACCGCCGGCCTCGCGGCCGTGGCGGGCATCGCGGGCCAGGTCTTCGGGAGCCGCACCGACGTCGAAGGGTCGCGCCAGGCCATCGGCGAGTTGAAGCCGGCGACTCCGGCACCCGAGGTGCCGATCAACGCCGACTTCGTCAGGGACGGCACCCCGAGCTTCATCACGAGCAACAAGGACTTCTACCGCATCGACACCGCGCTCAGCGTCCCGCGCATCCGTGCGGAGGAGTGGGCCCTGAGGGTCCACGGCATGGTCGAGCGGCCGACGGTCCTCACGTTCGACGAGATCCGCCGGCGCGACCTCGTCGAGGAGACCGTCACGCTGACCTGCGTCTCCAACGAGGTGGGCGGGCCGTACATCTCCACCGCGAAGTTCATCGGCATCAAGATCGGTGACGTGCTGCGGGAAGCCGGGGTGAAAGCCGGCGCGGACCAGCTGTTCAGCACCAGCGACGAGGGCTTCACGGCAGGCAGTCCGCTCGATTACGTCCTCGAGCGCGGCCTCATCGCGATCGGCATGAACGGCGAACCGCTCCCGGCGGAGCACGGATTCCCCGCGCGGCTCGTGGTGCCGGGGCTGTACGGCTACGTTTCGGCGACCAAATGGGTGACCGATCTCAACGTCACCACGTTCGCGAAAGAGCAGGGCTACTGGATTCCGCGTGGGTGGGCAACGAGGGCGCCGATCAAAACGATGTCGCGAATCGACCGGCCCAAGGGACTGGGCAAAGTCCAGGGCAGGACTGTCGTCGCGGGCACGGCGTGGGCGCAGCCGAAGGGCGTGGCCAAGGCGGAGGTCCGGGCGGACGGCGGGCCGTGGCAGGAAGCCGAGCTGGGCGCGGACGTCAGCGACAGCACGTGGCGGATGTGGCGGATCGAGCTGGACTTGAAGCCCGGTAGTCACACGGTCGAGTGCAGGGCCACCGACAAAAGCGGTTATACCCAGGATCAGGCGCGGCTGGACCCCGTTCCGGATGGCGCCACCGGGTGGCATTCGATTTCTTTCACCGTCGGTTAGAACCAAATCCGGATCCACTCCGAATGTTGGGCAGACAGGTCCAGAACATTCAGGGAGTGATCGAAAGTGCGAAAGACCCTCGCAGGTGTATTTGCGATAGCAATCGCGGGTCTGGCGGCCTGCAGCGGCATGGACCAGCCCAGCACGGCGACGAACACCCCGACCACCACGAGCGAAGCCGCCATGGGCATGACCAGGACGAGCGACGTCTTCGGTCCCGGATGTGCCGGTGTTCCGCAGGACGGCAAGGGCTCGCTCAACGGCATGGCAGAGGACCCGGTGGCCACGGCCGCGAGCAACAACCCGCTGCTCACCAAGCTGGTCGCGGCGGTCAAGGCGGCCAACCTGGCCGACACGCTGAACTCGCAGCAGGCGATCACCGTGTTCGCGCCGGCCGACCCCGCCTTCGCCGAGCTGGGCGACGCCAAGTTCCAGGAGCTGGCCGGCAACCCGGCGGCTCTCACGCCGATCCTGCAGTACCACGTCGTGCCCATGCGCTACGACGCGAAGGGCCTGGAGGCCGCGAAGACCGTCAAGACGCTCGCAGGTCAGGACGTCACCATCGCGGGATCCGGTGACAACCTCACGGTGAACGGCGCGCCGGTGCTGTGCGGCAACATCCCGACCAAGAACGCCACCGTGTTCGTGATCGGCAAGGTGCTCACTCCGTAGTGATCAAGAGCCGTGACAGCGCTGGTCACGCCCTGTGACCAGCGCTGTCACTGGTCTCGGGGGTCGAAAGCGCCGACTTTGTGCATGCGTTCACAAGCGGTACGGTGTGGGTATCACCAACGCCGCGGGGTCCCTGCGGTGAAGCACACCCGGAGGTCGGAGAGCGTGGCATCACAGCGGGGCGAAGGTGAGACGACCGCCACCCCTCTGGAGCCTGCCGACAGGGAGCGCGCCCGCGCGATCCCCGAGGCGGCCGTGGCCAGGCTCGCCGTGTACCTCCGCGTGTTGTCCGGCATGGCCGACCAGGGCGTGACGGCCGTCTCCAGCGAGGAGCTGAGCCAGGCCGCCGGCGTCAACGCGGCGAAACTCCGCAAGGACCTGAGCTACATCGGGTCGTACGGCACGAGGGGTGTCGGGTACGACGTCGAGGTCCTCGTGAGCCACATCGAGCGCATCCTCGGGCTCACCCGCAACCACTCCGTCGCGGTCGTCGGCATCGGTAACCTTGGTCACGCTCTGGCCAACTACGGAGGGTTCCCCGGCCGCGGCTTTCCGGTCACCGCTCTCTTCGACGTCGACGCCGATCTCATCGGAGTGCCTGTTGGGGGCATTCCGGTCAGTCACATCGACGACATCACCGCCGTTTGCCTGGAGCGCGAGGTCTCGATCGGCGTGATCGCGACGCCGCCGCCCGCCGCTCAGTCGGTTTGCGACCGTTTGGTATCTGCGGGCGTCCAGTGCATTCTGAACTTTGCACCGGTTGTCCTTCAGGTTCCAGACAACGTCGAGGTGCGCAAGGTTGACTTGGCGGTTGAGATGCAGATCCTGTCGTTCCACGTCGCTCGACGTGCGGACGAGGCTGCCAGCGTCTCGGTCGGCAACGGACTCGGTGTGGACGGGATGGTGATTCGCCCGTGAGCGTGAGCCAGACGGCTCCGGCAGACGTGGTGAGTGCATGAGTGTGCTCGTAGTCGGTCTGTCGCACCGCACCGCCCCGGTCCCGGTCCTCGAACGCGTCACCGTGGCCGAGTCGAACCTGCCCAAGGTTCTCGGTCAGCTCCTCGCCGCCCCCAGCGTCTCCGAGGCGATGGTCCTGTCGACCTGCAACCGGGTCGAGGTCTACGCCGTCGTCGAGTCGTTCCACGGCGGTATGTCCGAGGTCGTCGACGTGCTTGCGCAGCACGCCCAGGTCGACCCGCAGTCGCTCTACGAGCACTTTTACGTGCATTACGCCGCCGCGGCCGTGGAGCACCTGTTCTCCGTCGCGGCGGGCCTCGACTCGATGGTCGTCGGCGAGTCCCAGATCCTCGGCCAGCTGCGCGGTGCGTACGCGGCGGCGGACGAGGCGGGCACCGTCGGCAGGACCGTCCACGAGCTCACTCAGAACGCGCTGCGCGTCGGCAAGCGCGTGCACACCGAGACGGGCATCGACCACGCGGGCGCGTCGGTCGTGTCCGAGGCGCTCGGCGACGCCGAGGCCGCGCTGGGCACCCTCGTGGGCAAGCGCGCGCTGCTCGTCGGCGCCGGTGCCATGGGTGGCCTGGCCGCCGCGCACCTGCGCAGGGCGGGCATCGGCGAGGTCGTCATCGCCAACCGGACGCAGGCCAACGGTGTGCGGTTGGCCACGTCCCTGCAGGCCGACGGTGTCCCCGCGACGGCCGTCGACCTCGGTCACCTGGCCGGCGAAATCGATCTCGCGGACATCGTCTTCGCGTGCACCGGGTCGGTCGACACCGTCGTCCGCGCGGACATGATCAGCACGCGGTCGCGCCCGCTCGTCATGTGCGACCTCGGCCTGCCCAAGGACGTCGACCCGGCCGCGGCCGAGCTGGCGAACGTTCGTGTGGTGGACCTGGAAACGCTCCAGCGGCGCCTCTCGGACGCCCCGGCGGGCCACGACGCGCGGCTGGCGGCCCAGCTGGTCGCCGACGAGGTCAAGGCCTACCTCGCGAGCCAGCGCTCCGCCGAGGTCACCCCGACCGTCACGGCGCTGCGCAAGCGGGCGGCCGAGGTGGTCGACGCCGAGCTGCTCCGCCTTGATTCGCGACTCCCCGAACTGGACGCCGCGACACGCGGTGAATTGGCCAAGACGGTGCGCCGCGTTGTAGACAAGCTCCTGCACACGCCGACCGTCAGGGTGAAGGAGCTCGCGTCCTCGCCCGGTGGTACCGGCTACGCGGAGGCTCTCCGCGAACTGTTCGGGCTCGACCCCCAGACGCCTGGGGTCGTCAGCCAGACCAAGAAGTCTTCAGTGGATGGTGAAACGCGGTGACCCGCACCCTACGGATCGGTACCCGTGGCAGCGCACTGGCGCTCGCGCAGACGGGGACCGTCGCCGAGGCGTTGAAGGCTGCCGGAGCACAGGTCGAGATCGTCGTCATCAAGACGCCGGGTGACCTCTCCGACGCGCCCATCGCCCAGATCGGCATCGGCGTTTTCACGTCCGCCCTGCGCGACGCGCTGGCGAACGGTGAGATCGACGTCGCCGTCCACTCCTACAAGGACCTCCCGACGGCGCCGGACCCCCGTCTGGTGCTCGCGGCGGTGCCCCAGCGCGAGGACCCGCGTGACGCCCTCGTGGCGCGCGACGGCCTCACGCTCGGCGAGCTGCTGCCGGGGTCCACTGTGGGCACCGGGTCCCCGCGCCGCGCCGCCCAGCTGGAGGCGCTCGGCCTCGGGCTGAACGTCGTTCCGTTGCGCGGCAACGTGGACACCCGCATCGGCAAGGTCCGCAGTGGAGAGCTCGACGCCGTGGTGCTGGCCCGTGCCGGCATCGCGCGCCTCGGTCGCGCTGACGAGATCACCGAGACGCTGGAGCCCATCCAGATGCTTCCCGCGCCCGCACAGGGCGCGTTGGCAGTCGAGTGCCGGGTCGACGACGTCGACGCCGAGCACCTGATCCAGTCCACTTTGGACGATTCGGCCAGCCGGGCCGCTGTGACCGCTGAGCGCGCCATGCTGGCGGCGCTCGAGGCGGGCTGCAGCGCGCCGGTCGGCGCGCTGGCCGATGTGGTGGAAGACCTCGATGATGATGGGAAGGTCGTGTACCGGCTTTCTCTGCGCGGGGTCGCCGCGACGCCGGAGAACGATCTCCTCCGTGCGTCCGCCACCGGTGACTTGACCGAAGCTGAGGGACTCGGCCGGGCGCTGGCCGCCGAGTTGCTCGACCTCGGGGCCGCAGTGCTCAGCGGCCCAGAGGCGTAATCGATGGGGAGTGCCCTGATGACCCGCGCACGCAAGACCCCCGGACGCATCGCCTTCGTGGGCTCCGGCCCAGGCGACACCGGGCTGCTCACGGTCCGGGCCCACGACTTGCTCACCCGTGCGGAGCTCGTGGTCACCGACCCGGACGTCCCTGCGGACGTCCTCGCGACCGTGGCCGAGGGAGTCGAGGTCCGCCCCGCCGTCGGGGAGTCCGCCGACGTGGCCAAGGACCTGGTGACGGAGGCGAAGAACGGGGCGGTCGTCGTCCGCCTCGTCGCGGGTGACCCGCTCACTCTCGACTCGGTCGTGAAGGAGGCGCAGGCCGTCGCGAAGTCGACGATCCCGTTCGACGTCGTTCCCGGCGTGCCCTCCGGCACCGCTGTCCCCGCCTACGCGGGTGTGGCGCTCGGTGGTGTGCACACCGAGGTCGACGTCCGCGCGGTGAGCGACTGGGCAGGCCTCGCGGCCTCGCCGGGCACGCTCGTGCTGCACGCGACCGGCTCGCACCTCGCGGAGGCCGCGTCGAACCTCGTCGAGAACGGTCTGGCGCCGCAGACGCCGGTCGCCGTGACCGCCGAGGGCACCGGTTTCCAGCAGCGCACCATCGACACCACGCTGGCCTCCGTCGCCGCCGACGCCGGCGAGCTGAACGGCCCGCTGGTCGTCACGGTCGGTGCCGCCGCTGCCGCTCGCTCGAAGCTCTCCTGGTGGGAGTCGCGGGCGCTGTACGGCTGGCGCGTGCTGGTCCCGCGGACCAAGGAGCAGGCCGGCGCGATGAGCGAGCGTCTGCACTCGCACGGCGCGATCGCCGTCGAGGTGCCGACGATCTCGGTCGAGCCGCCGCGCAGCCCCGCGCAGATGGAGCGCTCGGTCAAGGGCCTGGTCGACGGCCGCTACCAGTGGGTCGTCTTCACCTCGACCAACGCCGTCCGCGCGGTGTGGGAGAAGTTCCGCGAGTTCGGTCTGGACGCCCGTGCGTTCTCCGGCGTGAAGATCGCCTGCGTCGGCGAGGCCACGGCCGCGAAGGTGCGCTCGTTCGGCATCATCCCCGAGCTCGTGCCGTCCGGTGAGCAGTCGAGCGAGGGTCTCCTCAACGACTTCCCGCCCTACGACGACATCCTCGACCCGGTCGACCGCGTGCTGCTGCCGCGGGCGGACATCGCCACCGAGACGCTGGCCGCGGGCCTGCGCGAGCGTGGCTGGGAGATCGACGACGTGACGGCGTACCGCACCGTGCGTGCGGCCCCGCCGCCCGCCGAGACCCGCGAGATGATCAAGTCCGGTGGCTTCGACGCGGTGTGCTTCACCTCGTCGTCGACCGTGCGGAACCTGGTCGGCATCGCGGGCAAGCCGCACGCCCGCACGCTCGTCGCGTGCATCGGCCCGCAGACCGCCGAGACGGCGCGGGAGTTCGGCCTCCGGGTCGACGTGCAGCCCGAGGAGGCGAACGTGCCCGCGCTGGTCGACGCGCTGGCCGCCCACGCCGCCCGGTTGCGCGCCGAGGGAGCGCTGCCTCCTCCGCGCAAGACCAAGCGTCTGCGCCGCAGCTAGTTCATGAAGCCGTTGGGGCCGTCCGAGATCCTGGGATGGCCCCTTCGACTCTCTCCACAGGGAGTCCCGCCGTGTTTCCACTTCACCGGCCGAGGCGTCTGCGCACGACGCCCGCCATGCGCCGCCTGGTCTCCGAGACCGAGGTGCGCCCGAGGCAGCTCGTGCTGCCCATGTTCGTCAAGGAAGGCCTGGCACAGCCCGCCGAGATCGGCAGCATGCCCGGCGTCCTGCAGCACACCCGTGACTCGCTGCGCAAAGCCGCGGTCGAGGCCGTGCAGGCCGGTGTCGGCGGCATCATGCTGTTCGGCGTGCCCGCCGAGCGCGACGCCGTCGGTTCCGGAGCGACCGACCCGGACGGCATCCTCAACGCCGCGCTGGCCGACCTCCGTTCGGAGCTCGGCGACAGCACCGTGCTGATGTCGGACTGCTGCCTCGACGAGTTCACCGACCACGGCCACTGCGGCGTGCTCGCCGCCGACGGCACGGTCGACAACGACGCCACGCTCGAGGTCTACGGCGAGATGGCCGTGGCCCAGGCGCGCGCCGGTGCTCACGTCGTCGGTCCCAGCGGCATGATGGACGGCCAGATCGCCTTCATCCGCAACGCTTTGGACCAGGCGGGCCTGCACGACACCGGCGTCCTCGCCTACTCGGCCAAGTACGCCTCGGCGTTCTACGGCCCGTTCCGCGATGCCGTGGAGTCGCAGCTCGCCGGTGACCGCAAGACCTACCAGCAGGACCCCGCGAACGGCCGTGAGGCGATCCGCGAGGTGCAGCTGGACCTCGCCGAGGGCGCGGACATGGTCATGGTCAAGCCGGCGCTGCTGTACCTGGACGTGCTGCGTTCGGTGGCCGAGATCTCGGACGTTCCCGTTGCGGCGTACCAGATCTCCGGTGAGTACGCGATGATCGAGGCCGCTGCCGCGAACGGCTGGATCGACCGCGAGCGTTCGATCCTCGAGTCGCTCACGTCCATCCGGCGTGCCGGTGCGGACATCGTGCTGACCTACTGGGCAGTGGAAGCCGCCCGGTGGCTGGACCGCTGACACCCGCACCCGTACCGAAGCTGATCAACGTCGCGCGCTGGCTGTGGATCGCCAGCGCGGGCATCGGCGTGGTGCGGTTCGTCGCGCAGCTCTTCGACCGCGAGACGCTCATCGCCGAGGCGCGCAGGCAGAACCCGGCGCTCGGCCAGGACCAGATCGACGCGGGCGTCAACGGCGGGATCCTGTTCGGCCTGCTCATCGCGACCGCGATCGTTCTCGCGTACACGCGGCTGGCGAACACGATGGCGCGCGGGCGCAACTGGGCGAGGATCGTGCTGACGGTCCTCGGTGCCGCGTCCGTCGCGTTCGGGCTGTTCCGGCTCGTGGCGTCCGGCAGCGGGATCGCCGCTGATCTCGGGGTCGCGATGCAGCCGGTCGACCTGGCCGTCACGGTCGTCACGACGGCGCTGGACGCGACCGCGATCGTGCTGATGTACCGCGTGTCGGCGCACTTCAGGACGCGCGTCACGGTGGACAGCGCTTCCCAGCGGTCCTAAGTTCCGACCGTGACGTCTCCGAAGGAATCGGGCACTCCCGGCACGATCGTCGCGGGCTACTGGCTCGTCGTTGCCGGCGTGGCGCTCAGCGTGCTCGCGTCGATCTTCCTGCTCGCCAACAAGCAGGACGTGGTCGACGCCGTCAAGAGCAGGAACACCGACCCGAAGCTGACCGGGGAGATGATCGAGACGTCGGCGACGGTGACGCTCGTCGTCGCGCTGGCCATCAGCGTGCTGCTGGCCGCGCTCGCCGTGTGGTTCGCGGGCAAGGTGAAGGCGGGGACGAAGAAGAGCCGCACCGGGCTGATGATCGTGGTGCTGCTCAACCTGTTCTTCCAGCTCATCGCGAACGGGTACGCCGTCGTCGCGGCGCTGGTCGCGATGGCGGGTCTGGTGCTGCTCTACTTCCGGCAGTCGACCGACTACCTGACCGAGCGCGAGCAGCTGACGTGAACGACGCTCCCCGGTCCGTGCGGATCGCGGTCGGCCTGTGGCTCGCGATCGCCGTGTTCGTGCTGTTCACCACTGCCGGTCTGTGGTTCCAGCGCGGTGAGATCGAGCGGCTGAGCGGCAGGCCGCCCGCCGACGTGACGAACTTCCTGGTGGCGCTGACCGTCGTGGCAGTGATCTTCGCGGCGCTGTACGGCCTGCTGACGCGGCTGTTGGTCAAGCGGAAGAACTGGGCGCGCGTCGCGTTGTCGGTCGTTTCGATCGTGCACATGATCTGGCTGCTGCTCGTGGGGGTCTCCACGGCGAATCTGGTCGTTCTGCTGCTCATCTGTGTCGCGATCGTCTTCACGTGGCAGGCGCGTACGGCACAGTGGCTGGCGGAGGTGCGTGAGCCGTGACCGATCCGCAGAACCCCAGTCCGTGGCAGAACCCGGACAACCCGCAGTCGCAAATCCGGCCGGGCTACGACGGCGCGTCGTCCGGCACCTACGAGGTGCAAGCGATGAACCAGATGGGTCTGCCGATGCCGCCCGCACCCGAGCCGGCGCCACCACTCGACCACGCGCAATGGCAGAACCCGCAGACGGCCTCCTACCAGAACGTGGGTGCGTCGCACGGCACCTACGAGGTGCAGGCGGTCAACAACATGGGCTTTCCCATGCCGCCGCTCGCGCCCGCGCAGCCGCAGGAGATGTCGGCACCGCGGCCCGCCACGATCACCGCCGCGATGTGGATCTGGATCGCGGGTGCGGTGCTCTCCGTCGCCGTGTTCCCGGTGCTGTTGCTCACCAACGCCGAGTTCCTCCTCAGCCAGGACGAGTCGCTCGTCACCGCCGAGGACCGCATGGCCGGCGAGTTCGGCGTGCGGGCCATGGCGTTGATGTTCGGCTTCGCGATGCTCGTGGCCGCGGCGCCGTACGTCGCGTTCGCGGTCGTGCTGCGCAACGGTCAGAACTGGGCGCGCATCCTGCTCACGATCCTCGGTGCGCTCGGCTTCCTGTCGATGGTCGCGATCATGTTCTTCGCGCTGGCGGCGGAGGTCTGGCAGCCGGGCGTGGCGATCAGCATCGTCGTGATGGGGCTGATCGTCGCGGCCGTGGTGCTGCAGTTCCTGCCGCCGTCGAACAAGTTCGTGCGGTAGTGCTGTACCGCGAATCCGGCAGCAGCTGGTGGCCGCTCCTGTGGGGACCAGCGTTCGCGGTCGCCGGCTACCTGGTCGAGCTCATCACCGGGCCCGCGTCCGTCGCGCTGTGGACGATCGTGGGGCTCGGGCTGACCCTCGGCGCTGTCCTGTGGGTGTACGGCAGGGTCAAGACCGGCAGCGTCGCGCTCACGGCCGAGGAAGCCCAGTTCGGGCGGGAGAAGCTGCCGGTCGCGATGATCGAGGCCTGTCAGGACGTCGGTGCGCCGACCGGTGCGCGGGTGCTCGGCGGCGGCTGGTCGGTGCCGAAGGGGACGACGGCGGTGCCGCTGCGCCTGCTCGACGGCACGGTGGTGCTGGGGTGGGCGCGTGATCCGGAAGCCTTGCTCGCAGCCCTGCGCCGGGTCGTGAGAGGGTGAGCAACGTGACAGAGGCCGTGACTGAGCCGGAGTCGGAGACCGTGGTGGAGGAGCCGGAGCCCGCCCCGCCCGCCGGCCCGAGCCTGCACCAGCCCAAGCGGTGGCTCATCGCCGCGGGCGAGGTCGTCGCGATCGTCCTGCTGACGTGGGCCGCCGTGTGGTGCTGGAACCGCGGCATCGTGAAGCTCGCGTACCCGGTCGACGGCCGCGAGCCGCTGATCTCCACGCGCTACCACGGCAACTGGCTCGGCACCGCGGCCGGCGCCGCCACACTGGCCGTGATCCTCGCACTCGACGCCGTGCGCCAGGTCGTGCTGGCCCTGCGCACCCGGCCGCAGAAAGCCGCCGAAGCCGACGTGTGAGACTGGGGTACGTGACTGCGAGTCGATCCCAGGCCCTGTTCGAGCGCGCCTCCACGCTGACCCCCGGCGGGGTCAACTCTCCGGTGCGGGCGTTCCACTCAGTCGGCGGCACCCCGCGCTTCATGGTTCGTGGCGAGGGACCGCACCTGTGGGACGCAGACGGCAACCGGTACGTCGACCTGGTGGCCTCGTGGGGCCCGATGATCCTCGGGCACGCCCATCCGTCCGTGGTCGAGGCGGTGCAGAAGGCGGCGGCGTCCGGGCTCTCGTTCGGCACGCCGACCGAGGGTGAGATCGAGCTCGCGGCCGAGATCGTCGACCGCGTCGAGCCTGTCCGCCAGGTCCGCCTGGTCAACTCGGGCACCGAGGCCACGATGAGCGCGATCCGCCTCGCGCGCGGCTTCACCGAGCGCCGCAAGATCATCAAGTTCGCCGGCTGCTACCACGGCCACGTGGACGCACTGCTGGCCCAGGCGGGCTCTGGCGTCGCGACGCTGGGCCTGCCCACCTCGCCCGGCGTCACGGGCGCGCAGGCCGCGGACACCCTGGTCCTGCCCTACAACGACATCGAGGCCGTGAAGGCGGCGTTCGCGGAGAACCCCGGCGAGATCGCCTGCGTCATCACCGAGGCCGCGGCGGGCAACATGGGCGCGGTCGCACCGCTGCCCACCTTCAACGCCGAGCTGCGCGAGATCTGCGACGCCTCCGGTGCGCTGCTGATCATGGACGAGGTCATGACCGGCTTCCGCGTCTCCCGCGCCGGCTGGTTCGGCCTCGAGCGCGTGCGCGGCGACCTCTACACGTTCGGCAAGGTCATGTCCGGCGGCCTGCCCGCGGCGGCGTTCGGCGGCCGCGCGGACGTGATGGCTCGCCTCGCGCCCTCCGGCCCCGTCTACCAGGCGGGCACGCTGTCCGGTAACCCGGTCGCGGTCGCGGCCGGCCTCGCGACTCTCCGTGCTGCGGACGAGGAGGTCTACCAGGCCCTCAACCGCAACGCCACGCGCCTGGGCTCGCTGTTCACCGCGGCCCTGACCGAGGCGGGCGTCGAGCACCGCGTGCAGTTCGCCGGGAACCTCGTGAGCGTCTTCTTCGGTTCTTCCGAGGTGAAGGACTACGCGGGCGCCCAGGCGTGCGAGACCTGGCGCTTCCCGCCGTTCTTCCACGCCCTGCTGGAACGAGGCGTCTACGCCCCGCCGTCGGCGTACGAGGCGTGGTTCGTCAACGCCGCCATGGGTGAAGAGGAGTTCGCCGTGATCGCCGACGCGCTGCCTGCCGCGGCTCGCGCTGCCAAGGAGGCTCGCCAGTGACCCGCACCGTCGTCCATCTGCTCCGCCACGGTGAGGTGCACAACCCCACGGGGATTCTCTACGGCAGGATCCCGGGGTTCCGGTTGTCCGAGCGCGGGCAGAAGCAGGCTTTGACCGTCGCCGAGCACCTCGCCGACCACGACATCGCGCACGTCGTGGCCTCGCCGTTGGATCGGGCACAGCAGACTGCGGCTCCGATCGCCGACTCGCATCGGCTGGAGCTGGCCACGGACGAGCGGTTGATCGAGGCCGACAACCAGTTCGAGGGGCTGAAGGTTGCCGTTGGCGACGGGGCGTTGCGGTCGCCTCAGCACTGGCCGAAGCTGGTGAACCCCTTCAGACCGTCCTGGGGGGAGCCGTACATCGAGATCGCCCACCGGATGCTCGGGGCGGTGCAGAAGGCTCGGGCTGCTGCTGAGGGGCACGAAGCGGTTTGTGTTTCGCATCAGTTGCCCATTTGGACCGTGCGGCGGTTCTTGGAGGGGAAGCGGATGTGGCACGACCCCCGTCGCCGGGAGTGCTCGCTCGCCTCGTTGACCTCGTTGATCTTTGAGGGGGAGCAGCTGGTGCGGATTGCTTACTCCGAGCCGGTCGGCGCTACCAATCCTCGGGTGACCGGGGCATGAAGCGGCTGCTTGTCCTGTTGCTCCTTCTTTCCGGGTGCACCGTTGGGAAGGATGCTGCGCAGGTCGGGGGTGGGGACTTTTACCTCGTTGCTCCTGGAGGGCAGGTCAAGATTCGGTATGCGCCTTCTGAGCGGAAGCCGCTTACCGGGCTTGAGGGGGAGTCCCTGATGGAGGACGGGAAGATCATTCGGCTGTCTGACTATGCGGGCAAGCCTGTGGTGATCAACGTTTGGGGGGCCTGGTGCGGGCCTTGCCGGACTGAGGCTCCCGAGATGCAGAAGCTGTTTGATGCTGGCACGCAGGTTATTGGTGTTGATGTCAAGGAGACTGACAAGAGTCATCCGCAGGATTTCATGCGGGATCGGTCGTTGACTTACCCGTCCATCTATGACGGGTCTTCTCGTAGTTTTATCAATGTGTTCAAGGGTGTGCCGGCCAATACTGTTCCCTCCACCTTTGTGGTGGATAAGCAGCATCGGGTTGCGGCTGTGTTTTTGGTGGCTGTGCTTGCTTCCGATGTTCAGCCGGTTTTGGATGAGCTTGCCAAGGAGTGAGGGCTTCTCCTTCGCGAGAGGGCTGTTGTGGCGTATGCGAGTACTACCAACACATGATCGAAACGCCGCTGACGACCGCCAACATGTCAAGGGCCCCGGCTGGAGTGCGCCGGGGCCCTTTTGTGACGGCTAGTTGCCTGCTGGCGGCGTGGGCGGTTGGTTCAGCGACGGGATTCTGGCCTTGAAGGCCTTGATCATGGCGTCGCGGCCGATCGAGTTGAACTCCTTGCCCAGGGTTCGCATGATCGAGTTGGCGGTGGGGCGGTACAAGCCCGTTTTGTAGTAGCGCGCACCTTCCACCGGGGCGATCACGCCGCCGTCCGGAGACGGCTGGCCCAGGTATTCGCCCCACTTTGTGCCGGCGGGGTCCGTCGTTACGTTGAATTCCTTGGGTTCGGCGCCTGTGTAGTTGGCGTACGGGTAGTCGTACTCGTCGGCCAGGCCGCCGATCGAGTGGCCCAGTTCGTGGATCGCGATTTGACCCGCTTGGGCGTTGGCGCCTGAGGCGGTGGCCACCGAGCCGCCAGCGCCGCCGTACTTGGTGGTGTTGCCCAGGGCGATCACCTGGTCTGCCTGGGGGGCCAGGGCGGCGTATTCCTTCGCCTTGGTCTCGTTCACGCAGAGGAGGCGTTCGGTGTTGGCGTCTCGGCCCTGGCACCAGAAGCCCATGTCCAGGGCGGTGTCCTTGAGCAGGCCCTTGGTCGGGTCGTGGTCCACGCCGGACTCGGTGGAGATGACGTTGACCTGCCAGACGTTGAAGTACGGCTTGTAGGAGGCGAACGGCTCTACGGCGGAGAGTTCGGCCCACTTGCTCTGGACGTTGGCGGTGTAGGCCGCCATGTCGTCCGAGGTGTAGCCGTCGCCCACGAAGACCAGGTCGAAGGCGTCGGACGAGTCTCGGTCGCCGTGGATTTTCGTCACTTCGGCGGCGGCGAGGAGGCGGAGGCCCGTTCTTTGCTCGGCTGGGGCCCTTGGCGTGAGGGTCTGGGTGATGGAGCCGTCTTCGTTGAAGACCTCTCGCCACTCCATCGCCGGGGCAGCGCCACCGGCCGGCACCTGGGCGAACAGAGCCAGCGCGGTGACTGTGAGCGCCGGGAGGATCAGCCGGGAACGATGCATGCGCTGACGCTAAGCAACCGTGATGTCACCCACAAGGCGGCAATCGTCGGTACTTCTGTCGCAGTTCAGCGGGGGCGGTTGCACACGGAAAGGCCATGCCGGTGGTCGCGTGATCTGGGCAACTACCTAGTCTGAGGTGTGTGAACCCCACCGATCTGGCGATCTCCGGGCCGTTGCTGCTGGCCACCGGGGTTGCTTTGCTCGCTGGTTTCATCTCGTTCGCTTCGCCGTGCGTGGTGCCGCTCGTACCCGGTTATCTGGCGTACCTCGCGGGGCTGGTCGGGGCTGAGGCGCCTCGGGTCGAGGCGAACGAACCGGCCGCGCAGGGGCGGTGGCGGGTGGCTGGGGCCTCGCTGCTGTTCGTGCTCGGGTTCACGGTGGTCTTCGCGTTGGCCTCGATGGCGATTCTCGGGGCGTCGGACGCGTTGTTCCTCAACGCCGATCTGTTCCAGCGGATCGGTGGTGTCGTGACGATCCTGATGGGGCTGGTGTTCATCGGGCTCGTGCCGGCGCTGCAGAAGGACCTGCGGTTCCACGCCAAGCCCAGGGCCGGGTTGTTCGGGGCGCCGTTGCTCGGGGCGGTGTTCGCGCTCGGGTGGACGCCGTGTCTCGGGCCGACGCTGGCCGGGGTGCTCGCGGTCGCGCGCAGCACCGAGGTCGGGTCGTCCACGGTGCGCGGGGCTGTGCTGGTGCTGGCCTACTGCCTGGGGCTCGGGTTGCCGTTCGTGGTGCTCGCGCTCGGCGCGCGGTGGGCGCTGGGGGTGACCAAGTGGCTGCGCTCGCACGCTCGGCAGGTGCAGATCTTCGGTGGCGTGCTGCTGATCCTGGTCGGGATCGCGCTGGTCACCGGGCTCTGGGGTGAGTTCGTCGGGTGGCTGCGCTACTCGTTCGTCGACGTCGTGAGGCTGCCGCTCTAGTGATCGCCTTCCTCCGCAACACGTGGCGCGGGCTCACCTCGATGAGGACCGCGCTGACCCTGCTGTTCCTGCTCGCGCTCGCGGCCATGCCCGGTGCGTTGCTGCCCCAGCTGTCGTTGAACGCGCAGAAGGTCGACGAGTACGTCGCGCAGCACGGCTGGTGGGGGCAGTTCCTGCTCAAGCTCGGGTTCTTCGAGGTCTACGCCACGCCGTGGTTCGCGGCGATCTACTTGCTGCTGTTCACGTCCCTCGTCGGGTGCCTGCTGCCGCGCACGTGGGAGTACTTCAAGCAGATGCGCGCGAAGCCGGTGCTGACGCCGCGCAACCTCTCGCGAATGCCGCATCACGCGCAGGCCGTGCTCGACGTGACGCCGGAAGAGGCTGTGGGGCGCGCCAAGAAGGCCATGCGCGGCTGGCGGATGGACGCCGGTGAGGACACGGTCAGCGCCGAGCGCGGGTTCCTGCGGGAGACCGGCAACCTGGTCTTCCACTTCGCGCTGCTCGGGCTGCTGGTCTCGTTCGCGCTGGGCAAGATGTACAACTACGAGGGCCAGGTCATCGTCCAGGCCAACGGCGGCCAGTTCTGCAACGGCGGCATCTTCAACTACGACCAGTTCCGGCCCGGCCTGCGGGTTGACGGCACCGACCTCACGCCGTTCTGCGTCGAGATCGGCAAGTTCTCCGCCGAGTACCTCGAGAACGGCCAGCCCGTCGGCTACCAGGCGGACATCCGCTACCAGTCGGGCGAGGACCTCACCACGAACACGTGGCGGCCCTACACCCTGCAGGTCAACCATCCGCTGCGCACCAGCGGCGACCGGCTCTACCTGCTCGGCCACGGGTACACGCCGACGTTCACGGTGACGTTCCCCAACGGCGAGAAGCGCACGCAGGGCATCCAGTGGCTGCCGTCGGACCAGCTCACGCTGGCCTCCGAGGGTGCGACGAAGTTCGACCCGCCCGGCGTGACGGACTCCGAGCAGCGGCGCAAGAACCAGATCGCGGTCACGGGGCTGCTCGCGCCGACGCCGTTGCTGCACGGCAGCATCCTGAACTCGAAGTTCCCCGCGCTGAACAACCCGATGGTCGCGGTCGACGTGTACCGCGGTGACCTCGGCGTGGACGACGGCCGCGGCCAGTCGATCTTCTCGATCGACATGAAGATGGTCGAGCAGGGCCGGTTGCACAAGGTCGCGCGCAAGAACCTCGCGCTGGGTGAGGAAATCGCGCTCGACGACGGCACCAAGGTGCGGTTCGACTCTGTGAACGACTGGGTGTCGTTGCAGGTCTCGCACGACCCGACCCAGGGGTACGTGCTGGTGTTCGCCATCCTGATCATCCTCGGCCTCGGGGTCTCGCTGACCGTCAAGCGCCGGCGGGTGTGGGTGCGTGCGACCCCTCAGGACGACGGGCGTACGTTGGTCGAGGTCGGTGGGCTTGCCCGCACTGACCAGGCAGGATACGGCGAGGAGTTCACGCGGCTCGCCCGCGCGGTCTTGAACGAGGAGAAGTCCTGATGCCGGTCAACGAGACCCTCGCGACCTACAGCGACTGGCTGTACCGCAGCGCGCTGGGCGTCTACCTCTTCGCGGTTCTGCTGTACGCGGTCGAGCAGGCGTTCGCGCGTGCCCCGCGCAAGGCCGAAGCGCTGGTCGGCGCGGGTGCGCCCGTGCCAGGGCTGGTCGAACCGCAGGTCAGGACCGAGCTGAGCAAGCCGGAGCGCATCGGCCGCATGGGTGCCGCGCTGACCGTCCTCGGCGCGCTGCTGCACCTGGGCTCGCTGGTGATGCGCGGTCTCTCCGCCGGGCGTGCGCCCTGGGGCAACATGTACGAGTACATGTCGCTGCTGTGCCTCGCCGCGGTCGTGACGTGGCTCGTGCTGATGGTGAAGTTCCCGATCCGCCGCCTCGGCGCGTTCGTGCTGACGCCGATCCTGGTCCTGCTGTTCCTCGGCGGCACCGTCCTCTACGCCGAGTCCGCGCCCGTCCAGCCGGCGCTGCGGTCGTACTGGCTGGTGATTCACGTCTCGGTGATCTCGATCTCGTCCGGCGTGCTGCTGATCCCCGGTGTGACGTCGATCCTCTACCTGCTCAAGGCGAGCAGGCCCGACCGCTTCCCGAAGCTGCCGTCCGCCGACGTGCTCGACCGGATGTCCTACCGCACCACCGTGCTCGCGTTCCCGCTGTTCACCGCAGGCATCATCTGCGGCGCGATCTGGGCGGAAGCCGCGTGGGGCCGGTTCTGGGGCTGGGACCCCAAGGAGACCGTGGCGTTCGTCTCGTGGGTCGTCTACGCGGCGTATCTGCACGCACGGGCGACGGCCGGTTGGCGTGGCCGTGGGGCCGCTTGGATCAACGTCGTGGGCTTCGCGCTGAACGTGTTCAACCTGTTCTTCATCAACTTGGTCACCAGCGGGTTGCATTCGTACGCGGGTCTCTAACGAGTTAAGCCCCCAGGTCGATGGAACCGGCGTCGGTTGCGTACCGTCGCAACCCGGGGGTCGGGGAGGTCTCGATCCTCCTTGCTCAGGGAGGGCCACAGCGGTGAACTGGCAACCACCGGGTGAGGAACAGGGCACAAGCCCGCAGTACGTCGACTCGCAGACGGCCTACCTCGACCCGCAGCAGTCCGGTCCGCAGCACGTCAGCGGCGGTCAATCGGGTCCGTACAACCTCGGCGGCCCCCAAGCGGCGGACCCGTACCAGGTCCCCGGCAACGCGTCCGGCCCCTATCAGGTGCCCGGCAACGCCTCTGGTCCCTACCAGGTGCCCGGTTCGCAGTCCGGCGCGTACGCCGTGGACGGCTCCGGTCCGTACCAGGTGGGCGGCGGCCAATCGGGTGCTTATCAGGTCGGTCCCGGGCAGTCCGGACCCCACAACACGGCCCAGTACGGCCAGTTCGCCGGGGCGCAGTACCCGAACAACTTCCCGCAGCAGCCTTACCGCTCGCAGGCGCAGGAAGTCTCGTCGCAGCAGCTGCTCAAGAAGGAGAAGCGCCCGCCGGCGTCCGGCTGGCGCAAGTCGCTGCACGCGGTGACCGGTGGCGTGCTCAACCTCGGGGAGAGCCCTGCCGACATCCGGCGCCGTGAGCTGATCGCGCGGATCAACCAGCCGCTGCGCGGGTGCTACAAGATCGCGATGCTGTCGCTCAAGGGCGGCGTCGGCAAGACCACCACGACGACCACGCTGGGCTCGACGTTCTCGTCGCTGCGCGGTGACCGCGTGATCGCGGTCGACGCGAACCCCGACCGCGGCACGCTGGCGTTGAAGATCCCGCGGGAGACCACGGCGACAGTGCGGCACCTGCTGCGCGACGCGTCGCGGATCACTCGGTACAGCGACGTCCGCGCCTACACCTCACAGTCGCCCGCGCGCCTCGAGGTGCTGGCGTCCGAGCAGGACCCCGCGGTGTCGGAGGCGTTCAGCGAGGACGACTACCGGCGCACGGTGGCGTTGCTCGAGCACTTCTACAACATCGTGCTCACCGACTGCGGCACCGGCCTGATGCACTCCGCGATGAAGGGCGTGCTGGACGAGGCCGACCAGCTGGTGCTGGTGTCGTCCGGCTCGGTCGACGGCGCGCAGACGTCGGCGGCGACGCTCGACTGGCTGGAGGCGCACGGCTACGGCGACCTGGTCGCGAAGTCCGTGTGCGTGATCAACTCGGTGCGCCCGAAGTCGGGCAAGGTCGACCTCGACAAGCTCGCCGCGCACTTCCAGCAGCGGTGCCGCGCCGTGGTTCGCCTGCCGTTCGACGAGCACCTCGAAGAGGGCGCGGAGATCGCGCTGGACCGGCTCGCGCCGGAGACCCGGCTCGCGTTGCTGGAACTCGGGGCCGTGGTGGCCGGCGACTTCCCCAACACCTGACCGGGCAAGTTCTCACTCGGCGAAAGGGGCCCCGCGAGTTGGGGCCCCTTTTCCGTTCACTCGTCGCGTTTGCGCTGCTCGTCGAGCTTGCGCAGGAACTCCGGGTCGTCGTCAGGCGCGATCACCTTGCGGCCCGGGGTGTACTCCGAATGCTGTGGGGCGAACGCTCGCCACACGAGCACAGCCACGGTGAGCGCACCGATCACCGCCAGCAGGTAGATCATCTGGTCGCCACCTCCCTTTGCCACGAGATTACCCGCGGCACAGGGATTACTACGGTTTCAGTGCCGAACGGGTTCAGTCGCCTCGGTCGTGAGCTCCGACAGCAGAGCCTTCACCTCGGTCTCACGGAACCTGCGGTGTCCTCCAGGCGTGCGAATCGAGCCGATGCGACCTGCGGTGGCCCATCGGGTCACGGTCTTCGGGTCGACCCGGAACAGATTGGCGACTTCCCCGGGCGTCAACAGGCGCTCAGTGGCTGCAGTCACGCGTCCTCCTCAGATCAGACGTTCAGGTCTGATCGTGGCATCTCACCCTTCGGGTACTCGAACGCTTGTTTTTTGGTAAAGAGGTAGTAAGGGACGACCGGGGCGAACCGGACATGTGCTGCGCCCGTGGCCGCTGCTCCGCAGACGACGGCGAGTTCGCCAGGAAGTCGGTCGTCCGGCCACCGCTTCGCCGCAGATTGGGCTTCGCCGAATCCGCGACGAAGGGGCGACCGGACGACCGACGCGAACTCGCGAACGGCACAGAAGGTCCCGCGTGCGGGCAGGGCATAGGGTGTCGCGGGTGGATGCTCTTGATCGCCAGATCATCGCCGCGCTGCGTGCCAACGGCCGGGCCACGTACGCCGATCTCGGCAGGCAGGTCGGCCTGTCCGCCTCCGCCGTGCACGAACGGGTCGGCAAGCTCGAGTCCAGCGGCGTCATCGTCGGGTATCACGCGGTCGTCGACCCCAGCGCGGTCGGCCTGGGCGTGACCGCGTTGATCGGCATCCACCCCACCGACATCGCGGACGACAACGAGGTCGCGGACGCGCTGAGCGAGCTCGTCGAGGTCGAGTCCTGCTACCGGGTGGCGGGCGACGAGTCGTTCATCGTGAAGGTCCGCGTGGCCACGGTGGACGACCTGGAGCGCTCTCTCGGGCGGCTGCGGCGCATCCCCGGTGTTGCCCGTACGCGCACGACCGTGGTGCTGTCCACGCGCTTCGAGGGGCGGCCGAACACCGGTGACGAGGAGAGCGACGTAACCTGAACGGGTGCTCGCTCGAGATGTGACGCTCTACGTCCTCGCCCGGCTCGGTCTCGTCGCGGTGGTGACGGGCGCGCTCATGCTGTTCAACGTTCCACTGCTTCCCGCGCTGGCCGTCGGCGTGGTGGTGGCGCTGCCTGCCTCGTTGTTCATCTTCAAGGGCCTGCGGCAGCGCGTGGCTGTCGGTCTGAACGAGCGCCAGGCGGTACGTCAGGCGGAGCGGGACAAGCTGCGCGCCGAGCTGCGTGGTGACGAAGGTCCTCTCACCCAGGCATAGGACCTCTGCGCGGTTATCGTGCCGCTGTGAGTACCTCCGTTGACCGTTGTTGCAGCAGGACCAGGCACTGGGTGTGCGAGGCCGTCGGGATCATCGAGGCGGACGCGAACCGCAGTGCGGACACGCACCTGCTGCGCTATCCCCTGCCGCTCGACTGGGGCATCGACCTCTACCTGAAGGACGAGTCGACGCACCCCACGGGCTCGTTGAAGCACCGGCTGGCGCGGTCGCTGTTCCTCTACGCGATCTGCAACGGCTGGATCACCGGTGGCACGCCCGTGATCGAGGCGTCGTCGGGGTCCACCGCGGTCTCCGAGGCGTACTTCGCGCGGCTGCTGGGACTGCCGTTCATCGCGGTGATGCCCCGCTCGACCTCGGCCGAGAAGGTCGCGTTGATCGAGCGGCAGGGCGGCAGGTGCCATTTCGTCGACGAGCCGTCGGCGATCTACGACGAGTCGCGGCGGCTGGCGAGTGAGCTCGGCGGCCACTTCATGGACCAGTTCACGCACGCCGAGCGCGCGACGGACTGGCGCGGCAACAACAACATCGCCGAGTCGATCTTCGACCAGATGAAGCTGGAGCCCTCGCCGGAACCCGACTGGGTTGTCGTGGGCGCCGGCACGGGCGGCACGTCGGCGACGATCGGCCGGTACATCCACTACCAGAAGCTGACCACGCGTCTGGCCGTGGTGGATCCCGAGTTCTCGGTGTTCTTCGACGCGTGGCGGGACAGCACGCCGGAGCTGGTGGGCACGCGCGGCTCGCGGATCGAGGGAATCGGGCGGCCGCGGGTGGAGCCGTCGTTCGTCGGTCAGGTGATCGACCGCATGATCAAGGTGCCGGACGCGGCGTCCGTGGCGACCATCCGGTACGTGGAGAACCTGCTCGGACGGCGGGTCGGCGGTTCGACCGGGACGAATCTCTGGGGAGCGTTCCAGATCGTCGCCGAGATGAGGCAGTCGCGCACGCGCGGGAGCGTGGTGACCTTGCTGTGCGACGGCGGCGAGCGTTACGCGAACACCTACTACGACGACTCATGGGTATCCGCACAAGGCATGGATCTCGACCCGTGCCTGGAACGGCTGAACAACTTCCACCGCACGGGGAACTGGTGACGAGAGTCGTGCGTCACAGCGTGACCTGAGCACTTGAGTCCTGCAGGGGGGACCTGTGTCGTCGCTGTTCACCGACGCCGCCGAGCTGCGCGCGTACGCCGAGTATCTGCGCACCGAGGCGCAGGAGTTCGAGACGATCCGCAAGTACGTCCACACCACGGCGTGCGACAAGGCGGGCTTCACCGGCCTGCTGACGTTGCTGCAGCCGGGCGTGGACATCGTGCGCGCGCTGTTCGACGAGACGCTCGACTTCGGCAAGTCGAAGCTTGAGGGGACGGCGTGCGCGATGGACTCGACCGCTCAGGTCTACGAGACCGTCGAGCGCGCCCAGCTGGCGATCTTCAACGGGATCCTGAAGTGACGACCGCGTACCGGGATCCGCGCCCGGTCTCCGCGTCCCTGAAGCAGCCGGAGGTCGACACGGCCTCCCTGAACGACGTCCTGGCCGACCAGGGCTGGGGCGTGCAGGCGGTCAACTGGGTGTTCGAGGCGGTGACCGGCGAAAGCCTGGTCGCCACGATCATCACGCCGATCACCGGTGACTGGTCGAAGATCCGTGCCGACGGCGACGCGTGGCGCATGGTCGGCAACGCGATGAACGACGTCTCGTACAACCTCACCGATGCGGTGGGCAAGGTGCGCGAGCACTGGGACGGCGACGCCGCCCGTGCCCACGAGCGGTACATCGCCCTGGGCTGGAAGGCCGCCCTGTTCGCCGAGATGGGCGTCACCCAGCTCATCGCGAAGGGCTTCGACACCGTCGCTTCCGGCGCCGAGGCCCTGGGCAAGCAGGCCGCGCGCCTGCTCGACTACCTCGTCAACAAGCTGCTCGAGGCCGCCGCCACCGTCTGGCTCCCGGTGGCCGGCTGGATCAAGGCCGCCGAGATGGTCTGGAACGCGTACCAGATCTACCGGCGCGTGATGGACATCATCGACACGGTCAAGAAGCTCATCACGGACGTGAAGGCCCTGTTCGACGCCGTGGGCCGCGTCTTCTCGGCCATCGGCAAGCTGAAGGACGCCGACTCCCTCGCCGAGGCCATGAACGCCACCCAGGAGGTGGCCGAGGCGGGCCGAGACGTCCGCAACGCGGTCAACGACATCCGCGACGACATGACGTCCATCAAGGAATCCGCCACCGAGATCGCCGACCGCGGCCAGGACATCGGCTCCAAAGTCCGCGAGGTCTACACCCCGCCCGGTGCCGCCGACGGCACCAAACCGGCTGCCGTCACCTCCGTCGCTCCCGGCGGTGCCCCGGTCTCCGCTCCCCCGACGTTGCAGGGCGGCCCGGACACACCCGTCACGCACGCCGCGACGGCTGCGGGCCCCACGGTGTCCGCCCCGCCGACGCTGGGTGCGGGTTCCGGCGGCGGTCCCGGCGGTGCGCCCGTAGGTGGTCACAGCGGCGTACCGAGCGGAGGTCCCGGTGGCCCAGGGGCTCCCGTCCCGCGCCCCGACACCACGCACACGGCCGGCGCGGCCCCGGCAGCCGCACCGCCGTCGCACCACCAGACCCCGATGGGCGGCGCGATGCCCATGGGCGCAGCTCCGATGGCGGGCGGCGGCGATTCCACGCGCAGCTCCGGCTCACGGCCGGGCTCGTCCGCGGGCTCGGCCTGGCCCACGACTCCCGCAGGCTCGCCAGGCCAGGCAAAGCCTCCGGCCGGCGGCCTCCCGTCGCCTCCTGGCCACGCAAGCCCCGGCTCGGGTCTGCCCACCCCGCCCGGCCACTCGAACACCGGCTCCGGCGCAGGTGGACCCGGCGCGGGCAGCTCCCGGCCAGGTGGTGCGGGCCTGCCCACGCCGCCGTCGGGCACGGGCTCTCCCACACACGCCACTCCGGGCTCTCCCACGCACCCGACTCCGGGCTCGCCGGGATCGCACCCGGCTCCGGGTACGTCCGGCTCGCACCCGACCCCCGGCTCGCATCCGACTCCGGGTTCCGGCGGCGGCCTGCCCACGCCTCCCAGCGCCGCCTCTGGCACGGCAACGGCCCCGGCTCCCGCAGGTACGGGCGGCGGCCTTCCGTCCCCGCCCGGACACTCGACCCCCAGTGGTGGCGGCTTGCCGTCGCCTCCGGGGCACCCGTCCCCGAGTTCTGGTGGCGGCCTGCCGTCGCCTCCGGGGCACCCGACGCCGAGTTCTGGCGGTGGCCTGCCCTCGCCTCCGGGGCACCCGTCTCCCAGCACTGGTGGTGATCTGCCGTCGCCTCCGGGGCACCCGTCCCCGAGTTCTGGTGGCGGCCTGCCGTCGCCTCCGGGGCACCCGACGCCGAGTTCTGGCGGTGGCCTGCCCTCGCCTCCGGGGCACCCGTCTCCCAGCACTGGTGGTGATCTGCCCTCGCCTCCCGGACACCCGAGCCCCAGCACGGACCACTCGTCGCCCAGCGGCACGCCCTCGACCCCGTCCGGCACGACGCCTCACGACGGCGGCGCTCGTCCGCACGACACGACGCCCAACGGCTCGACGGACACCAAGCCGCACGACGCGCCGGCCGGCACCAAGCCGCACGACACGACTCCACAGGACTCCGGCACCAAGCCGCACGACGCGGACAGCCGACCCGACTCCGACGCGAAGCCTCACGACTCCGACGCGAAGCCTCACGACACCGACGCGAAGTCGCACGACGCGGACGCCACGCCTGGCGACGGCAAGCCGCACGACACCGACACCAAGCCCGACGACACCAAGCCCGACGACACCAAGCCCGACGACACCAAGCCCGACGACGCCAAGCCCGACGACGCCAAGCCCGACGACGCCAAGCCGAACGACACCGACGCGAGCGGTGCCGAGGATGTCAGGCCGCACGACCCCCAGCCCGACCACGACAACACCCCGACCGGCCAGGACCCCGACCCCAAGCCCACCGACGACGCGTCCACCGGCCACGACACCCAGCAGGACAACGGCAGCACCCCCGCCCCGACCGGCCCCGACCTCAAGGGCCACTTCGACGCCGCCGCGATGACCGCGCAAGGTCAGGGCTACCAGCACCAGCTGGAGCAGATCCTGCCCAACCAGGCCGACCGCGACCGGTACGTCGAGCTGAGCCAGAAGCTCTCCACCGAGCTCAGCGCGGACGAAGCGCAGCACGTGGCCGACGTCCGCAACCAGATCAAGGTCGACACCGGCGACATCGTCACCAAGGCGCTCAACCAGGGTGCGCTCAGCACCTACCTGCCCGACCAGCCGCACGCGCCGGGCTCCAGGCAGGCTGACTGGCAGAACCAGATGGGCGGTTCGATCGCCAGGGGGCAGGACGTCGCCCCCATCAACACCCCCGCGGGGCTGCGCGACGGGCTGGCGCTGGACGACAAGGGCAGGGGCTGGACGCCGATCCCCGAGAACGCCCAGTCCGCGATGCAGTTGCGGTACCAGATCACCGACCAGAACGTCGGCAACCACAACATCCCGTTCGGCGGGCCGAAGAAGGACGTGCCCGACTTCAACACGTTCGGGCCGCGGCAGGAGAGTGAGTACCAGTCGCCGCAGGAGCAGGCCCACTACGAGGCGAGCCAGAAGCAGATGGCGGCAGCGGGCGGCTCGACCAAGGTGTACGACGGCTACGACCCGTTCACCGGCACCGGCTCCACGATGGGTGGTGTGCCGGAGTGGCGGGTCGACGGCGGCACGCCGTTGCCGGATCGTGCCGAGATCTGGCAGGTGAACGAGGACGGCACTGAGAGACTGCACGCCGTGTACGACCGCAAGTTCGGCTGGACGAAGCTCTGATGACCAAGTACTCGCAGGAGATGGCCGAGTACCGCGGCGAGGTGTTCTACGCGGGCGGTGAAGGGGACCGGCACGTCTGGATCCGCAAGCTGCCCGGGGTGGCCTACGTCAACGACGAGGGCTTCCAGAACTACAACGGCCGTGAGCTCAAGACGGTCGCCGTCGAAGACCTCGACGCCTGGTACGTCGAGAAGATGACGGCGACCTGGCGCGGGCAGCCGTTCAACGTCATCTCGGTGGAGAACGGCAAGGCCGAGGCCGGGTACGCGGGCGGCGAGTACGTCTGGGCCGCGCAGAACGGTCTGGAAGGCGACCAGTACAACGGCTACCGGGCCACGCTCGACGTCGGCGAGCTGGCGGACGTGCAGGTCGACCGCACCGACTACCTGGCGCGGTGGAAGGAGAAGAACCCGGGATGAGCACCCCACAGGCCGTGCGCAAGGCGGCCGGCATCGGGCCGGAGACCATCCTGCAGAAGATCGTGCACCCCGCGATCGCGCAGCTCTACCTGGGCAACGTCGTCGTGCCGGGCAAGTTCGAGCCGCACCGCGCCGCCGGGTTCGTGACGCGCGGGCAGGACTTCCCGCAGGGCACCTCCGACCAGTTCGCGGAGGCGTTCGGCGTCGACAAGGTGGCGGACTGGCCGAAGGGCACGCAGTACCTGCTGCGGTTCCTGGCCCACACCACGGAGATCTTCGACACGAGCTTCGGCGGCCCGACGCTCGAAGGCGCGCAGAAGATGGGCACGACCCGCGTCTACCCGCTGCCCTTCACCGGCACCGGCTACACGCCGAGCGCGCAGCCGATCCCCGAGTACGTCATGGAGCTCACCGAGCTCCCGGCGGGCACCGAGCTGTGGCGGTTCGAGCCGGACGGCGAGGCGCGCAGCGTCGGCAAGTACCTCAACCGGCAGACCGGCTGGATCCCCACGGGTGACGTCGGCTTCGGGCCGGGGAGGTACTGGCAGGCACCTGTTCCGCTGCGGCCGACCGTCCGGCGTGGACTCTGCGGCCGGTATCGCGGCCAGGACTTCGACGTCGACTTCGGTCCCGCGCCCGGCTCCGTGCTGCTGCACCCGCTGGCCGGCCAGCCGGCGCCGCCGGACTTCACCAACGGGGTCCTGGAGGTTCCGGACGCGGTGGTCGAGGATCTCGGCCTGCTGCGCAAGCTCTGCACGTTCCGCGGTGCCGAGTTCGAGATCCTCGGCATCATGGGTGACAACGCCGTACTGCACTTCCTCGGCGAGAACTACCAAACGGCACAGGAGCTCGGTCTGTCCGAAGTAGACTTCCGGCAGTGGCGCACCCTCGCGGCGCGCGGCGAGCTGACCGACGTCCGCGACGAGATCAGGCCGATCCAGCGGGGGCTTTTCGCGAGGGAGAACGGATGACCACGCCGAACGACAGCTGGAAGACGCCTGAGCTGCGCGCGGCGGAGGCCCAGGTCGACGCGCGCTTCAAGGAGGCGCAGGACCTCGCCAACCGGCTCAGGGACACGCCGCTGCCGCCGATTCCGCCGGTCGACTTCAAGGCGATCGCGCAGCAGGTCGAGCGGGCCGCGCAGGAGAAGGACGCGCCCGAGCAGCTGAAGGCCTTGAAGCGCAAGGTGGACGCGGGCGAGTTCACGTGGGAGGACGTCGTCTCCGGCAAGGCGGCGCAGGACCCCGACGTGCAGGCCATGCAGCAGGAGAACGTCAAGAAGATGAAGCAGGCGTTCCAGATGCTGCAGGAGGGCACGACCGTCGAGGAGATCATGAACGCGCAGGGTCCGCGCAGAGGCCGGGGTGACGACGGCGACGAGAACGACCCCGACATCTTCGCGGAGGACAAGTGGTGATGACGGCCTGGCGGACACCGGACATCCACGCGGCGGAGGACTTCCTGACGAGCGCCGTCGCCGAGGCGGACCGTGCCATGCGGTCCGCCGAGCAGAACCTCAAGGGCAGGGAGCCGTCCGCTGAGGACGTTCGCAGGGTGATGCAGTTCGCCAAGTCGAGCGACGCGTCACCGGCGATGCGCCAGCTGGCCGACCGCATCGCCCGCGGTGCGGGACTCAGCTGGCGTCAGGTCCTCACCGGCGAGGCGTCGCACGATCCCCTTGTGCGCCAGGCACTCGAAGCCGACCGCGCGACGCTCAACGAGTTGATCAGGGGAGAGACGGCACCTCCTCCGCCTCCGCGCAGGCCCGCGCGCACCGACGACGACGAGCCGACCCAGTTCACCGAGGACGCCTGGTGAACGTCAGTCGAGGAACAACCCCGCGCTGATCAGCACCGCCCAGGCCAGCATCGCGAACCCGGTGAACTGCAGCACCGGGATCAGGTCACGGCCACCGCGCCCGGACGCCACCCGGCGCACGGCGGGCAGCAGCACCGGCGCCGCGAGGAACCCGAGCAACGCGTAAGGCACCCGCACGGTCATCCCGAGCGCGATCAGGAACGGCACCGCCACCAGCGCGAGGTACAGCCTGCGGGTGTCCTTGTCGCCCAGCACGACGGCCAGGGTTCGCTTGCCCGACACCGCATCCGTCGGGATGTCCCGCAGGTTGTTCGCCACCAGCACGGCGGCCGAGATCGACCCCATCGCGATGGACGCGCCGATGCCGATCCCGGTGATCTCCCCGGTCTGCACGTACAGCGTGCCCAGCACCGCGGCCGGCCCGAAGAACAGGAACACCGCGATCTCGCCGAGCCCCGCGTAACCGTACGGACGCTTGCCGCCGGTGTAGAACCACGCCCCGGCGATGCACGCGGCGCCGAGCCCGAGCATCCACCAGTACCCGGACAGCACCACGAGCGCGATTCCTGCCAGCGCGCCGACGCCGAGCGAGATGAACGCCGCCAGCCGGACCTTCGCGGGCTCCGCGGCACCGGAACCGGTGAGCCGGAACGGTCCCACCCGGTTGTCGTCGGTGCCGCGGATGCCGTCGGAGTAGTCGTTGGCGTAGTTCACGCCGATCTGCAGCGCGACCGACACCACGAGCGCCAGCACCGTGTGGAGCGGTTTGAACTCGTCGATGTGGTGCGCCGCAGCCGCGCCCACGATCACCGGAGCGATCGAGTTCGGCAGGGTGCGCGGGCGGGTCCCCTGGATCCACTGGACGACTGAGGCCATGCCTCCATCCTCCGCCATGGCTACTGAGGACCAGCAAACGGGTGTATCAGCAGCTAGTCGCGCCGGACACACCGGCCACATAGGCCTTGGCGATGTGCTTGCCGGACGCGATGCGGTACCAGATGTTCGAGGTGCCCTGCGTACCCGTCACCGACTCGCCCGTCAGCTGGCAGGTGACCCTGACCTGGGCGTAGTTCGCGGCCAGCCCGACCTGCGAGGTGGAGGAGTTCGCGCCACTGCGTACGTTCACCGTGCCGTTCGCCGCCGACGTGCGGACCGTCCCGACAGGACCGGAGCCGGTCCACAGGTACGTCACGGTCACCCACGAGTTCGTGGTCAGCTTCAGTCCGTCCCAGAACGTGCCGTCGGCGAGGTCGATGCCAGCGGGGTTGGCGACCTCACGCCCGAACTGGTCCTTACCGCCGTTGTAGTTGTCCTGATACGCGGCCTGCGCCTCGGGCTTGCCCTGCGGCAGGTCCTTCCACATCTCCCGCGTGCTGGACGGGTTCCAGTAGTCGTCCTTGGTGTTCCACGGGCCGACGTCCCACACCGGCGCCCACTCGCAACGGCCGTTCGACGCGCACACCTGCACGCTGTAGCTGCCGGAGTTGTTGGGCGCCAAGCCACGCCGCGACGGCAGCGCGACGAAGTGGTCGCGCGAACGGATCGTGTGGCCGTTCGCCGTGGTGCCGCCGACGAGGCCCTCGCGCGTCGCGTAGACGCGGTACGAACGTCCAGCGGCAGCAACGGAAACATCTTCCGTAGCGGCCACCCGTGAAGCCATCAGCTTGACTCGCGATGCCTTGCCACTGCTGAGAACAACGCGCGTCTGGATGGTGGACGTGGTCACCGGCAACGTGGCCGGCGCCTCCAGCCACTCGGTCCACTGACCGTCCGGACGCAGACCGCGCACGTCCACGACACCATCGCCGGTCACCGCCGCCGTGACCGCGTTCGCGGGCTGAGCGAGTCTGTGCGAGCCGAGCTCGATCAGACCCGTGCGCGGGGAGCCGCCCCACGTGACGGCGTGGCCGCTCACGTCGGCGGTCCACTCGTTGGAGGCTGCCTGGGCAGGGGACGCCAGTCCGACCGTCAACGCGGCTCCGGCGACCAGCGGTAACAGGTAGCGCATGAAGAAACCCCCATCGCTAACGCGCGCGGCTTGGGTCCGCACGCTTCGCGGGGAGAGTTGTCCTCAGCGGTAAAGGTTCACCTAAAAGAGTCGGCGACTGCCGTTCGGTCGACCTTGCCCGGTCCGCGCAACGGCAGCTCGGACAGGAACCGCACGAGCTTCGGGACCGCCGCCCGGCCCACGGCGTCCAGAACCGCCGCCCTCAGGTCTTCGAGAGAAGGCTCGTCGCCGCGCACGACGACTGCCGCTGCCACGACCTGACCCCACTCGTCGTCCGGCACGCCGACGACACACGCCTCCAGCACGCCCTCAACGGTCGCCAGAGCCCGTTCCACCAGCACCGGCGGCACCTTCTCGCCACCCGTGACGATCACGTCGTCAGCGCGGCCCAGCACCTCCAGCCGCCCGTCGCGCAGCCGGCCGAGATCACCCGTGCGGAACCACTCGCCGAACGGTTCCGCGCTGCCGCGGTAGCCCAGTGCCAGCACGGGTCCGCTGATCTCGATCACGTCATCGGTGCGCAGCCGGACGTCCCGCAGCGGCTCACCGTCGTACACACACCCACCGGCCGTCTCGCTCATGCCGTACGTGGTGACGACCTGCACGCCGAGCGCGCGCGCCTGCTGCAGCAGCTTCGGCGGGGTGGCGGCCCCGCCGATCAGCACGGCGTCGAACTGCCGCAGCGCCCAGAGCCCCGGCCCCTCGCCCACGACGAGCCGGGAGAGCTGCGTCGGAACCAGCGCGGTGTAGTGACGTCCCGGCTGGGCGAGTACCGGCTGGGCGGCCTGCGCGAACCCCATGGCGCGGAAGCCCTTCGACATGTCGAGCACGCCGGGCGTGGTGCCGGCGACGATCGACCGCACCAGCACCTGGATCCCGGCGATGTGGCTGGTGGGCAACGCCAGCAGCCACGTGCCGGGCCCGCCGAGCCGCTCGTGGGTGGCCTGCGCCGACGTGGTCAGCGCGTCGGCGTCGAGCAGCACGGTCTTCGGCTCGCCCGTCGATCCGGAGGTGGGCACGCCGAGCACGGCCCGCTTCTCCCAGCCGTCGAGCGGGCCGTCGACCAGTGGCTCTCCGCCGGCGAGCGCCGCGCGCAGCTCGTCGATCATCAGAAGTAGTGCGGGTAGTTCGACCAGTCGGGGTCGCGCTTCTCCAGGAACGCGTCCCGGCCCTCGACGGCCTCGTCGGTCATGTACGCGAGCCGGGTCGTCTCACCGGCGAACAGCTGCTGTCCCACCAGTCCGTCATCGATCAGGTTGAACGCGTACTTGAGCATCCGCTGGGCGGTGGGCGACTTCCCGTTGATCTCGCGGGCCCACTGCAGCGCCGTGGTCTCCAGCTCCGCGTGCGGCACGACGGCGTTGACCGCGCCCATCCTGTGCATCTCCTCGGCGGAGTACGTGCGGCCGAGGAAGAAGATCTCGCGGGCGAACTTCTGGCCGACCTGCCGCGCCAGGTACGCCGAGCCGTAGCCGCCGTCGAACGAGCCGACGTCCGCGTCGGTCTGCTTGAACTTCGCGTGCTCCTCGCTCGCGAGCGTGAGATCGCACACCACGTGCAGGCTGTGGCCACCACCCGCGGCCCAGCCGGGCACGACCGCGATGACGACCTTCGGCATGAACCTGATCAGTCGCTGGCACTCCAGGATGTGCAGCCGCCCCGCCCGTGCCGGATCCACCGTGTCGGCCGTCTCACCGGAGGCGTACTGGTAACCACTGCGCCCGCGAATCCGCTGGTCACCGCCACTGCAGAACGCCCAGCCGCCGTCGCGCGGGGACGGTCCGTTGCCGGTCAGCAGCACGCAGCCGACGTCGGACGACATCCGCGCGTGGTCGAGCGCCTGGTACAGCTCGTCCACGGTGTGCGGCCGGAACGCGTTGCGCACCTCGGGGCGGTTGAACGCGATGCGGACCGTGCCCTGGTCGATGGCGCGGTGGTACGTGATGTCGGTGAAGTCGAAGCCCTCGACGGACTTCCACAGCGACGGGTCGAAGAGCTCCTGATCTGCCACGGTCTGAGACTCTAGGCGCATGAATCCGTCCACGGCGCAGGCGAGGGTGATCGTCGACGAACTGGTCGGCAACGGCGTGCGCCACGCCGTGCTGTGTCCCGGTTCGCGCAACGCCCCGCTGTCGTTCGCACTGCATCAGGCCGAGCAGAAAGGCCTGCTCACGCTGCACGTGCGGATCGACGAGCGCAGCGCGGGCTTCCTCGCGCTCGGCCTGGCCAAGACGGGCACGCCCGCCGTCGTCACCTGTACGAGTGGCACGGCCGTGGCGAACCTGCACCCCGCCGTGATCGAGGCGCAGCTGACCGGCGTGCCGTTGATCGCACTGACCGCGGACCGCCCGGTCGATCTGTACCGCACCGGCGCGAGCCAGACGATCAACCAGTACGACGTCCTCGGCCTCCCCACCCTGCACCTGCCGGAGGCCGCCGACGAGCCGACCACGCGCTCGTTGATCTGCCGCGCGATCGCGACTCCCGGCCCGACGCACGTGAACGTGCCGTTCCGGCCGCCGCTCACCCCGGACGACTCCTCCTGGCCCTCGTCCGACCGCACTCCGTGGACCGCCACGGACCGCACGTTCACCGTCGAGACCAGGCCGTCGGACCTCCCGCCCCGCACGCTCGTGCTGCTCGGCGACGACCACCCGGACCGGCTGCGCGGAGCGTCAGAGCTCGGCTGGCCGGTGATCGCCGAGCCGACCGCGCCCGGTGGCCTGCGCCACGGATCGCTGCTGCTCAACGCCGGTCTGCCCGCGCACCTCCAGCCGGACGCGGTGCTCGTCGTCGGCCGGGTCACCCTGTCGCGGGGCCAGCAGGCACTGCTGCGGCAGACGAAGATCGTGCACGCCGTCGGCGACCAGGCGAAGTGGCCGGACGTGCAGTTCACCGCCAGCCGGGCGTCGACCTGGCTGCCCGAACCGGCCGAGCTCGACGGCGAGTGGGCTCAGGCGTGGCAGAGCACGGTGAAGAACGTCAGCGACGCCGTCGACGAGCTGCTCGATGCCGAGCCGTGGCCGACCGGCCTGCACGTCGCTCGCGACCTCACGCAGGCGATGCCATCGGGCTCGCTGCTGTTCGTCGGCTCGTCCAACCCGATCCGCGACGTCGACCACGTGGGCGAGCGCCGTCCGGACATCACCGTGCACGCCAACCGCGGTGCCGCGGGCATCGACGGCAGCGTGTCCACGGCCGTCGGTCTCGCCGTGACCCATCAGGGTCCTTCATACGCGCTGATGGGAGACCTGACTTTCCTGCACGACATCAACGGCCTGCTCGCCGACCACCGGCCGGATCTCACGATCGTCGTGCTCAACGACGACGGTGGCGGGATCTTTTCGTTGCTGGAACAAGGTGCGCCCGAGTACGGCGGTAGTTTTGAAAGAATCTTCGGCACTCCGCACGGCACGGATCTGGCCGCTTTGTGCGCGGGCTACCGAATTCCTCACTCCACAATGGACGGCCAGGAGGAGTTCCGTAGCGCACTTGCGCGCCCGGAGGGCCTCCGAGTGGTGGAAGTGCAGGCAAAACGACACGGGCTGAGGACGTTGCACCAGAGTCTCAAGTCGACTGTGTCAACCATTTTCGCCAGGTAGGAAACATACGTAAGTCGGTGGCTCAAACGTCAAATGTGTGGATAGCGTCCCGCGCATGTCGATCAGATCCAAGGCGACGACCGCGGTCGCGTCCGCGGCTGCGATGACGCTCTTCGCGGGGACGGCGCTAGCCGCGTCCCCCGGTGCACCCGGCGCCGGTGACCCGTACTTCCCGGAGTACGGCAACGGCGGATACGACGTCTCCCACTACGACATCAGGCTCAACTACAACCCGAACGGCGACCAGCTGTCCGGCACCACGACGATCCTCGCCAGGGCCACCCAGGACCTGACGCAGTTCAACCTGGACTTCCTGCTCAAGGTGAAGTCGGTCCGGGTGAACAACGCGCCGGCCTCCTTCGTGTCCGACGACGGCGAGCTGACCCTCACCCCGCGCGGAGGCGTGCGCAAGGGCCAGGACCTGACCATCGTCGTCACGTACGCCGACACGCCGTCCGCCGTGAAGGACCGCAACGGCATCACGCCGTGGACGAAGACTCCCGACGGCGCCCTCGCCATCGGTGAGCCGGAGATCTCCTCCTGGTGGTACCCGTCCAACGACCACCCCACGGACAAGGCGACCTTCGACGTGAACGTCGCCGTCCCGAACGGCGTCGAGGCGATCTCGAACGGGACGTTCGTCGGCCAGACCCGCCAGATCAACGGCTGGACCCGCTGGAACTGGCGCAGCACCAAGCCGCAGGCGACCTACCTGACGTTCCTGGCGATCGGCCAGTTCGAGATCCGTCTGTACGCGGCGCCCAACGGCCAGCCGGTCGTGAACGCCTACTCCGAGCGCCTCGGCGAGCACACCGACGCCGCCAAGTCGAGCATCGAGCGCACGCCCGAGGTCACCGAGTTCCTGGTGGAGAACTTCGGCCCGTACCCGTTCGAGGCGCAGGGCGGCGTCGTCACGCCGGACCTCGGCTACGCACTCGAGAACCAGACCCGCTCGACCTACGACGACGCGTTCTTCCGTCGCGGCGCCAACACCTACGTCGTGGCGCACGAGGTCGCGCACCAGTGGTTCGGCGACTCGGTGTCCGTGCACCACTGGCGCGACATCTGGCTGAACGAGGGCTTCGCCTCCTACGCCGAGTTCCTGTGGTCCGAGCACGTCGGTGAGGGCACGGCTCAGGAGAACGCCGACTTCATCTACGACTCGTACCCGGCCGACGACGAGTTCTGGCAGGTCCTGCCCGGCGACCCCGGCCCCTCGAACGTCTTCCACGGCGCCGTCTACGACCGCGGCGCGCTCGCCGTGCACGCGCTGCGCGTGGCCGTCGGCGACGAGAAGTTCTTCGAGATCCTGAAGACGTGGCTGGCCGAGAAGCGCTACGGCGACGCCACGATCGAGGAGTTCATCGCGCTCGCCGAGCGGGTGTCGGGGCAGCAGCTCGACCAGCTGTTCCAGACGTGGCTCTTCACCAAGGGCAAGCCGGCGGAGGCGCCTGGCCGTCCTGCGGACGCGGCCAAGTCGCTGTCGGTGAAGGCGGAGCCGAAGTCGCGCGCCAAGATCCAGCTGACGCACGAGCTGCTGGGCGCGCACAAGCACTGAGTGTCAGACCGGCTGAGTACGTTGTGACGCAGGGGTTCCCAGCTCAGGGGGACCCCTGCGTCAGCTCGGGGGGAGCGGGAGAATGGGCACCAAACCGACCGACAACGGCCGCGAGATCCCGTGGCTCGACAACATGGTTCGCCCTGTCGTCCGCCTCCACCCCGCACCAGGCCCGGCCGGGCCGACCGACAGTCACCTCGGCGGCCCGATGCTGTGGCCGCGGCACGAACCCTGGCCGCAGTGCGACGGCGCCGGGCACCGGGGCAGCCTCGACCTGACCGACGAACAGGTCCGCGGCCTGCCCACGCCCTTCGCCGCCGGTGTGCAGCTGTACCGGCACGACTTCCCGGAGTTGCCGTTCCCCGAGGGCACCGACGTGCTCCAGGTGTTCTTGTGCCCGCTCGTGCACGACGGCCACTGGGGCCCGGACATCCGCCTCGTGTGGCGCGCGGCCGGCCAGGTCACCGACCCGCTGGCGGACCAGCCCGTCCCGGTCCTGGTGGACCCGATGTACGCGTTCCGGCCGTGTGTGTTCAACCCGTGTCGTGCCAACGAGTACCCGATGATGTGCGACGTCCCGCGCGAGCTGTTGTACGAGCTGGAGTTCGCCAAGGCCGACGGCTTCGACCACGCCAACCACGAGACCTGGCCGTGCCTCGGCGACGCCACCAAGATCGGCGGCTGGACCCGGTGGTTCGCCAGCGATCCGTACGACATGGACTGTCCCGACTGCGGCGCCACCCGCGTGCAGCTGCTCGCGCTTGCGGCACATGAGGACGAGTGCACCGGGTGTGACCAGCCGACGGGCGGACACGTGGGCTGGGAGTTCATCGGGGGCAGCGGTGCGTTGAACGTCTTGGTGTGTCCGAAGGACGTCCACCACACCATGAAGCTGCAAATCGAGTAGCGAAGCCGTCCTGGACCGGACCGAATTCGCGGAGCAGACCGTGAACCAGATCCGCGCAACCGGCGGCCGAGCCATCGCGGTCCAGGCCGATGTCAGCGACTGCGCGGCAGCTTCCTCATGCTCAAGGCCACCGCCCCGGCGATGCGCGAAGCCGGCTGGCGCCGCATCGTCAACATCTCCAGCATCTCCGCGCTGGTCGACGACGACCGGGCCGACTACGTCGCCGCCAAGGCCGGTCTGGAGGGCTGACCAGAGCCGCAGCCCTCGACCTCGTGCCGCACGGCATCACCGTGAACGCGGTCGGGCCGGGCGTGGTGCGGGCGGGGATGACCGACGTGAGCGCCGCCCGTGCGGGACGGACGATGGAAGAGCACTTACGGGCGCAGGCGAAGTCGATCCCGCGCGGCCGGATCGGCACGACGCGCGACATCGCACGCGCCGTCCTGTTCTTCACGGCCGAGGACGCCGACTTCGTGACGGGCCAGGTCCTCTACGTCAGCGGCGGACCGCACGGCTAGAGGCCTTCCAACGCCTCTCGCATCGGCCGCATCTTGGCGTGCGCCTCCTGCACCTCGATGTCCGGATCCGAATCCGCAACGAGCCCACACCCCGCGAACAACCGCGCGGTCGACCCGGTGATCTGCGCGCACCGCAGCGCGATCCCGAGCTCGCCGTCGCCGTTCCCGTCGATCCATCCGACCGGCCCGGCGTACCGCCCGCGATCCATGCCCTCGAGCTGGCCGATCAACGTCGTGGCGTCCAGCCGGGGCGTCCCACCCACCGCCGCCGTCGGGTGCACCGCCTCGCCGAGGTGCAGCAACGACACGGAAGAGCTCAACGTGCCGATGACGTCGCTGGACAGGTGCGACACGTTGGGCAGCCGCAAGACCGAAGGGCCCTCGACCGACATCGTCGTGCAAAAGGGACGCAACGTCTCCGCGAGAGAAGTGATCGCGTAGTCGTGTTCTTCCAGGTTCTTCTCCGACGACATCAACGCCGCGGCGAGCTCCTCGTCCGAAACCCCGTCGTGCGGCCACGTCGTGCCGGCCAGCACCCGCGAGTCCACGACCGCCCCGGTGCGGCGCAGCAGCAGCTCGGGCGTGGCACCCACCAGACCGTCCACCGCGTACGCCCAGCACTCCGGATAGCGACGGGCCAGCCCTTGCAGCACGAACCGCTGGTCGAGCCGCCGATCCGTCACCGCGACCAGGTCGTGGGCGAGCACGACCTTGTCCAGCTCGCCGCCCCGCATGCGTGCCACGGCCTTGCGGACGGCCTCGCGATACTGCGTGACCGGCAGCTGGCCGTTCGCGTACCGGACGGTCGAGGGACGGGAAAGCGGCGCGACCTCGGGATCGGTGTCACCGGCGCCGATCGTGGTGATCCACTGCTGACCGTTGCGGCGGCCGACCACGACCTCGGGGACGATCAGCACCGAGTCGCCGGGCGAGTCGGCGAAGGCCATCGAGATGAACGCCACCGGGCCGCTGCCCGGCACGCCCAGCTCGTCGTCGACGTCGAGGTGGGCGCAGAACTCGCGCCACCACTTGTCGGCCTGTGCGAACCTGTCCGGGCCGCTGACCTCGAGCCGTGCGGCCTCACCCCAGCCGACCAGGCCGGAACCGTCGCGCACCCAGGCCAGCGCGTGCTCCGGGTCTGGCAGCAGTCCGAGCAGGTCGCCGGCGGCGTCCTGCCTCGACCGGACGCGGATCCGCTGCCGTGCTCGCGATGTGGGTGCTGAGGTCACTCTCCGACTGTATGGACCTCAACCTGAAAGCGCGGCACCCGCCCGGCTCTAGACTTCTCAGTTGTGGTGGAGGACGCAGTGACCAAGCCGCCGCTCGGCGTACGCGTCCGCCGTGCGGTGAGCCGCGCTTTGCTCGTGGTCGGCGGGGTGGTCACGCTCGTCTGCGTGCTGCTGCCGATCGCCTGCTGGCGGGATGACGTGGCCATCGAGCGGAACATGGGGCAGGCGGTCGCGCAGGTCGACTCCGTCGCCTTCAACAGGACGGTTGTGCGCTACGCCACACCGGACGGTCGCGTGATGATCCCGTCGCAGGGAGTGCTGTACCCGTCCGGGCTGAACGTCGGGGACAACGTGCGGGTCGAGTACGACCAGACGAACCCGGAGCTGACGCGGGTGGCGGGGCGGAGCGCGGTTCTCAGCCTGTTGCCCGTCGGCACGTTCCTCGTGGCCGTCTGGATCGCCATCGCGGCGGTTGTGACAGTTCTGCGCAGATTCGGCACGCAGGTGTAACATCGGTGCATGGCGGATGACCTGGAGCTGCGCTTCGAGCGCACCGTGCAGGCCGACGCGCGCATCGAGCCGCGCGACTGGATGCCCGACGGCTACCGCAAGACCCTGATCAGGCAGATCGCCCAGCACGCCCACTCCGAGATCATCGGGATGCAGCCGGAGGGCAACTGGATCTCGCGCGCGCCCTCGCTGCGGCGCAAGGCGATCCTGCTGGCGAAGGTGCAGGACGAGGCCGGGCACGGCCTGTACCTGTACTCGGCGACCGAGACGCTCGGCGCCGACCGCGAGGACCTGACGCTCAAGCTCATCGAGGGGCGCCAGAAGTACTCCTCGATCTTCAACTACCCGACGCTGACGTTCGCCGACGTCGGCGTGATCGGCTGGCTCGTCGACGGCGCCGCGATCTGCAACCAGGTGCCGCTCTGCCGCACCTCCTACGGGCCGTACGCGCGCGCCATGATCCGCATCTGCAAGGAAGAGTCGTTCCACCAGCGTCAGGGCTACGAACTGCTCATGACGATGATGCGCGGCACCCAGCAGCAGCGCGACATGGTGCAGGACTCGGTGAACCGGTGGTGGTGGCCCGCGCTGATGATGTTCGGCCCGCCGGACTCGGAGTCCACGAACACCGAGCAGTCGATGGCGTGGCGGATCAAGCGCGACACCAACGACGAGCTGCGGCAGAAGTTCGTGAACATGAGCGTGCCGCAGGCCGAGGCGCTCGGCGTGACGTTCCCGGACCCGGAGCTCAGGTGGAACGAGGAGCGCGGGCAGTACGACTTCGGCCAGCCGGACTGGGACGAGTTCTGGCAGGTCGTCAAGGGTGGCGGTGTCTGCAACGCGCAGCGCATCGCCCACCGTCGCAAGGCCCACGAGGACGGCGCGTGGGTCCGTGAGGCCGCTGCCGCGCACGCCCAGAAACAGGCACAGAAGCAGGCTGTGAAGGAAGGTGCCGCGTGAGCACGTCTTGGCCGCTGTGGGAAGTGTTCGTGCGGGGCAAGCGCGGCCTGAACCACGTGCACGTCGGTTCGCTGCACGCGCCGGACGCGGAGATGGCGTTGCGCAACGCCCGTGACGTCTACACGCGCCGCAACGAGGGCGTGTCGATCTGGGTCGTGCCCGCGGCCGCGATCACGGCGTCGTCGCCGGACGAGAAGGACCCGTTCTTCGCGCCGTCGGGCGACAAGGTCTACCGGCACCCGACGTTCTACTCGATTCCCGAGGACGTGCCGCACCTATGAGCTTCGACAACGCCTACGAGTCGCTGCTGGGCCACGAGGACTCGCACTGGGCTTTCGGGACGGGCTTCTCGGAGGCTCTCACCGGTGTGAACCGCGAGTTCCCGGCGGGCGTCGATCGCGAGGACATCGCCGCGTACTGCCTGATGCTCGGCGACGACGCGTTGATCTTCTCGCAGGGGCTTTCCGAGTGGTGCTCGCGCGCCCCGGAGCTCGAAGAGGACATCGCGCTCGCCAACATCGCCCTCGACCTGCTGGGCCAGGCCCGCATGCTGCTGACCCGCGCCGGCGAGGTGCTCGGGAAGTCCGAAGACGACCTGGCCTACCTGCGCGACGAACGCGAGTTCCGCAACGTGCACCTGGCCGAGATCGACTGCGGTCCCGGCCCCGGCGGCGACTTCGGCACGACCATCGCGCGCCTGCTGGTGTTCTCGTCGTGGCGGCTGGCCCTGTTCTCACGGCTGCGCGGCTCGGCGGACCCCGTGCTGGCCGCCGTGGCCGAGAAGGGCCTGAAGGAGTTGGCGTACCACCGCGACCACGCCGCCCAGTGGACGGTCCGGCTCGGCGACGGCACCGACGAGTCGCACCGCCGCATGCAGGCCGGCCTGGAGCGCGTGTGGCCGTTCGTGGACGAGCTCTTCGCCACCCACGCCGTCGAAGCGCGCCTGACCGGCGTGGCGGTCGATCCCGCCTCGCTGAAGTCCGAAGTGGACGGTGTGCTGGAGGTCGTGCTCGCGGCCGGCGGTCTTTCGCGTCCTGCCGACACCCGTGCCGCGCGCGTCGCGGGCATGGCGGGCCGCGACGGCGTGCACACCGAGGCCATGGGCTTCCTGCTCGCCGAGATGCAGCACCTGCACCGTTCGCTGCCGGGGGCGGTCTGGTGACGACGGCACTGGAGGTCGCGTCGGCCGTGCGGGACCCGGAGCTTCCGGTCCTCACGCTGGCGGACCTCGGCGTGCTCCGTGACGTGTCCGAAGAGGACGGTCGCGTCGTCGTGACCATCACCCCGACCTACTCGGGCTGCCCCGCGATCGACGAGATGGGCGCCGACCTGCGCCGTTCGTTGAAGTCCGCCGGGTACTCGGAGGTCGAGGTGCGCCTGTCGCTCTCGCCGGCCTGGACGACGGACTGGATCAGCGCCGAGGGCCGTTCGAAACTGGCTGCCGCCGGCATCGCGCCTCCCGCGCGGATCGGCCCTTCGGTCGCCGGCCCGGTGCCGCTGAACCTGGTGCCGCCGTCGCGTCAGGTCGCCTGCCCGCAGTGCGGTTCGCCCAACACCTCGGAGATTTCTCGGTTCGGCTCGACCGCGTGCAAGGCCCTGCGCCGCTGCAACGCCTGCGCCGAACCGTTCGAGCACGTCAAGGAGATCTGAGTGGCTCGCCGCGCTGCCTTCCACAAGCTGACGGTCGCCCGCGTCGACCGCCTCTGCGACGACGCCGTGGCCGTCACCTTCGACGTGCCGGCCGACCTCGCGGAGGACTTCGCCTTCGCCGCCGGCCAGTACCTGACCCTGCGCCAGGGCGACGAACGCCGCTCGTACTCGATCTGCGCACCCGCCGGCGCCGCACCGCGAATCGGCGTGCGCCGCGTGGACGGCGGCCAGTTCTCGACGTGGCTCGTAGACCGCGTGTCTCCCGGTGACGTGATCGAGGTCCTGCCACCTCTGGGCAAGTTCAGCCCGACCGGCGCCGGCACCCACCACGGCTTCGTGGTGGCGGGCTCCGGCATCACCCCGGCCCTGTCGATCGCCGCGACAGTCCTCGCAACCGGCGCCCGCGTGACGCTGCTCTACGGCAACCGCCGAACCGACACGGTGATGTTCGCCGACGAACTGGCCGACCTGAAGGACCGCTACCCGGCCACGTTCCAGCTGATCCACGTCCTGTCCCGCGAACCGCGCGACGTGGAGCTCTTCTCCGGCCGCCTGAACGCCTCGAAGCTGACGGCGCTGTTCGACACCGTCGTCCCGTTCGACGGCATCGATGAGTGGTGGCTCTGCGGTCCCTACGAGATGGTCCAGGACGCCACCGCCGTGCTGCGCGACCGCGGCGTTCCTGCCGAGCGCGTCCACCACGAGCTCTTCTACGTCGACGAGCCCCCGCCCCCGCCGCGCCGGACCGAGGCGGTGGTGGAGTCCGCCGCCACCGTGACGGTGATCCTGGACGGCAAGTCGACCACCCTGCCGCTGCCCGCCGACGAACCGATCCTGGACGCCGCCCAACGCGTCCGCGCCGACCTGCCGTTCGCGTGCAAGGGCGGGGTGTGCGGCACGTGCCGGGCGATGGTCACCGAGGGCAGCGTCGAGATGCGCCGCAACTACGCGCTCGACGAGTCCGAGGTGGCGGCCGGGTTCGTGCTGACCTGCCAGGCGTTGCCGACGAGTGAGTGCGTGACGGTCGACTTCGACGCCTGAGTTTCCCGACGAACCCACGGCGAACGTGGCACGATCACTGCCCATGGGGGTAGTCGTCCGCTCAGCGCTCTGGGGCCTAGGTACCGGCTCACTGCTCATGGGCGCCCTCGTGACCCTCATCGAGCTCACGAGCAAGAGCGACTCCCCGTCCTCCGGCGTGATCACCGTCCTCGCGATCCTCATCTTCGCGGTGACCTTCGGCGGCATCCCCGGTGTCGTGATCGGCACCGGCGTCGGCTTCATCCGCCGTTCGATCCAGCGCCCGAGGCTTCACCCCAGGCCGATGCACCCGCCCATCCCGCAGCAGCCCTACGACATGTGGTCCGAGCTGGTGGAGCGCTGCGCCGAGTCGACGAGGCGAGTCGCGGCGGCCGTCCAGACCGTGCCCAGGTCGGCCGCCAAGGACTGGCTGCAGAGGATCAGCGAGCAGCTCACCGAGGAGCTCGACGACGTGCGGGGAATCGCGCAGCTCGGCAGGGCGCTGGGTGCGGTCGACCAGCAGCACCCTGTCTACCAGCGGCTCCTCAAGGCCGCGCAAGACTTCCGGCAGTTCGAGAACGAGGTCGGCAGGGTCGCGCTGCAGATGTTCGACCACCCCGAGCTGGACGAGGCGCGCACCCACCTCGAGGTGCTCGAGAAGCAGCTGCCTCAGCTGTCGACCTGAAGCGCCGACTGCCACCAGCCCAGCACCTCGTCCGCGGCCTCTGGCGCGGCCACCAGCAGTCCGTCGAGCGGCAGCCGGGCATCCTCACCACGTCTGTCCAGCACGACCGCGCCGGACTCCACGGCCAGTGACACGGCTCCAGCGACGTCCCACTCGTGGTAGCCGTGCAGGACCGCGGCGGCGACGTGTCCCAAAGCCACCTGCGCCACGGCCAGGCACTTCGAGCCGAGCACACGCACGCCGGTGCCGGCGATCGCAGCCGTCGAGATGAACTCACCCATTCCCTGCCACGGTCCGGTGCGGGTCATCTCCGTGCACACAACCAGCGAGTCGCCCTGGCGTTCGGTCAGGCGGACCGGTGTGCCGTTCGCGCGCATGCCCCGGCCGCGGGCGGCGGCGTAGATCTGGGAGCGGTACGGGTCCGCCACCACGCCGACCACCGGGCCCCAGCGGTCCACCAGCGCGAGGCTGTAGGCGCACCAGGGCATGCCCGCGGTGTAGTTCGCGGTGCCGTCGACCGGGTCCACCACCCAGCGGAACTCGGAGTCGTCCGGCACGTCCACGTCCGAGTTCTCGCAGAAGACGGGGATCGACGGGAACTCCGCGGTCAGGACGCGGCGGGTGTGGCGTTCGAGGGTGCGGTCGGTGTCGGTCACCCAGTCGAACGGCGACTCGTCGGTGTCGGGACGCACGCCGCGACCGGCGGTGGCCATGATGACGTCCGAGGCGTCGTTCGCGAGGTGACCGGCCACTTCCAGCGCGATGGACACCAGTCCGGGGTCGGCCGGGTGCGCGGGACGGGACGACAAGACGGTCATGCTGGCCTAGTTTCACCGCGTCGGGTGACCGGGAACCGACGCGAAGATGACTAACCGACGATCACCTGGCCACGACGTGAGGTGTTCTGACCGCGTCAAATTACGTGTCACGCGGACTTCACACTGGCACTCCAGTGTGGCCTTCGTGCGCGTAGCGATCGTGACCGAGAGCTTCCTGCCCCAGGTGAACGGGGTCACCAACTCCGTGCTTCGCGTTCTGGAGCACCTGCGCCGCAACGGACACCAGGCGATGGTCGTCGCCCCCGGTGCCGGCGCGGAGGACCACCACGGCACGCCCGTCGTCAGAGTTTCCGCGGTCGACGTGCCCATGGTGACCAGCCTGCCCATCGGTGTCCCGAGCCCGAGAGTGCTGCACGAGCTGGCGGACTTCCAGCCGGACGTCGTGCACCTCGCGTCGCCGTTCGTGCTGGGCGCGTACGGCCTCAGAGCCGCGCGCAAGATCGACGTCCCGACCGTCGCCGTCTACCAGACCGACGTGGCCGGGTTCGCGGGCAACTACGGACTCGGGCTCACCAAGCGGGCGGCGTGGCGGTGGACGAAGCGCCTGCACACGCTGGCCGACCGCACGCTGGCGCCGTCCAGCTCGGCGGTCGAGGCGCTGGAGCGGCACGGGGTGCCGCGCGTGCACCGGTGGGGCCGCGGCGTCGACGTCGACCTCTTCCACCCGCGTACGAAGCACAACGACGAGCTCACCGTGGGCTACGTCGGACGCCTGGCGCCCGAGAAGCAGGTGCACCGGCTCAAGGAGATCCACGACCTGCCCGGCGTGAAGCTGCGGATCGTCGGCGACGGGCCCGACCGCGAGCAGCTCGAACACGACCTGCCGGACGCCGAGTTCCTCGGCTTCCGGACCGGCCAGGCGCTCGCCGAGGCCTACGCCTCGCTCGACGTCTTCATCCACACTGGACCGCACGAGACGTTCTGCCAGGCCGTCCAGGAGGCCCTCGCTACAGGGCTGCCGGTGCTCGCGCCGAACGCCGGTGGCCCGCGCGACCTCGTCGCACACGGCCGGACCGGGTACCTCTTCGACGACGACATCGCGCAGTACGTGGACCTGCTGCGCGACCCGCTGCGGCGCAAGCGGTTCGGGCTCGCCGCTCGCAAGTCGGTGCTCACCCGCACCTGGCCGGCGATCTGCGACGAGCTGATGGGTCATTACGCCGCGGTGATCGGACTGACTCACCAGGCGGCGGCTTGAGGATCATCCAGCTGGCCAACTTCTACGGACCGAAGTCCGGCGGGCTTCGCACGGCGCTGCACCACCTCGGCACCGGCTACGTGCAGGCGGGCCACGAGGTGGTGCTCGTCGTGCCGGGCGACCACCGCGCGGACGAGGTGCTGCCCGGCGGGGTCCGGCGCATCACGCTGCCCGCGGTGAAGATCCCGTACACCGGTGGTTACCGCGTCGTGGACCCGTGGCGCGTCAAGTCACTCCTGGCACACCTGAAGCCGGACCGGCTGGAGGTCTCGGACCGGCTGACGTTGCGCGGCATGGGCAGCTGGGCGGGCGAGCGCGGCATCCCGAACGTGGTGATCTCCCACGAACGCCTCGACCGGCTGCTGCGGTTCGTGCTGCCGGAGCCTCCCGCCGTCACCGCCGCCGACTGGGCCAACCGCCGCATGGCCGCCTCCTACGACACGGTGGTGTGCACGACGGCTTTCGCACGCGAGGAGTTCGACCGCATCGGTGCCCGCAACGTCACCCAGGTGCCGCTCGGTGTCGATCTCGCCACGTTCACCCCGCACCGCCACTCCGTCGACCTGCGGCGGGATCTCCTGCAGGGCAAGGAGAACCTGCTCATCCACTGTGGACGGTTGTCGCCGGAGAAGCACGTGGAACGCTCCGTCGACACCCTGGCCGAACTTCACGAGCAGGGCCACTCGGCACGCCTGGTGATCGCCGGTGACGGCCCGCGCCGCGCCTTCCTGGAGAAGCGCGCGAACGGCCTGCCGGTGACGTTCCTGGGGTTCGTGAAGTCCCGTTTCGACGTCGCCGCGCTGCTGGCCTCGGCCGACCTCTCCCTCGCTCCCGGTCCGCACGAGACCTTCGGACTGGCCGCCCTCGAGGCCCTCGCCAGCGGCACCCCGGTCGTCGTCAGCCAGAGCAGCGCGCTGAAAGAAATCGTCCAGCCGTCCTGCGGCGCCGCCGTCGACGACCACGCCAAGGCCTTCGCGAGCGCCGCTCAACGCCTACTGGAAAGCGGCTCACGGGAGGCCGCGCGGGCACGTGCGGAGGAATACCCGTGGCACGCCGCCGTGGACGGCATGCTGACAGCTCTGAAGGTGCCCTGAAGATGATCTCAGCGGGTCTGACCTAGTCTGAAGAACATGTCGCGAGCCGGCTTGGACAAGAACCCCCGCGAGGTCGCCGAGATGTTCGACGGCGTGGCCAAGGGCTACGACCGCACGAACTCGGTCATGACGCTGGGCTTCGACCGCCGCTGGAGGGAGTGGAGCAGGCGCGTGCTCGACGCCCGCCCCGGCGAGAAGGTCCTCGACCTCGCCGCCGGCACCGCGGTGTCCACCGTCGCGTACGCCGAGTCCGGCGCCTGGTGCGTCGCCGCCGACTTCTCCGTGGGCATGCTCGCCTCCGGTGCTCACCGCCGCGTGCCGAAGGTGGCCGCCGACGCCCTGCGCCTGCCGTTCAGGGACAACTCCTTCGACGCCGTCACGGTGTCCTTCGGCATCCGCAACTTCAACGACACGGTCCTCTCCCTGAAGGAGATGGCCCGCGTCACGAAGCCGGGCGGCCGCATGGTGATCTGCGAGGTCTCCACCCCGGTGTGGAAGCCGTTCCGCTTCGTCTACATGCGCTACCTGCTCAAGCTCCTGCCGTTCATCGCGAAGTTCGTCTCGAGCAACCCGGTCGCCTACTCCTACCTGGCCGAGTCCATGGCCACCTGGCCCGACCAGCGCGCGCTCGGCGAACTCATCGCCAAGGCCGGCTGGGAGGACGTCGCCTGGTTCAACCTGACGGGCGGCATGGTGGCTCTGCACCGCGCGACCAAGCCGAAGCCGAAGGCCGCGGAAGAGGCCTGATCAGCCCACCGCGCCCCGATCTGAGGAAGCGCCTGGCAGCTCTGGTCTCAGCGACCGCCGGTTAGAGTCGCGAGTGAGCTGTGACCGGTACACGTAGGGAGTCTGGATGAGCAGGCGTGGGATCAACGAGGACGCCGACGTCATCGTGGTGGGGGCGGGACCGGCGGGCTCGACCGCGGCGACCTACCTGGCCAGGGCCGGCCTCGACGTCCTCCTCCTCGAGAAGAGCTCCTTTCCCAGGGAGAAGGTCTGCGGCGACGGTCTGACCCCGCGCGGCGTCAAGCAGCTGATCGACCTGGGCATCGACACCCGCGAGGAGAACGGCTGGCTCCACAACAAGGGGCTGCGGGTCGTCGGCGGTGGCGTCACGCTGGAGCTCGACTGGCCCGAGCTGGCCACGTTCCCCAACTACGGCGTCGTCCGCCCGCGCATGGACTTCGACGAGATGCTCGCGAACACGGCCAAGCAAGCCGGCGCGCGCATGCACGAGAACACCACGGTCACCAAGGCCATCATCGAGAACGGCCGGGTCGTCGGCGTCGAAGCCAAGCAGGGACCGGAGAAGAACCCGGTCACCTACCGCGCTCCGATCACGGTTGCCTGCGACGGCGTCTCAGCGAGGCTCGCCCTGTCCGTCGGCCTGCAGAAGGACGACGACAAGCCGATGGGTGTCGCGGTCCGCCGTTACTACGCGAGCCCGCGCACCAAGGACGACTACCTCGAGTCGCACCTCGAGCTGTGGGCGCCCGACGGTCAGCTGCTGCCCGGTTACGGCTGGATCTTCGGCATGGGCGACGGCAGCGTGAACGTCGGCCTCGGCATCCTCAGCACGTCGAAGGCCTACGGCACCACGGACTACCGGGCCCTGCTGCGCAGCTGGCTCGACGGCACGCCGGAGGAGTGGGGCTTCCGCGAGGAGAACGCGACGAGCCGCATCGGTGGCGCCGCGCTGCCCATGGGCCTCAACCGCAAGCCGCACTACCGGGCGGGCCTCGTGCTCGTCGGTGACGCCGGCGGCATGGTCAACCCGTTCAACGGCGAGGGCATCGGCTACGCCATGGAGTCCGCCAGGATCGCGTCCGAAAGCGTCGTCCAGGCCCTCGCGCGGACCGGCGTCAACCGTGAACGCGCGCTGCACGGCTACCCGGTTCGCATCGAACAGGCGCTCGGCAGTTACTACCGGCTCGGGAACGTCTTCTCGAAGCTCATCGGGAACCCGGCGGTCATGCGGACCGCAACGAAGTACGGAATGCCGCGAAAGCGCCTGATGAAACTCGTGCTCAAGCTACTTGCGGGCCTCTACGACCCCAAGGACGGCGACGCAATGGACCGCCTGATCGTGGCCGCCACGAAGCTCGCGCCAACGGCGTAAATTACTCCGAATAGGTGATGGCACCGGCTCAATACGAGCCGGTGCCGTTTCGTATGTCAACACCAGGTTAAACGGCCTGGTCAGACCCTGTGACCTAGGTCATTTACAGGCGTTCTACACTGGCGATCGACCTTGTGAATCACTTCACAACAGTGTGCACAAGCTTGTGAACTGTTTCACAAGCGTTTGTTAGGTTCGCCTAACAAACGGGTCGCAGAACATCACCCTTAGGGTGCGGTCGACCGCGAGGAAAGGACGACGGAGCGTGCTTGACCCTTACCTCCCCCTCGTATTGATGTTCGCGCTAGCCGGGGCGTTCGCACTGTTCTCGGTGACCGCAGCGCCCTACATCGGACCCCGCCGCTACAACAAGGCGAAGCTCGACGCGTACGAGTGCGGCATCGAGCCGAGCCCGCAGCCGGTCGTCGGTGGCGGGCGCATGCCGGTCGCCTACTACCTGACGGCGATGCTCTTCATCTTGTTCGACATCGAAATGGTGTTCCTCTACCCGTTCGCCGTCGCTGCCGACAAGCTCGGCCTGTTCGGGCTGGTGGAGATCGTCCTGTTCGTCGCAACGGTCGGCTTCGCGTACATCTACGTGTGGCGCCGCGGCGGCCTCGACTGGAACTGAGGAAGTCATGGGTCTCGAGGAGAAGCTCCCGAACGGCATCCTGCTGGTCAGCGTCGAGAAGCTGGTCAACTGGACCCGCAAGTCCTCGCTGTGGCCTGCCACCTTCGGCCTGGCCTGCTGCGCCATCGAGATGATGACGACGGGTGGTCCGCGTTACGACCTCGCCCGCTTCGGCATGGAGGTCTTCCGCGCGTCACCGCGCCAGGCGGACCTGATGATCGTCGCGGGTCGTGTCACCAACAAGATGGCGCCGGTGCTGCGGCAGATCTACGACCAGATGCCCGAACCGCGCTGGGTGCTGGCGATGGGCGTGTGCGCCAGCAGTGGCGGCATGTTCAACAACTACGCGGTGGTGCAGGGCGTCGACCACGTCGTGCCCGTCGACATGTACCTGCCGGGCTGCCCGCCGCGGCCGGAGATGCTGATGGACGCGATCCTCAAGATCCACGCCAAGATCATGGACGAGCCGCTGAACGCCGTGCGCGCCAAGGCACTCGCCGACTCGGGCTACCGCACCGATCTCATCCCGTCCTCCGAGCGTTTTGCGAGGAAGAAGTGACCGAGCCAGGGGGAGAGCACTCCAGCGCCGACCGCGCTGTCGAGGGCCTCGAAGCCACCAACGGAGCAGCCGAGAAGGCGCCGATCTTCGCGGGCAAGGAGCGCAAGGGCCTCTTCGGCGTCTCCGGCTCCGGTGACACGTCGGGCTTCGGTGGCCTGCGCCTGCCGGCCCACGTGGCCGCGCCCGCCGAGCGCCCGTTCGGCGGCTGGTTCGACGAGGTCGCCGACGAGCTGTTCGCCGCGATCAGCGACAGGGGTTTGCCCGCCGACACGGTGCAGCAGGTGACGGTCGACCGCGGTGAGATCACCTTCTACCTCAAGGCGGAGACGTTGCTGGAGGTCGCGCGCATCTGCCGCGACACCCCGTCGCTGCGCTTCGAGCTCTGCAGCTCGGTGTCCGGTGTCGACTACGGCGCCGAGGTGCCGCAGCGCCTGCACTCGGTCACGCACCTGACGTCGATGACCTACCGCCGCCGCATCCGGCTCGAGGTCGCGGTCGACGTCGAGAACCCGCACGTGCCGAGCCTCGTCGAGGTCTACCCGACGGCGGACTGGCAGGAGCGCGAGACCTGGGACATGTTCGGGATCATCTACGACGGTCACCCCGGACTGACCCGCATCCTCATGCCGGACGACTGGGACGGTCACCCGCAGCGCAAGGACTACCCGCTGGGCGGCATCCCCGTCGAGTACAAGGGCGCGGAGATTCCTCCGCCGGACCAGAGGCGGTCGTACTCATGACCGAGCGACTTTCCGACGTGACCACCGGAACCGACACCAGCGCGGCCGGCCGGGACAGCGCTCCCGAGGAGGTCGCGGAGTCCCGCAGGACCACCGAGGGCACCGTCTACACGGTGACCGGCGGCGACTGGGACGAGGTGCTCGCGGACGCGGTGCACGACGAGCGCATCGTCATGAACCTCGGCCCGCAGCACCCGTCGACGCACGGTGTGCTCCGCCTGGTCCTGGAGCTCGAGGGCGAGACCGTCACGCACGCCCGCAGCGTCATCGGCTACCTGCACACGGGCATCGAGAAGAACCTCGAGTACCGGAACTGGGTCCAGGGCGTCACGTTCATCACGCGCACGGACTACCTGGCGCCGCTGCACCACGAGGCCGCGTACTGCATGGCCGTCGAGAAGCTGCTCGGCATCACGGTTCCGGACAAGGCGCAGGCGATCCGCGTGCTGCTGATGGAGCTCAACCGGATCAGCTCGCACCTCGTCGCACTCGCCACCGGCGGCATGGAGCTCGGTGCCCTCACCGGCATGACCTCCGGCTTCCGCGAGCGCGAGGAAGTGCTGCACCTGCTGGAGCACCTCACCGGTCTGCGCATGAACCACGCGTTCATCCGGCCCGGTGGTCTCGCGCAGGACCTGCCGGACGACTCGATCGAGAAGATCAACGCGTTCGTCAAGATCATGGAAAAGCGGCTGCCGGACTACGACAAGCTGCTCACCGGTCAGCCGATCTGGCGCAACCGCCTCGCGGGCGTGGGCTACCTGCCCGTCGACGCGTGCCTCGCGCTCGGCATCACCGGCCCGATCCTGCGCTCCGCGGGCCTCGCCTGGGACCTGCGCAAGATCGAGCCGTACTGCGGCTACGAGAACTACAACTTCGACGTGCCGACCTCGAACGCGGCGGACTGCTTCGCGCGGTACCTGCTGCGCCTCGAGGAGATGCACCAGTCGCTGAAGATCATCAAGCAGGTCGTGAAGAGCCTGCCGACGGGTCCGGTGATGGTCGAGGACGCCAAGATCGCGTGGCCCGCGCAGCTCACGATCGGCAGCGACGGCATGGGCAACTCGCTCGAGCACGTCCGCAAGATCATGGGCCAGTCCATGGAGTCCCTGATCCACCACTTCAAGCTGGTGACCGAGGGCTTCAAGGTGCCGTCCGGCCAGGTGTACGTGCCGGTCGAGTCACCGCGCGGCGAGCTGGGCTACCACGTCGTCTCCGACGGTGGCACCCGCCCGATGCGCGTGCACCTGCGCGAACCCAGTTTCGTGAACCTCCAGTCGATGCCCGCGATGTGCGAGGGCGGCATGGTCGCCGACGTGATCGCCGCCGTCGCCTCGATCGACCCGGTGATGGGTGGTTGCGACCGATGACGCATGCCAAGGAAGAGACCGTGTTCGACCAGTCCACCGTGGACCGCGCGCAGGCGATCATCGCCCGCTACCCGCAGGCCCGCAGTGCGCTGCTGCCGATGCTGCACCTGGTGCAGTCGGTCGAGGGCTACGTCTCGCAGGAGGGCATCCGGTTCTGCGCCGGGCAGCTCGACCTGTCCGAGGCCGAGGTCAGCGCGGTCGCGACGTTCTACACGATGTACAAGCGCCGCCCGTGCGGTGAGCACCTGGTCAGCGTGTGCACGAACACGCTGTGCGCGGCGCTCGGTGGCGACGACATCTACTCGGCCCTCAAGAGCCACCTCGGTGTCGGCCACGAGGAGACCGCGGGCGAGCCGGGCACGCCGGGCTCGATCACCCTGGAGCACGCCGAGTGCCTCGCCGCGTGCGACCTCGGCCCGGTTCTCCAGGTGAACTACGAGTTCTACGACAACCAGACGCCGGACAAGGCGCTGCAGCTCGTGAAGGCACTGCAGAACGGGGAGCGCCCGGCCCCGACCCGCGGTGCCCCGCTCACCGACTTCAAGCAGGCCGAGCTCCAGCTCGCCGGGTTCTTCGAGGGGCGCGACGCCGACCTCGACGGCCCGTCGGCGGCGCCGGAGACGTTGCGCGGCGCGCAGATCGCCGAGGACCGCGGCTGGGACGCACCGAAGATGCCGTCCAACGCCGAGTTCCCGCCGATCCCGGAAAAGAAGTAGGGAACCAATGGCAAACCCGCTGACTCCCGTGCTCACCAAGCGCTGGACCGAGCCCAGGTCCTGGACCATCGAGACCTACGAGCGCACCGGTGGCTACACCGCCCTGCCCAAGGCGCTGAAGGCCCACCCGGACCAGCTCATCCAGCAGTGCAAGGACTCCGGGCTGCGCGGCCGCGGCGGCGCGGGCTTCCCCACCGGCATGAAGTGGGGCTTCATCCCGCAGGGCGACGGCAAGCCGCACTACCTCGTCATCAACGCCGACGAGGGCGAGCCGGGCACCTGCAAGGACATCCCGCTGATGATGGCGGACCCGCACTCGCTGATCGAGGGCGTGATCATCACGTCGTACGCGATCCGCGCGAACTTCGCGGCGATCTACGTCCGCGGCGAGGTCCTGCACTGCATCCGCCGCCTCAACGCGGCGGTGCGCGAGGCGTACGCCAAGGGCTACCTGGGCAAGGACATCCTCGGCAGCGGGTTCGACCTCGACGTGGTGATCCACGCCGGCGCCGGCGCGTACATCTGCGGCGAGGAGACCGCGTTGCTCGACTCGCTGGAGGGCCGTCGCGGCCAGCCGCGGCTCAAGCCTCCGTTCCCCGCGACCTCGGGCCTCTACGCGTCGCCCACCGTCGTGAACAACGTCGAGACGATCGCGTCGGTTCCCTTCATCGTCAACGGTGGCGCGGACTGGTTCCGCGAGATGGGCCGCGACCGCTCACCCGGTCCGAAGATCTTCTCGTTGTCCGGCCACGTCACGAACCCCGGCCAGTACGAGGCGCCGATGGGCACCACGCTGCGCGAGCTGCTGGACCTGGCCGGTGGCATGAAGGACGGCATCCCGCTGAAGTTCTGGACGCCGGGTGGCTCGTCCACCCCGCTGTTCACGGCGGAGCACCTCGACGTGCCGCTGGACTTCGAGGGCTGCGCCGAGGCCGGCTCGATGCTGGGCACCACGGCGCTGCAGATCTTCAACGAGACCGTGTCCGTGCCGTGGGCCGTCATGAAGTGGACGGAGTTCTACAAGCACGAGTCGTGCGGCAAGTGCACGCCGTGCCGCGAGGGCACGTACTGGCTCGTGCAGATCCTGCAGCGGATGGTGCGGGGCGAGGGCACGGCGAGCGACATCGACACGTTGCTCGACGTCTGCGACAACATCCTCGGCCGCTCGTTCTGCGCACTCGGTGACGGTGCGGTCAGCCCGATCACCAGTGGCATCAAGTACTTCAAGGACGAGTTCCTGGCTCTGTGCGACCAGAACTCCAAGGTGCTGGCTGGAGCGAACGCATGACCATCGCCCCTGACAAGTCCACCGCAGAGGTTGCGGTCCCCGAGGGTCACGTCAAGCTGATCATCGACGGCGTCGAGGTCATCGCGCCCAAGGGTGAGCTGCTGATCCGCACGGCCGAGCGCCTCGGCACGGTCATCCCGCGCTTCTGCGACCACCCGCTGCTGGAGCCCGCCGGCGCCTGCCGCCAGTGCCTCGTCGAGGTCGAGATGGGCGGCCGGCCGATGCCGAAGCCGCAGGCCTCCTGCACGATGACGGTCGCGGACGGCATGGTCGTGAAGACCCAGCTGACCTCGCCGGTCGCGGACAAGGCCCAGCAGGGTGTGATGGAGCTGCTGCTCATCAACCACCCGCTGGACTGCCCGATCTGCGACAAGGGCGGTGAGTGCCCGCTGCAGAACCAGGCGATCGCGCACGGCCGCGCGGACTCCCGGTTCCACGAGCACAAGCGGACGTTCCCGAAGCCGATCAACATCTCCACCCAGGTGTTGCTCGACCGCGAGCGCTGCGTCCTGTGCCAGCGCTGCACCCGGTTCTCCGCGCAGATCGCCGGCGACCCGTTCATCGAGCTGCTGGAGCGCGGTGCGCAGCAGCAGATCGGTGTGGCGGCGGAGAAGCCGTTCCAGTCGTACTTCTCCGGCAACACCATCCAGATCTGCCCGGTCGGCGCGCTGACGTCGGCCGCGTACCGGTTCCGCGCCCGGCCGTTCGACCTCGTGTCGACGCCGAGCGTCTGCGAGCACTGCTCCTCCGGTTGCGCCGAGCGCACCGACTGGCGGCGCGGCAAGGTGCAGCGCAAGCTCGCCGGCGACGACCCGCAGGTCAACGAGGAGTGGATCTGCGACAAGGGCCGGTTCGCGTTCCGCTACGCCACGGCCGACGACCGCATCACGCGGCCGCTCGTACGTGACGAGGAGACCGGTGAGCTGCGCGAGTCCTCCTGGACCGAGGCGCTGCAGGTCGCGGCGGCGGGTCTGGCGGCGGCACGGGACGCGAACGGCGTCGGCGTGCTGACCGGTGGCCGGCTGACCGTCGAGGACGCCTACGCGTACTCGAAGTTCGCCCGGATCGCGTTGCGCACCAACGACATCGACTTCCGCGCCCGGCCGCACAGTGCCGAGGAGCTGGAGTTCCTGTCCGGCACCACGGTCTTCACCAACCCGGACAACGGCGTCACCTTCCAGGGCATCGAGTCCGCACCGGCCGCGCTGCTGGTCGCGTTCGAGCCCGAGGAAGAGGCGCCGATCGTCTTCCTGCGCCTGCGCAAGGCCGCTCGCAAGGGCACCACGAAGGTCTTCCACCTCGGCCAGTTCACGACCCCGGCCGTGGAGAAGACGTTCGGCACGCTGCTCGCCTGCGTGCCCGGTGCCGAGGCCAGCGCGCTGAACGCGTTGCCGGAGCACGCTTCCGACGTCGTCGAGCTGCTGTCCAAGCCCGGCGCGGTGATCCTCGTCGGCGAGCGAGCCGCCGAGATCCCCGGCGCGTTCACCGCGGTCGCGCGGCTGGCGGAGCGCACCGGCGCCCAGGTCGCGTGGATTCCCCGCAGGGCCGGTGAGCGCGGCGCGCTCGCGGTCGGCGCGGTGCCGAACCTGCTGCCAGGTGGCCGCCACGTCACGAACACGGCGGCGCGCACCGAGGTCGAGCGGACCTGGGGTGTCGAGGAGGGAACGCTCCCCGCGACGCCGGGACGCGACACCAACGGGATTCTCGAGGCGGTCGCGAACGGCGAGCTGTCCGGCCTGGTGGTCGGCGGCGTCGACCCGTTCGACCTGCCCGACCCCGCGCTGGCGGAGAAGGCGTTGTCCGAGGCCGGGTTCATCGTCAGCCTCGAGCTGCGGCCGAGCGCCGTGACCGCGAAGGCGAACGTCGTGCTCCCGATCGCCCCGGCGGTCGAGAAGTCCGGCAGCTACCTCAACTGGGAGGGCCGTCGCCGCGAGTTCGGCACGACCCTCGAGGGCACCGGCGCGCTGCCCGACTGCCGCGTGCTCGACACCCTCGCGGTGGAGATGGACGCGGACCTGTTCACGCAGACGCCCGCCGCCGCGGCCGCCGACCTGGCCCGCCTGGGCGAGGGCACTCCGAGCGGTTCCTCGCTCAACGTCGCCCCGCCGCTCACCGGTCCCGCCGGCGCCGGCAAGGCCGTGCTCGCCACGTGGCACCGGCTTCTCGGCAACGGCTCGCTGCAGGTGGACGAGCCGCACCTGGCAGGCACCGCCCGCCCGGTCGTCGCGAAGGTCGCCGAGGCCACCGCGCAGCAGTTCGGCCTGACCTCCGGCGGCTACGTGACGGTCTCCACCGACCGCGGCGCGATCACGCTCCCGGTCGAGACCGACGACCTGCCCGAGGGCGTCATCTGGCTGCCCACCAACTCGGGTGACGTGACCGTCCGTGCCACGCTCGGCGCGGGCCACGGCTCGATCGTCTCCGTCAGCGGAGGGAAGTCATGACGAAGTACTTCGCGGCGGAGATCGGCGACACCGCCAAGGTCCTCGCGGACGACCCGATCTGGCTGGTCCTGATCAAGGTCGTCGGCATCTTCGCCTTCCTCGTGGTCATGACCCTGTTCATGATCAACTGGGAGCGCAAGGTCGTCGCGCGCATGCAGCACCGGCCCGGCCCCAACCGGGTCGGCCCGAACGGCTGGCTGCAATCGCTCGCGGACGGTCTGAAGCTCGCGTTCAAGGAGGACATCCGCCCGGTCCTCGCGGACAAGTGGGTGTTCTTCCTCGCCCCGGTGATCTCCTGCATCCCCGCGTTCCTCGCGTTCTCGGTGATCCCGCTCGCGGGCGAGGTCAACATGTTCGGCGAGCAGACCGCGCTGCAGCTCGTCGACCTCCCGGTCGGCGTGCTGGTGGTGCTGGCCTGCTCCTCGCTCGGCGTCTACGGCATCGTGCTGTCCGGCTGGGCCTCCGGCTCGCCGTACCCGCTGCTCGGCGCGCTGCGCTCAGCGGCGCAGGTGATCTCCTACGAGATCGCGATGGGCCTGTCGATCGTCGCGGTGATCATGTTCACCGGCTCGATGTCGACCGGTGACATCGTGGGAGCCCAGGCGCACACCGTGCTCGGGTTCGCCCCCGCCTGGTTCGGCCTCCTGTTGTTCCCGAGCTTCGCGATCTACGTGGTGTCCATGGTCGGCGAGACCAACCGCGCGCCGTTCGACCTCCCAGAGGCCGAGTCGGAGCTGGTCGGTGGCTTCCACACCGAGTACAGCTCGCTGAAGTTCGCGCTGTTCTTCCTCGCCGAGTACGTCAACATGGTCACCGTCTCGGCGCTCGCGACCACGCTCTTCCTCGGCGGCTACCACGCCCCGTGGAGCGGTGAGTTCATGAACACCGGCTGGTGGGGCCTGCTCTGGTTCATCATCAAGACGCTGGCGTTCCTGTTCCTCTTCATCTGGCTGCGCGGCACGCTGCCCCGCCTGCGCTACGACCAGTTCATGAAGCTGGGCTGGAAGGTGCTGGTCCCGACCAGCCTCGTCTGGATCATGGCCGTCGCGGTCATCCGCACCGGCGCCATCCAGCAGCTCTCCACGGCACAGCGGCTCATCGCGCTCGGCGTGGTCGTCGGCCTCGTGCTGCTGGTCTCGTTCCTGCTGCCGGACAAGAAGGTCCAGGACACCAAGGGCGTGCCGCTCGCGGGTTCCGGCTTCCCCGTGCCGCCGCTCGACCTCGCCGTCCCCAAGTCAGCGCCCAAGCGCAAGGTCAAGGTCGCCAACCTCCCCAAGGAGACGGCAGCCGTCACCACCGGTAAGGAGGCTGAGTAGGGATGTTCGAGTCCCTGAAAGGCTTCGGCGTCACCTTCGGCACCATGTTCAAGAAGGTGGTGACGGAGGAGTACCCCGAGGTCAAGAAGGTGACCGCGCCGCGGTTCCACGGCCGTCACCAGCTGAACAGGCACCCGGACGGGCTGGAGAAGTGCGTCGGCTGCGAGCTGTGCGCGTGGGCCTGCCCGGCGGACGCGATCTTCGTCGAGGGTGGCGACAACACCGAAGAGGCGCGTTACTCGCCCGGTGAGCGCTACGGCATGGACTACCAGATCAACTACCTGCGGTGCATCGGCTGTGGCCTGTGCATCGAGGCGTGCCCGACCCGTTCGCTCACGATGACGAACGAGTACGAGCTCGCCGACGACAACCGGCAGGACCTGATCTTCACGAAGGAGGATTTGCTCGCCCCGCTGCTGCCCGGCATGGAGCAGCCGCCGCACCCGATGCGGCTCGGCAACAACGAGCAGGACTACTACGTGAACGGCCCGCAGCTCGCGAAGGAGGCCGGGCAGTGAGCCTCCTGACGTTCCTGGCCCAGCAGCCGGAACCGGTGCAGCGCGTGGTCGACACCGTGACCACCGGCGAGGCCATCGCGTTCTGGGTGCTCGGCCCGCTCGCGCTGGCCGGTGCGCTCGGCATGCTCTTCGCGCGCAACGCGGTCCACTCCGCGCTGTGGCTCGTGGTGACGATGCTCAGCCTCGGTGTGCTGTACATGATCCAGCAGGCGCCGTTCCTCGGTTTCGTGCAGATCATCGTCTACACCGGCGCGATCATGATGCTGTTCCTGTTCGTGCTCATGATGGTCGGCCGCGACAGTTCGGACTCCGTGGTCGAGGTCATCCGCGGCCAGCGGCTCGCGGCCGCGTTGCTCGGCATCGGCTTCGCCGTCCTGATGGTCGGCTCCGTCGCCCGCGCGCTCACCTCGGTGGACTCGAAGGGCCTGGCGGAGGCGAACACCACCAACGGCGGCAACGTCGGCAACATCGGCACGAAGCTCTTCACGGACTACCTGTTCCCGTTCGAACTCACCTCGGCGCTGCTGATCGTCGCCGCCCTCGGCGCGATGATCCTGGCCTTCGTCGGCAGGGACGGGAAGCCGGCCAAGAAGACGCAGAAAGAACTCGTCGAGGAGCGCTTCCAGTCCGGCAAGCGGGTCGGGTCCATCCCCGGTCCCGGCGTCTTCGCCACCGCGAACTCGGTGGCCACCCCCGCACTGCTGCCCGACGGCAGCGTCTCGGAGGAGTCGCTGTTCGAGGTCATCGAGGCGACCGACAAGGACACGCTCTCGGACGACGTCGCCGAGGTCGCGGGCACCGGGCACCAGCCGGATCCGCACGCGCTCAAGGGAAGTGAGTCGTGACTCCCACGTACTACCTGCTGCTGTCGGCACTGCTGTTCAGCATCGGCGCCGTCGGCGTCCTGGTGCGCCGCAACGCCATCGTGGTGTTCATGTGCGTGGAGCTCATGCTCAACGCGGTCAACCTGACCCTCGTGACGTTCGCGCGGATCAACGGCTCGCTCGACGGTCAGGTGATGGCGTTCTTCGTGATGGTCGTCGCCGCGGCGGAGGTCGTCGTCGGCCTCGCGATCATCATGTCCATCTTCCGGACGCGTCGCTCGGCCTCGGTCGACGACTCGAACCTGCTGAAGTACTGAGGGGTCACCGGTGACGGAACCAGTTGCCGCCAGCGGGATCGCTTCTCTCGCCTGGCTTTTGTTGGCGCTGCCCGCGTTCGGCGCGGCGGTGCTGCTGGTCGGTGGCAAGCGCACCGACAAGTGGGGTCACCTGCTCGGCTGCGCCACCGTCCTCGGCGCGTTCGGCTACGGACTCGCGCTGTTCTTCTCGACGCTCGGCCTGTCGCCGGAAGAGCGGGTGCAGAACGTGCACCTGTTCAACTGGCTCGACGTCAACGCGCTGACCGTCGAGTTCGGACTGCGGCTCGACCCGCTGTCGCTCACGTTCGTGCTGCTGATCACCGGTGTCGGCTCGCTGATCCACATCTACTCGATCGGCTACATGGCGCACGAGGAAGGCAGGCGGAAGTTCTTCGCCTACCTGAACCTCTTCGTGTCGGCGATGCTCCTGCTGGTGCTGGGCAACGGTTTCGTGACCCTGTACTTCGGCTGGGAGGGCGTCGGTCTCGCCTCGTACCTGCTGATCGGCTGGTACCAGTACAAGCCGGATGCGGCGTCGGCGGCCAAGAAGGCCTTCCTGATGAACCGCGTCGGCGACCTCGGTCTGGCCATCGCGATCTTCATGATGTTCAACCGCCTCGGGACCACGCAGTACACCGAGGTCTTCAGCCGGGTGAGCGAGTTCTCGTCCGCCGAGGTTCTCGCGATCACGCTGCTGCTGCTCCTGGGTGCCTGCGGCAAGTCCGGCCAGTTCCCGCTGCAGGCCTGGTTGCCGGACGCCATGGCCGGTCCGACCCCGGTGTCCGCCCTGATTCACGCGGCAACGATGGTCACCGCGGGTGTGTACCTGATCGCCCGCGCCAACCCGCTGTACAACCTCAGCGCGGACGGCCGCCTGGTCGTGATGATCATCGGTGGTGTCACGCTGCTGATCGGTTGCATCATCGGTTGCGCCTACGACGACTTCAAGAAAGTCCTGGCGTACTCGACCGTTTCGCAGATCGGTTACATGATCCTCGCGGTGGGCCTCGGCCCGATCGGCTACGCCCTCGGCATCATGCACCTGCTGACGCACGGTTTCTTCAAGGCGGGACTCTTCCTCGGTGCCGGCTCGGTCATGCACGGCATGAACGACGAGGGCAACATCCGCAGGATGGGCGGTCTGGCCAAGTTCCTGCCGATCACCTTCGTCACCTGGACGCTCGGCTACCTCGCGCTGATCGGCATCCCGCCGTTCGCCGGCTACTTCTCGAAGGACGCCATCATCGCGGCGGCGTTCGGCGCGGAGGGCTGGCGCGGGTACGTCTTCGGCGGCGTCGCACTGCTGGGTGCCGCGCTGACCGCGTTCTACATGACGCGCCTGCTGATCCTCGTCTTCCTGGGCAAGCCCCGCTGGAAGGAACTGAAGTCCGAGGACGGCCGGGACTACCACCCGCACGAGTCGCCGCTGTCGATGACCGTTCCGATGATCATCCTGGCGGTCGGTTCGGTGGCGGGCGGCTGGTTCCTCTCCTCCGGCGGGCGTCTGGCGGGATGGCTGGAGCCGTCGCTGGGCAAGCTCGAGGAGTCGCACGGCGTTCTCTCGCACGGCATGGTCGGGATCCTCACCGTCGCGCTCTCGCTCGTCGGTGCCGGTCTCGCGTTCCTGCTCTTCGGCCGAGGCACGCAGCCGGTCGAGCGGCCGGCGCGGGTGTCGTTCCCGGTGCGCGCGGCTCGTGCGGACCTCTACGGCAACGCACTGAACGAGGCCCTCTTCGCGCGGCCGGGCACCTGGCTCACCCGCGCGCTGGTGTTCCTCGACCTGAAGGGCGTCGACGGTCTGGTCAACGGCACGGCGGCGCTGCTCGGCGGTAGTTCCGGCCGGTTGCGCAGGCTGCAGACCGGGTTCGTCCGCTCCTATGCACTGTCCATGCTGCTGGGCTCGATCTTCGTGCTCGGGGCGCTCCTGGTGGTGAGGTTCTCGTGAGCTGGGTTCTGATCGCACTGCTGGTCGTGCCGCTGGTCGGCGCGCTGGTGGTGGCGTTCCTGCGCAAGGACGACACGAAGGCCAAGCTCGTCGCACTGGCGTTCTCGCTCGTCGAGCTGGTGCTCGCCGGACTGCTGTGGGCCGCCTACGACCCGGACGGCGACCGCATCCAGCTCGCCGCGGGCGTGGACTGGATCCCGGCGTTCGGCGTGCGGCTCGCGTTCGGCATCGACGGCATCGCGCTGGTGATGATCGCGGTGATCGCACTGCTGATCCCGCTGGTGATCGGTGCCGGCTGGACGGAGAAGCTGCCGGCCGGCCGTTCCCAGGGCGGGTACCTCGCGCTGATCCTGGTGCAGGAGTCCGTGACGGTCGCGGTGTTCGCCGCCACCGACGTCTTCCTGTTCTACGTGCTGTTCGAGGTCATGCTGATCCCGATGTACTTCCTGATCGGCGGCTACGGCGGCGCGCGCAGGCAGTACGCGGCGGTCAAGTTCTTCCTGTACTCGTTCCTCGGCGGCCTGATCATGCTGGCCTCCGCGATCGGCGCCTACGCGATGGCGTCGGACGAGCTGGGCAAGGGCACGTTCGACTGGGCGGCCCTGGTGACCGTGGTCCGCGACGCCGACCCGACGACGCAGACCTGGCTGTTCCTCGGCTTCTTCCTGGCGTTCGCGATCAAGGCGCCGCTGGTGCCGTTCCACACCTGGCTGCCGGACGCGGCCGCCGAGGCGCCGATCGGCGTCACGGTGATCGTCGTCGGCATCCTGGACAAGGTCGGCACGTTCGGCATGCTGCGCTACCTGCTGCCCATGTTCCCGGAAGCGTCGAAGAACCTGGCGCCGTACATCCTGGTGCTCGCGGTGGCCGGTGTCCTTTATGGATCGCTGCTCGCCACGGGCCAGCGGGACATGAAGCGGTTCCTCGCGTACGTCTCGATCGCGCACTTCGGCTTCATCGCGCTCGGCATCTTCGCGTTCACGTCGCAGGCCGGCGTGGGCTCGGTGTCGTACATGCTCAACCACTCGATCTCCACCGGCATGCTGATCCTGGTGATCGGCATGGTGATCGCCCGCGGTGGTTCGTCGCAGATCTCCGACTACGGCGGCATGTCGAAGGTGGCGCCGCTGCTCGCCGGCATGCTGCTGATCTCCGGTCTGACCACGCTGTCGCTGCCGGGCACGAACTCGTTCGTCTCCGAGTTCCTCGTGCTGATCGGCTCGTTCCCGACGCAGCCGGTCGCAACGATCCTCGCGACGGTCGGCATGGTGCTCGCCGCGCTCTACGTGCTCTGGCTCTACCAGCGGATGATGACCGGCCCGCTGCGCGGCGACGCCCTCGTGGCTGCTGCCGCTGGTCCGGGCGCCGTCGGCGACCCGGAGAAGAAGACGGCCATCGGCGACCTGACCAAGCGCGAGATCGCTGTTCTGGCCCCGCTCGTCGTCATCGTGCTGGCACTCGGCTTCTACCCGCAGCCGGTGCTCGACGTCATCACCCCGACTGTCGGGGCGACGCTGACCGAGGTCGGCGTGACCGACCCGGTCTCCGTGCAGGAAGGCAAGTGACGTGAACCTTCTCGTCGCTCAGGCGCAGCAGATCGAGGCGCCGGAGATCCATTACGGTGCCATCGCGCCGGTGCTCATCGTGCTCGGCGCGGCGTGCATCAGCGTGCTGCTGGAAGCGTTGCTCCCCAAGCACCAGCGGTGGGCGGTGCAGCTCGTGCTGTCGCTCCTGACGCTGGTCGGGGCCACCGGCGCGTTGATCCTCTACGCGGTCTCGGAGCGTCCTGAGCAGGGCGTGGCGACGCTGGCGGGCACGGTCGCGGTCGACTCGCCGTCGCTCTTCCTGTGGGCCACGTTGCTGGTGCTGGCGTTCGGCTCGGTGTTGCTGATCGCCGACCGCTCGGTGGAGCCCGGCGGCGCGTTCGTGGCCCAGGCCGCGATCCGTCCCGGCACCATCCAGGACCGCGCTCAGGCGACGAAGACCGGCATGCAGACCGAGGTCTTCCCGCTCACGCTGTTCGCGCTCGGCGGCATGATGACGTTCGTCGCGTCGAACGACCTGCTGACCATGTTCATCGCGCTGGAAGTCATGTCGCTGCCGCTGTACCTGCTGTGCGGCCTGGCTCGCCGCCGCCGCCTGCTCTCGCAGGAAGCGGCCGTGAAGTACTTCCTGCTCGGTGCGTTCGCCTCCGCGTTCTTCCTGTACGGCGTGGCTCTGCTGTACGGCTACGCCGGCTCGGTGAAGCTCTCGTCCATCGCCGCGGCGGCGGCCGGTACGGACCGTTCCGACACGCTGCTGTTCGCGGGCTTCGGCCTGCTGGTGGTGGGCCTGCTGTTCAAGGCGGCGGTCGGCCCGTTCCACGCCTGGACCCCGGACGTGTACCAGGGCGCGCCGACGCCGGTGACGGCGTTCATGGCCGCGTGCACCAAGGTCGCCGCGTTCGGCGGCATCCTGCGCGTGATCACGGTGGCGTTCGAGAACACGCAGTGGGAGTGGCGCGGCGTGCTCTACGGCGTCGCCGTCGTGTCGATGGTGATCGGCGCGGTGCTGGGCCTCACGCAGACCGACGTGAAGCGCATGATCGCGTACTCGTCGGTGGCGCACGCGGGCTTCCTGCTGATCGGTTCGATCGCGCTGGTGCCGGACGGCGAGGGCGTGAGCGCGACCATGTTCTACCTGCTGGCGTACGGCTTCACCACGATCGCCGCGTTCGGCATCGTGTCGCTGGTCCGCAACTCGGACGGCGAGGCGACGCACCTGTCGCAGTGGGCGGGTCTCGCGAAGCGGTCGCCGATCGTGGCTGGCGTCTTCACGTTCCTGCTGCTGGCGCTGGCCGGCATTCCGCTGACGTCCGGCTTCATCGGCAAGTTCGTCGTGTTCAGCGCGGCGATCGAGGCCGGCCTGACCCCGCTCGTCGTGATCGCCCTGGTGGCCTCGGCCGTCGCGGCGTTCTTCTACCTGCGGGTGATCGTGCTGATGTACTTCAGCGACCCGGCGCCGGACGGCCCGACCGTCAGCGTGCCCGGTGCGTTCACGACGATCGCGATCACGCTGGGCGCCGTCGTGACCCTGGTGCTGGGTTTGTGGCCCACGTTCGTGCTCGATTGGGCGGGTACCGGCACCTTCCTCAGCTAGGTGTACGTAGTCTGCTGGTGTGACCAGTAGCGAGCATGAGGGACCGGGGTTCGCGTTGGTGGACCCCGTGCTCACCGAGGTAGTCCAGGACGGTCTGGCCGAGGTGGAGCGCATCCTGCACGACGTCGTGCAGAGCGAGTTCCACCCGGTGACGGAAACCTCGCTTCACCTTGTGGAGGCGGGCGGAAAGCGGATCCGCCCGCTCTTCACACTGCTGGCCTCCCAGTTCGGCGCCGAGTGGGACCGCGAGAAGGTCATCAAGGCGGCCACTGTGGTCGAGCTCACGCACCTCGCCACGCTCTACCACGACGACGTCATGGACGAGGCGACCATGCGGCGCGGCGCGGTGTCCGCGAACGCCAAGTGGGACAACAGCATCGCGATTCTGACGGGCGACTTTCTCTTCGCTCACGCGTCACGGCTCACCGCTGATCTGGGGACGGTGGCGGCGCGGATCATCGCGGAGACCTTCTCGGTCCTGGTGACCGGCCAGATGCGGGAGACCGTCGGCCCCCAGCCGGGCGAGGACCCGATCTCCCACTACCTGAAGGTGATCGAGGAGAAGACCGGTGTGCTGATCGCCACCGCGGCACGGTTCGGCGGCATGTTCTCCGACGCCACCGACGAGCAGATCGACGCGCTGCGCGCGTACGCCGAGGTGATCGGGGCGGCGTTCCAGATCTCCGACGACGTCATCGACATCGCCTCGCCGTCGGTCGAGTCCGGCAAGACGCCCGGCACCGACCTGCGCGAGGGCGTGAAGACGCTGCCGATGCTCTACGCGCTTGCGGACCCGTCCGAGAAGCGGCTCGCCGAGCTGCTGGCGGGGCCGATCACCGACGACGCGCTGGTGGACGAGGCGCTGTCGTTGCTGCGTGCGTCGTCGGGCATGGACCGCGCGCGGGAGACCCTGGACGAGTACGCGGACCGGGCCCGCACGGAGCTGGGCAAGCTGCCGCCGTGCGCCGCGAGGGACGCGCTGGAGGAGCTCGCCACCTACGTGGTGGCCCGTTCCCGCTAGGGGTTACTCGACCGGCGCGAGCAGCTGCTTGCGCCGGTTCCGCACCGCGTCGACCGTGAAGATCGCGAGGGCGAGCCACACGAGGGCGAACCCGATCCACCGGCTGGGCGGCATGGGTTCCTTCACGACGAATGAGGTTCACCCCGAACGGTGGACAGGGGCGTAAGAAGTTCAGGCAGCTGCTCGGAGTGACTTCTCAAAGTCGCGGGGACTGCGCATCCCGAGCTTGGAGTGCCGCCGCGTACTGTTGTAGAAACGGATCCAATTGTCAACTGCGGCAACAAGTTCCGTCTTGGTGCCGTAGACGTGCCGGTAGTAGTGCTCATGCTTGAACGTCGACCAGAACGACTCCGCGGGGCTGTTGTCCCAGCAGATCCCGGTGGCGCCCATCGACCGGCGCAGCCCGTGCCGGAAACACGCCTGTGCGGTCAGGTTCGCCGTGTACTCGCCGCCGCGGTCGGAATGCAGGACCGTGCCACGACAGTCACCGCCGCGGGCGGCCACCGCGGCCTCGATGGCGGTGGTGACCATCTCGGCGCCGATGTGGTCAGCGACGCTGTAGCCGAGCACCCTGCGGGAGTGCCCGTCGCGGATCGCGCACAGGAACATCTCGCCCTCACCACAAGACAAGTACGTGATGTCGGTCAGCCACACCGCGTCCGGGCGGCCCTGGTCGAACCGGCGGTCGACGAGATCCGGCGGGAACGATGCCGCGGGATCGGCGATCGTCGTTCTCACCTTGAACGTGCGCGGGCTGATGCCCTCGATCCCGATGTCGGCCATGACCTTGGCGACGGTCTTGGCGCTGACCACCTCGCCCTGATCCCGCAACTCCGCGGTGATCCGCGGCGACCCGTAGGTCCCGCCAGAGTCCTTGTGCGCCTGGACGATCTTCACCTCCAGGTCCGCGCGGCGCTGCTGACGTGGTGTCAATTCCGTTGCGGCACACCGTTTCACGTGCGCGTAGTAGCCGGAGGTCGAGACCTCCAGCAGCCGCGCCATGCGCCGGACAGCGAACCGCTCGCCCTCGGTCACGCCGGCGATGTCATCAGAACCGGCGTACTTGGCCATCAGAGCGAACCGGGCCGGTTCTTCTGCATCGCGGCAAAGTACGCCGAGGCTTTTACCAGGAACGCGTTGTCCTTCTCCAGCTCGGCGACCTGTTTGCGCAACCGCTGCAGCTCGGCCCGCTCGGCCGCCTCCAGAGGTTTCTCCTCGTGGGCCTCGGCCGCGGCGATGCGGCGCCGCTCGTCTTTGACCCAGACGCTCAACATTCCCGCGTCGATCCCCAGCTCGCGGGCAACCTCGCTGATCGTCCGACCGGAATCGATCACACGATGCGCAGCCTCGACCTTGTACTCAGCCGTGTACGACCGGCGCTTACGAGGAGGCATACGGACATCCTTCCAGCAGAACCCTCGGTCCTGCTAACTCGGTGTCCACTGTCCGGGGTGAACCTCAGAACACGCCCCAGGCGAACTGCAGGACCGGTGCGAGGTACTGCAGCATGCCCATGGTGATCAGCGGAACCCGTTGCGCGCCGGCTCCGAACAGCACCAGCGGCACCGCCGTGACGATGCCGGTGCTGAGGATCAACAGCGTGTGTCCGGTGCCTTCGGTCGTGAAGGTGTTGGCGCTGCCGAGCACGAGCAGGTAGACCACCGCGATCGGGGCGATCACCGCGCTCTCCGCGGTGAGGCTGGAGATGGCGTCCAGCGGCACCTTCTTCTTGAGCAGCCCGTAGATGCCGAACGAGCCGGCCAGGACGAGCGAGATCACCGGCAGCCTGCCGTAGTCGACGGTGAGCACGATCACAGCGACGACGACCACGCCGATCGCGACGATCTGCGGCAGCCGCAGCCGTTCCTTCAGGAAGATCATGCCGAGGGCCACGGTGACCAACGGCGTGATGAAGTAGCCGAGCGCCGACTCGACCACGTGCTGGCTGTTGACGGCGTAGATGTACGTTCCCCAGTTCACCGTGATCAACACGGCGGCGGCGGTAACGATGAGCCAGCCTTTTCCTGATAAGTCAAGGAAAGGACGCCACCGCCGGAGGATCGCGACGGCGATGGCGAGCGTTACGAACGACCAGACGATCCGGTGTGCGAGCACCTCGACCGGCTGTGCGGGCACGAGGAGTGGCCAGTAGGCCGGGAACAGGCCCCAAAGGACGTAGGCCAGTGCGCCGTACGTGACGCCTCGCCCCTGGGTGTGAACTTCTGGCGAACTGATGGAAGAAGTCGTCAGAGGGGGCACAAAATGCCACTCTACGCTGGCGTTTCCTCCGCTTGTTTGCGCTGAACGGCGTAGTGACGGAGCATCATCAAAGGCACTGTAGTTTGGCCATGCTCACCCTTCCGAGTGAGTGGGGTCGGAGCGTGGTCGTAGAAGGGGCTTACCCGTGAATGTCTTCGGGCAGGTCTGGCTGTGGAGCTTGCTCGCGTTCGTCGCGGGAGTGCTGCTCACCTGGCTGGTGATGGTCCGGCCCGCGCGCAAGCAGGTCGCTGACCTCGAAGATCAACTTCTGGACGCGCGCCGGTCGGCGGCCCCGATCCCGGCGCCCGTCCCCGTCGACGACTTCGAAGTGGACGAGTGGCACGACACTCCGCCGCGTTCGCTGAGCGACGAGGTGCTCCCGCCGCCCGCGCCCGCTCCTTACGTGGAGCCGCCTGCCTACTTCGGTGAGCCCGTGCAGGCTCCCGTTGCCGAGGAGCCGCCTGCTCCGGCCGAGGAAGAGCCGGTCGAGCAGGAGCCGGTCACCCCGGTCCGCCAGTACATGGAGGCGGACGAGGCGCAGCGCCGGTTCGAGGAGCAGCTGGCCGAGCAGCAGGCACTGGCCGACACCGACGAGGACGACCGCCCGCGCTCGCTGTTCGAGCGCCTCTCCCCGGAGCCCGCTCCGGAGGAGACGCCGGCCGAGATGACCACGGTCTTCCCGCGCTCCGGCCTCGAAGCCGCCGACTTCGACGACGAGCCAGAGCTCCCTGCCGAGCAGACGTCGTTCGTGCCCACCGTGGCGCCGACCGCCGAGGTCGCGCCGCCCGCGCACGAGCCGACCGCGCCGCCGGAGGTCGACGAGCACGTCGACGACTTCATCTACCAGCCGCGCGAGGTCTGGGCGGAGCAGGAGCAGGAGGCGTTCCTCGACGAGGCCGCCGAGCAGGAGGACGACGAGCCCACGGGTACGCGCTCCGAGCAGACGACGTACATCGCCGTCGAGGAGAGCTCCTGGCCCGCCAACGACCTCACCGGCGAGTACCCCGGCCTGCGCGACGAGATCTCCGGCCAGCTGGACGGCTTCGCCGAGCCGGAAACCCCCGCCGAGCAGACCATGGTCGAGCCGCTCGACCTGGACGCGCCGCACGTCCGCAACGGCGTCTTCGAGTCGACGCTGGCCGAGGAGCCCGGCTTCACGGAGCCGGAGCCCGAGACGGCGCCCGCGCACGCCCGGCGTGAGCCGGAGGAGCGCGAGGAGTTCGAGCCGGAGCCCGAGTCCTTCCACGAGGAGCCGCAGCCCTCGTCGCACGCGGGGCCCGGATTCCGCGACGAGCCGCAGTTCAGCAGTGAGACTCAGCAGTCGTTCGAGGCCGAGCCCCAGCCTTCGTACGAGGCCGAGCCGCAGCCGTCGTACCAAGCTGAGCCGTTGCCGTCGCGCAGCCAGGAGCCGCAGCCGACGTTCGACGCCGACCCCCAGCCGGCGTACCAGGCCGAGCCGCAGCCGTCGTACCAGGCTGAGCCGTTGCCGTCGCGCCAGCCGGAGCCGTCGTACCAGGCTGAGCCGCTGCCTTCGCGTCACCCGGAGCCACAGCCGGCGTACCAGGCCGACCCGCTGCCGTCGCGCCACCCGGAGCCCGTCGCCGAGCCGGCCGCCTACGCCCAGCCCTTCAGCGCCCCCGGTGCCCCCGCCCCCGCGCCGTTCTCGGCGTTCGGCGCACCGGCGGAGACGGAGATGGAGACCACCGGGCGCCAGCCCCGTGCCGTCGCCGCCGCCTTCGACCACGCCGTGGAGGCACCGAAGGCCCCGGCCGAGCGAGAACCCGTCGCCGACCGTCCGCGCTCGCTGTTCGAGCCGCTGCTCGACGCCGACGAGCCGCTGCCCCCGCTGGGCCAGACCCGCCAGCTCCCGGAAGCACCCAGCGACGACCAGCCGTTCGTGCCGAAGTTCGTCCCGAGCGACGAACCCCTGCTCGCCGCGCCGCCGGAGCCGGAACCCGAACCGGAGCCGACCGACCTGCCGCAGCGCGTCACCGAGGCCGGCCTGCCGATCCGCGAGGCTCGCCGCACGACCCAGCAGCGGCAGCAGAGCTTCGCGGCGTTCGCGGCCTTCGAGTCGCCGAAGCAGGAGGCTCCGCCCGCACCCGCAGCAGCCCTGCCGTCCCGTCCGCGCCCCGTCGGCTACTCGCCGTCCACGGGCGGACGTCCCAACGGCGCTCCCGGCTCGTCGCGGTTCCAGCAGCCGGAGGGCTTCAACCCGCGCTCGCCGTTCGGTCCCGGCTCGGTGCTGCCGAAGTCGGACGGCCTGGCGCCCGCGGCGGACTTCGCGGTGAAGGCGACGCTGACCGGTCGCCGGTACTACACCGAGGGCTCCGCGAACTTCGTGGAGACCCGCGCCGACGTGTGGTTCCGCACCGAGGCCGACGCCGAGAAGGCGGGTTTCCGCCCGGCGCCCTGACCCTTGACGCGAAAAAGGCCCGCCAGCAGCGCGCTGGCGGGCCTTTTTCGCGTAGTCCGGGTCAGCCGACCACGGTCCAGGTGTCCTTGCCGTGCAACAGCTTGCTCAGGTCCGCGGCCTTCGTGGCCTTGGCCTCGTTGACCTGTGCCCGCGCGCTGTCGTCGTACGTGGGCCGGTCCGCCCGCCGGAACACACCGGTGACGGTGTGCGTGAGGTCCTGCGTCGACAGCCGCGAGAGCGCGAACGACAGGTTCAGGTCCGACGCGTCGTGGATGACGATGTCGCTCGCGTCCACGTCCGCGGACTTGGCGACCGCGAGCCCGAAGCCCTCGCGGATCACGCAGTACTCGCCCTCACGGCCGAAGCGGATCGGCTCGCCGTCGACGACGTTGATGATCCGCCGCTGTGCCTCGTCCGCGTCCTTCAGCACGTCGAACGCGCCGTCGTTGAAGATCGGGCAGTTCTGGTAGATCTCGACGAGCGCCGAACCGCGGTGCTCTGCCGCCTGGCGCAGCACCGAGGTCAGACCGGCCTTGTCCGAGTCGATCGCGCGACCGACGAACGAGGCCTCCGCGCCCAGCGCCAGCGACACCGGGTTGAACGGGTGGTCGAGCGACCCGAGCGGGGTCGACTTGGTGACCTTGCCTTCCTCGGAGGTCGGTGAGTACTGGCCCTTGGTGAGGCCGTAGATCCGGTTGTTGAACAGCAGGATCTTGAGGTTCACGTTGCGCCGCAACGTGTGGATCAGGTGGTTGCCGCCGATGGACAGCGCGTCGCCGTCACCGGTCACCACCCACACGCTCAGGTCCGGCCGCGCCACGGCGAGACCCGTGGCGATGGCCGGCGCACGGCCGTGGATGGAGTGCATGCCGTAGGTGTTCATGTAGTACGGGAAGCGGGACGAGCACCCGATGCCCGAGACGAACACGATGTTCTCGCGCTTGAGACCCAGCGACGGCAGGAACGACTGCACGGCGTTGAGCACCACGTAGTCACCGCAGCCGGGGCACCAGCGGACTTCCTGGTCCGACTTGTAGTCCTTGGCCGTCTGCTTCTCGTCGGTGGTGGGAACTCCGGTCAAACCCGGAATCCCGAGGTCGATCGCAGTCATCGGGCCTCCTCGCTACGCTCGTCGGAACGCTGACTGCGCGGCAGTACTGTGTTGATCGGCTCGCTCGCAAGCTCGCTCACGACGACACCCCCTTGATCACGTCAGCGAGCACGTCCTGCAGCTCCTCCGCCTTGAAGGGCAGGCCCTGCACCTTGGTGTACGACACGGCGTCCACCAGATACTTCGCCCTCAACAGCAACGCCAGCTGGCCCAGGTTCATTTCCGGCACGATCACCTTGTCGTACTTCCGGAGCACCTCACCCAGGTTCTTCGGGAACGGGTTGAGGTGCCGAAGGTGCGCGTGCGCGACCGGCAGGCCCAGCTTGCGGACCCGGCGTGCCGCGGCGCCGATCGGGCCGTAGGTCGAACCCCAGCCGATGACGAGCACTCGGGCGTTGCCGTCCGGTTCGTCGACCACGACGTCGGGAACCTCGATGCCGTCGATCTTCGCCTGGCGCAGGCGGACCATCCGGTCGTGGTTCTCCGGGTCGTAGGAGATGTTGCCGGTGATGTCCTGCTTCTCCAGACCGCCGATGCGGTGCTGCAGACCAGGAGTACCGGGCACCGCCCACGGCCGGGCCAGCGTCTCGGGGTCGCGCGCGTACGGCTGGAACGTCTCCGGGTCCGTCGCGAACTCGACCGACAGGTCCGGCAGCGAGTCGACGTCCGGGATCAGCCACGGCTCGGAACCGTTCGCGACCGCGCCGTCGGAGAGGAACAGCACCGGCGTGCGGTACTTGAGCGCGATCCGTGCGGCGTCGACCACGGCGTCGAAGCAGTCGGACGGGGACTGCGGCGCGACGACCGGCACCGGCGACTCGCCGTTGCGGCCGAACATCGCCTGCAGCAGGTCGGCCTGCTCGGTCTTGGTCGGCAGACCGGTGGACGGGCCACCGCGCTGCACGTCGATCACCAGCAGCGGCAGCTCGGTCATCACCGCGAGGCCGATGGTCTCGGACTTCAGCGCGATGCCTGGCCCCGACGTCGACGTCACGCCGAGCGCACCGCCGTAGGACGCGCCGAGGGCGATGCCGATGCCCGCGATCTCGTCCTCGGCCTGCACCGTGGTGATGTCGAAGTTCTTGTGCTTGCTCAGCTCGTGCAGGATGTCCGACGCCGGCGTGATCGGGTACGTGCCGAGCACGACGGGCAGCTTGGAGCGCTGCGCCGCCGCGACGATGCCGTACGCCGTCGCCGTGTTGCCGGTGATCTGGCGATAGGTGCCGACGTTCAGCTTCGCGGGCGCCACCTCGTAGGTGACGGCGAAGGCTTCCGTGGTCTCGCCGTAGTTCCAGCCGGCGCGGAACGCCAGGACGTTGGCCTCGGCGATGTCGGGCTTCTTCGCGAACTTCTCGCGCAGGAACCGTTCCGTGCCCTCGGTGGGCCGGTGGTACATCCACGAGAGCAGACCGAGCGCGAACATGTTCTTCGCGCGCTCGGCGTCCTTCTTGCCGAGCCCGGTCTCCTCCAGCGCGCCGATGGTCAGCGTCGCCATGGCGACCTTGTGCACCTGGAACTTGTCGAGCGAGTCGTCCTCGAGCGGGTTCGAGTCGTAACCGACCTTCGTCAGGTTCCGCTTCGTGAACTCGTCGGTGTTGACGATGAGGATGCCGCCGTCCGGCAGGTCGACGACGTTCGCCTTGAGGGCAGCCGGGTTCATCGCCACGAGCACGTCCGGCCGGTCGCCCGGCGTCAGGATGTCGTAGTCGGCGAAGTGGAGCTGGAACGACGAAACGCCGGGGAGGGTGCCCTGGGGCGCGCGGATCTCGGCGGGGAAGTTGGGCTGCGTGGCGAGGTCGTTGCCGAACGCCGCCGCTTCCGACGTGAACCGGTCTCCGGTGAGCTGCATGCCGTCACCGGAGTCGCCGGCGAAGCGGATCACGACGCGATCCAGCTTGCGGGTCTCAGTGCTCATTCCTACGCCGATACCTCTCTCCAAGGGTGGCTGTGCCCCACATCGAGGGTAGTCGCCAGGACCGCCCGCCAGACCGGCCGTGTACCACCAGGCGAGACAAACGGTCTCATCTGCCGCACCGGGTTCTTAACTAAACGGTAAGCACAGCACTACCAGCGGATACCCGAATGCGGCAGACGTCACCCTCGATACCTGTTACCCAAGGTAACACCTAACGTCCGCTGATCCGAGCCTTCATCGCGGCAAGCCTCGCAGCGAACTCTGGAGTGTCGATCGAAGCGACCTGTGGCAGCAGCTCGGTCTCAACCGCTTCCGCGTGGTCGTGCATTGCATCGGTCGTCCGCATGGTCGCCTTGATGGTCCGCACGAGTGCTGCCGGAGCCTCAGCAGCCGCTTTGGCCAGCTCTTTTGCTACTGCGAGTGGGTCTTCGGCCTTCGCGTACGCGAGCCCTTTCGCGACCGCCTCGTCGGCGTCGAGGATCTGCCCGAAGAGCGTCATGGCGGTCGCGGTCTGCCGGTTGGTGATCTTCTGCAACATCCACGTCATCCCGCCGCCGGGGTGGATGCCGAGCTGGAGGAACCGCGCGTCGAACCGCGCTTTCGGCCCCGCGACCCTCAGATCGGCCGCGAGCGCGAGGTTCAAGCCGGCCCCGACCGCGGCCCCGTTGACCGCCGCGATGGTGGGGATCGTGGCGTTGGCCACTGCCAGGAATCCCTTGTAGATCAGGCGGAGGCCTTCGTCCTTGGAGTTGCCGAGCTGCGTGAGGTCCGCGCCGGCGCAGAACGCGGGCGGCGCTCCCGTGATGATCAGCGCGTTGGCCTCGCGCTCCGCCTCCGCGACCTTGTCCGCGAGCTCCTGCGACAGGTCGACGGTCAGTGCGTTGCGCCGGTCCGGATCGTTGATCGTGATCACGGCGACGGAATCGTTGTGCTCGAGCAGAACCTCAGCCATGGCCCCGGACTGTAGTGCCGCGATGCACCCGTCTGACCGGCGAATACGGGGCAAAGGCTGACGGCCACGGCACTACGGTGCCAGCGGCCGGTCCAGGAGCCGGGACAGCACCACCGTCGACACGGTCCGGTCGATGATCTCGACGGCCCTGAGCCGTTCCAGCGCGGTCTCCAGGTGATGGATGTCAGCGGCCCGGAGGTGCACGATCGCGTCCGCCGCCCCGGACACCGTGTAAGCAGCGCTCACCTCGGCCATCGGCTCCAGCCGGTGCTGGATGTCGTGCGGCGCGACGTTCCCCTTGCAGTGCACCTCGACGAACGCCTCGGTACCCCACCCGAGCGCCTCGGGGTCCACAACGGCCGTGAACCCCCGCAGAACCCCGTTGTCCAGCAGTTTGTCCACCCGCCGCTTCACCGCGGGCGCACTCAGCCCCACCTCCTTGCCGATCTCCGCGTAGCTGGATCGAGCGTTGGCCATGAGGCACGAAATGATTCGCTGGTCGATGCTGTCCACACGCAACATTCTGCCCTAGTTCACGCAATATCGCGGCGTTGTTCGAGGGTCCAGCTCACCTTTACATTTCGATCCATGACCGTATCCATCTCCGGGCCCGGCGAGCCGATCACGCTCGACATCGCGCAGCCCCTCGCGCCGACGCGCATGCCGACGACCCGTCGGTACCTCATGTGCCCGCCGACGTACTTCACGGTGGAGTACGCCATCAACCCGTGGATGGATCCCACCCAGCCCACCAGCACGACCCTGGCCGTCGAGCAGTGGACCGCCCTGAAGGAGACCTACGAGCGCCTCGGCCACGAGGTCAACGTCATCGACCCGATCCCCGGCCTCCCGGACATGGTCTTCTCCGCCAACAGCGGAACCGTCATCGACGGCCGAGTCCTGGGCTCCCGCTTCCGAGCCGCCCAGCGAGCCGCCGAGGCCGACCACTTCCGCCGCTGGTTCCTCGCGTCGGGCTACAAGTCCGTCGTGATGCCCACCGCCGTGAACGAGGCCGAAGGCGACTTCACCTGGACCGGGCAGCTCCTCCTGGCCGGCACGGGCTTCCGCACGGACCCCGGTGCGCACTCAGAGGCCCAAGAGGTCCTGGGCGTCCCGGTCGTCTCCCTGCAGCTGGTGGACCCGCGCTTCTACCACCTCGACGTGGCCCTGTTCATGCTCGACGACCAGTCTCCTTCTCCGCTGGTCGCCTACTACCCGGAAGCCTTCTCACCGGGCTCCCAGCAGGTGCTGCGCCGCCTGTTCCCGGATGCCGTGATCGCCAACGACGACGACGCGGTCTGCCTGGGCCTGAACGCCGTGTCCGACGGCAAGCACGTCGTCATGCCGGTCGAGGCCACTCACCTGGCCGAGCAGGTGGCACGCCGCGGGTTCGAGCCCGTGTTCGTGGACATCTCGGAACTGCGCAAGTCGGGCGGCGGCCCGAAGTGCTGCACGATGGAACTTCGGGGCTGATCGGTCGCTCTTCGTAGTTCTTGATCTGCGCTGGTCGGAGGCTCAAAACTGGCCTTGACCAGCGCAGATCTGTGTCCTCTGTTGGAAGGTGTCCGTCACTGACCGGCACTGAACGACGGTGGTTGTCACGCTCCACGGGACAGTCACCCGTCAGAAAAAGCCCCCGCCGATGATCACCGAGGACTCTCTGACCTGCACGAACACTCTACCTCTTACTCGTCCAACGCTCCGTCAACCTTGTCGTTGAACGTATCTCGCTGACCGTGTGGCGGGGTCAGTCGCCGATGAACCACAGATACAGATGAAGCCCGCGCTCGACGACATGGCACAACTCGCGCGCCTGCGCGACCCAGTCGCCACCACAGGCAGCGGGGAGCCTGTCGAGTTCCGCAAGCAGCAGCGGCATCTGCCGCTCGTTGAACATGGCGTCCCCGTACGGGGTCAGAGCCCGGAGCATCGGGAAGGCCGCCGGGTCCAGTTTGGCAAAGGCATCTGTCCACTTCACGCCGGCATCGGCGCTGGCCACGATGTTCCCGTCGTCACCGCGCACCGCCATGTTGATCACTTGGCGAGTTTATCTGCGCCGTGGTTGTCGCGTGAGCAGTCGCATGACAGACCCCTGAAATGCGCGAATGACCTGCATGTTACTCGTCCAACGTTCCGTCGATCTTGTCGTTGGACCTGTCTCGCTGTCCGTCGAGCACCTTCGCGTAGACCTTCAACAGGACGTCGACTGTGTGGCCCGTCCGCTCCGCGACCTCAGCCGCGGGAACGCGCCTGCCGTGAGCCAGGTCGAGACGTTCGCTCTCCAGCGCCTTGGAACGGGTCCGGCCGAATGATCTACGGCGTAGCGTCGAGAGAGTGCCCAACATCCTCGTGATCGGCTTCGACCCACACACCATCCCGGGCTTCGACCCGGCGCCCGTCGCCGCGGCCATCGAGCAGGGCAGCAAGGCCTTCGCCGAGCTGGGCCTCGCCGAGGACCTCTTCCTGATCGACTTCGCCGAACTGGGCGGCGCCGCCGAAGCCAAACTCGTCGAGCGGCTCCAGCAGCGGCAGTACGACGCGGTGGTGGTCGGCGGCGGCATCCGCAAGCCCACGGAGTTGCTGGAGTTCTTCCAGACCGTGGTCAACCTGGTGCACTGGCACCAGCCGCAGGCCGCCATCGCGTTCAACTCCGGCCCGACCGACAGCGCGGACTGGGTGCTCAAGGCGCTGGAGCAGAAGCGCGCCTAGAACAACACGTAGGGCACAACCCACAGCGCGACGAAGCAGAAGGCGATGACAGCGGTCATCGCCAGCCGTCCTCGTCTGCGGTCGCGGAAGAACTCCACGCCGCCGAACGTCAGGAACGCCACGGCGGCCGCGATCAGCACGCCGGTCGGCACCGGGGCGGTCTGCCAGGCCCACGACCCCAGCATCCAGACCGCGAGCACGAAGACCAGGGCCACCAAGCCCAGTAGCACCTCGAACGCGCCCTCACCCAGTTCGCGTCCCCACCACTTCAGCGAGCGCCAGAACCGGGACGGCAGCGAGATGAACCACGCGAAGAGCCGTCGCTGCCACCACGGGCGCTCGGCCTCCAGACGTGCCTGCACCACGGCTTCCCGCGCCGCCCGGCGCCGTTCCTCACGATCTCCCACGAGCGGCATCATGCCGAGGCGAGGAGCTCGGTCAACCGGCGAACGGCGAACTCCCGGAACGGCCGCATGGGCAGAAGCCGGCACTCCGCCCCACCCACCATCCGCGGCTCAACCCCGAACGCCTCCTCGAACTCCCGCTCCACGACGGGAAAGAACCGCCCGTAGTCCCCAGCCACGTCGTCCACCACGAGCTCCGGCCCGATCGTCCGCTTCTGCAGCCGCAGCGACGGCGTGAGCGCCTCGCAGTGGTGCAGGAAGCTGTTCCGCGTGTGATCAACGCCGATCAGCAGGATCTGCCCGCCCAGCGAGTGCAGGACGTCGAACGGCGACCCCGCCCCCAACGCGAACGCCAACGGCTGCGTCCGGACGATCGCCGCGGCATCGGGGCCGACCGCCGCCACCGGCACGACCGGGTGCGAGGACAGCAGCGCGGAAGGCATCGCTTCGACGTACGCCGAAACAGCGCCCATCGGGGCGTTGCGGAACGCCGGAACGACGAGCGTCGGGGTTGCGGCCAACAAGCTCTGAACCACGGTGGCCGCGCCTCCGTACACCTCTCCGAGACGGGAAAGCGACGAATGCACGATCAGGGGAACGTCGCCAACCGTGCCACAAGCACGCCATCCAGCGATCAAGTTCTCGCAGGTCAGCGCCATGTCCCCATTCGCAACTACAGAACGTGACCACGTCACTCGATCGCGTGGTCGTCCAGCTAACCCATAACAACCGCCGGGCTTACGCCGAACTAACAGACAGCTTCGCCAGTTCGTCAGGAGGCAACGATGAACTTACGCATGGAGCAAGCGGCTCGCTGACTGTCTGTTAGCAGCGGATAGCCCAACTCATCGGAAACGTGACGAGAGTCACCCAACGGGCGCTCAGGCTTGCCTGCGCTCGTGACGCGAGGTTACGTTCTCGCCCGCCGATAACGGTTTGGTCACCGGCAGGACACAGGAACCGCAGTACGCAGGGTCCAAAGTCCCCAGGGGTCCCCCGCCCGGGTTTGCCGGAGACCAAGCTCCCCGACGCAGGAGGCTCCCCCTTGGCCCGGCACAGCAAGGCTGCCGGCCGAACCGTGTACACGGTCGTGCCCAAAGCAGAAGTGAAGGCCGGCGCGCATCGCGCCGAGGACGACAAGGTCCCGCTTGCTCACCGTGTGAGCGCCATCGTCGTCGCAGCAGGTGTCGCCGCCGGCACCGCAGCCATCGCCAACGCCGCCACCAGCGGTTCCTCCAGCGAGCTCGCTGCGGGTGCCGAGTTCGGCGCGGTTCCGGACCAGCAGCCGAAGGCGGTCCAGACCATCCACGACGTGAACCCCGGTGGAGAGGTCGGCCGCCTGCTGCAGTTCCAGCAGATGTACGCCCAGCAGGCCTTCGAGCAGGCGACGAAGCTTGCCGCGGACACCCACGCCCAGCGTGAGGCCGCCGCCAAGGCCGAGGCCGAGCGTCAGGCGGAGATGCGCAAGCCGGCCAAGCAGCGCGAGATCGAGGGCTGGATCAAGGAAGCCATCAAGGTCCTGCAGGCCAACGGCACGAACATCGACAACAACAGCATCGATGAGATCTACACGATCATCATCAAGGAGTCGAACGGCAACCCCAACGCCGTCAACAACTGGGACTCCAACGCGCTGCGCGGTACGCCGTCCAAGGGCCTGATGCAGTGCATCGACCCGACGTTCCGCGCGTACAAGCTGCCCGGTTACGACAACATCCTCGCGCCGGTCGACAACATCATCGCGGGCGTCCGGTACACGTACGCGCGCTACGGCGGCTTCCACAACCACCCAGGGTTGGTCAGCATGAACCTCGGCGGCGGGTACCGGGGGTACTAAAGGTGTCAGTTTCGCCGTCTCGGGGTGCGTGAAACCCATCGGCGGGCGATGCTGTCAATCAGGTTCACCCACAAGCATGGCGGCCCTAGCGGGCGCACGCCCGGTAGTGCTCCCATCGAAGCGATCCCCGAACGCAGGGAGTGGCCGATGAACGAGCAACAGGCACGCGACGACGAGCTGGCGAAGATCCGCTCGGAGGCGACGAACTGGCTGGCCAAGATGGCCAAAGCCCAGCAACGCCCCAAAGTCGAACAGCGGCGGCCTGAGCACGACGCCATGACACCCGCGAAGAAGTAAAGGACAGCAAGAACAGGGGAGCGCCTCGGCTACGGCCGGGGCGCTTCTGCTTTGAAGGCCGACCACAGCAGGTTCAACGGGTGATCCGCCGGATGCTTCGACAGCTCGTCCGTTCGGGCGAAAACGCCCACAAGCCGCTCCAGCGAGTCATCTGAGAGCTCGACGACGCGGAGCCCGCCTCCCTCCCTCAGCTCGTTGTTCGACGCCACCACGCCCAAACCAGACGTCACGATCATGGCTCCCTGGACGAGGTTCGAGCGCAGCAGCGAGATGCCGTACTGGATCTCATCGATCTCGGCCGCGATGTCGAGCCCCTGCCGGTAGTCGGGCCCGAACCAGCCGCGCAGGAACTCCGCGATCAACCCCGCCCCCGGCACCACCAACGGGATCGACCGGAGCTGAGGTACCCGCACGCGGGTGCCGACAACCGTCTCCGGCAGGTTCGTCAGCAACGCCAGGCCGCCGCGCCGCCACTCGATCACGTCGAACTCGGGGCGCTCCCAGCCCGCGCCGGCCCGCGTCACGACGCTGCCGCACACGAGGTCGACCTCCTGCGTCTCCAGCTTCGTCCAGATGTCCTTCGTGCGGATGTGCACGACCTTGAGGTCCACGTCGCGCTCGCGGAACTCGTCGGCCACGTGGTGCCACGCCTTCGCGAGGGTGTCGAGCATGTATCGCGTGGTGCCGACGGTGACGGTCGTGCCGAGCTTGCGGCGGCACTCGTGAATTCCGTCGAGCCACTCCGCGAGCGTGTCGCGCGCCAATTCGACGAGCGACTCACCAGTCGGCGTGAACAGCACGTCTTTTCCCCGTCCCTGCTTCACCACGAGCGGTTCACCGCACAGTTGCTGGAAGTTCCTGTTCAACGTGTCCAGCTGCTTCTGCACACTCGACTGCTCGCGCCCCAGTGCTCGCGCCGCCCGCAGCGCCGATCGGGTCTCGTGAACGGTCAAGAGCGTCCTGAGCTGGTCCATCGTGGTATCCAGGAGAGCGCCGGGCATGTTCAGCAGACGGTGCAGGGAGGTGCTCGTGGGAAGCACCAACTGGGACGAGCCGGACATCGGAACCCTCTCTGGTGTTCTACCGATCAGTTGAACTGAACTTGACCGCATTTCGCAGGGAAATTATCTGCAGATCCTGCCCGCAAATCTCTGGACACTTATCGCGGGGTGTACAAAACTATCCGCGGCGACCACGCGTGGGAGCCGATTCCGGGGGGAATCATTGGGGGGTGGGGGTCCGCCAGGCGCAAGCTGGTGGACCCCCAAGTATTACCCTCGCTGGTTGTGACCGTTTCCGCTCGCCTGGACTGGGGCACCACCTACCAGGTCACCGTCCTCGAACTCGGGCTCGCCTGCTGCGGAGTCGAAGTGATGGCAGCTCTCGACCGCCTTCCCGACCTCGGCGTCACGCCGGTCGGCGACGCGGGCGAGGCGCACGTTCTCGTTGTCTCCGGCACCGTCACGGACGCCATGTTGCCCGCTGTGATCCGCAGTTACGAGGCCATGCCCGAACCTCGCTACGTGATCTCCGTGGGCGCCTGCAGCAACACCGGCGGCCCGTACTGGGATTCCTACAGCGTCACCAAGGGCATCGACCAGGCCCTGCCGGTCCACGTCGCCGTGCCCGGCTGCCCGCCTCGCCCCGAAGCGCTGCTCGAAGGCCTCAAGGCGCTGCACGGACTGGTGAACTCGTGAGCACCGCGAAGACCGCCTTCGGGCAGACCGTCCACCACGTCGAGCTCGCCGACTGGCTCACCACGGCGGCCGAACACCACCGGAACGGCTGCGTGATGTTCGACTGGCTCGGTGTCGAGGACGCGGGCCGACCGGGCGCCGCCGGACAGCGCCACGCGGTGTTCCTGCACGTCATCGACCCGCAGACGCGTGAGGGCGTGATGCTGCGGACCGAGGTCGGCGAGAGCGAGTCGCTGCCGAGCGTCGCCCACCTCTGGAAGGGCGCGCACTGGCACGAGCGCGAGGCCGCCGAGATGTTCGGCATCACCGTCGACGGCGAGCCCGAGCACCTGCTGCTGCCCGACACCTTCCAGGGCCACCCGCTGCGCAAGGACTTCGTGCTGGCCTCCCGTGTCGTGCGCCCGTGGCCGGGCCGCCTCGAACCGGGCGAGGACAACACGAGTGCCCCGAGCCGCCGCCGCACCGCACCACCGGGCGTGCCCGACCCGTCCTGGGGTCCACGCCGTGAAGAGGAGCAGTCGTGACGAACCTTCCGCCGCGTACCAGGGGCGTCATCGCGCTGTTGGAGGCCAACTGCACGGTCTGCATGATCTGCGCGCGCGAGTGTCCTGACTGGTGCATCCACATCACGAGTCACACCGAGGTGGAGCAGCAGCCGGGGAGTGCCCGCCCGCGCAGCCGCAACGTGCTCGACCGGTTCGCGATCGACTACGGCCAGTGTCTCTACTGCGGCATCTGCGTCGAGGTCTGCCCGTTCGACGCCCTGCACTGGGCGCCGGAGTTCGGCTATCCGGGCACGGGCTCGATCGACGGCGAGGGTGCCGTCGCGGAGCTGGTCCACGAACGGGACGTGCTCGCCACGTGGGTCGAGAAGGTGCCGCCGCCACCACCGCTCGACCCGGCCGCGGAGGCCGCGCCGGAAACGGCGACAGGAACCGGCAGGAGGCCTGGTTCGTTGAGAGGTAGGACGTAACAGACCCGGAGGCGTAACCGTGCACAAGCACTTCAACGGGTTGAAGACGGCCTTGCTGCTCGGCGGGATGAGCGCGCTGATCATCGTGATCAGCGGGCTGTTCGGCCGGACGGCACTGGTCATCGGCCTGGTGTTGGCCTTGGGCGTGAACGCCTACGCGTACTTCAACTCGGACAAGCTCGCGCTGCGGGCGATGCGGGCGATACCCGTGTCGCAGGTGGAGCAGCCCGTGCTCTACGCGATCGTGCGTGAGCTGTCGCAGAAGGCGCGCCAGCCGATGCCGAGGCTGTACCTGAGCCCGACCATCGCACCGAACGCGTTCGCGACCGGCCGCAACCCGCGCAACGCGGCCGTGTGCTGCACCACGGGCATCCTGGACCTGCTCGACGAACGTGAGCTGCGCGCCGTGCTGGGCCACGAGCTCGCGCACGTCTACAACCGCGACATCCTGATCAGCTGCGTCGCCGGCGCGCTCGCGGGCGTGATCACGATGCTCGCGAACCTCGCGATGTTCGCCGGCATCTTCGGCGGCGGCGATGACGACGACGGCCCCGGTCCGCTCGGCCTGCTGCTGATCGCGCTGCTCGGCCCGATCGCGGCCACCGTGGTGCGCCTGGCCGTGAGCCGGTCGCGCGAGTTCCAGGCCGACCAGTCCGGCTCCGAGCTCACCGGCGACCCGCTGGCACTGGCGAGTGCGTTGCGCAAGATCGAGCTGGGGACGCGGGCGGCGCCGCTCGCACCGGAGCCGGAGGTGGTGTCGCAGAGCCACCTGATGATCGCGAACCCGTTCCGCCAGGGGGAGCAGTTCGCGAAGTGGTTCTCGACCCACCCGCCGATCGCCGACCGCATCCGCAGGCTCGAGGAGATGGCCCGTCGTTAACGGGTGCCCTTCGCCACGGCCATGAGGTACTCGCCGTACCCGGACTTGCCGAGCTTCTCACCGAGCGCGTAGCACTCCTGCGCGGAGATGAAGCCCATGCGCAGCGCGATCTCCTCGGGACACGCGATCCGCACACCGGTCCGGTGCTCCAGCACCTGCACGAACTGCCCGGCCTCGAGCATCGAGTCGTGCGTGCCGGTGTCGAGCCACGCGAACCCGCGGCTCAGGTCCACGAGGTGCGCCCGGCCCTCGCGCAGGTACGCGAGGTTGACGTCGGTGATCTCCAGCTCGCCGCGCGGCGACGGCTTGAGGCTGCGGGAGATGTCGACCACACCGTTGTCGTAGAAGTAGAGCCCGGTGATCGCCCGGTTCGACTTCGGCTGCGCGGGTTTCTCCTCGATGGAGAGGAGCTTGCCGTTCGCGTCGACCTCGCCCACGCCGTACCGCTCGGGATCCTTCACCTGGTACCCGAACAACACGCAGCCATCCAAAGTGGACGCGTGGTGCTGCAGCGTGCTGGAGAAACCCTGGCCGTAGAAGATGTTGTCGCCCAGCACCAGCGCGACGTCGTCGTCACCGACGAAGTCCGCGCCGATGATGAACGCCTCCGCGAGCCCGTTCGGCGCGGCCTGCTCGGCGTAGGCGAAGCTCATGCCCCACTGGGACCCGTCGTCCAGCAGCCGCCGGAACAGCGGTAGGTCCGTCGGCGTGGAGATGATCAGCACTTCCCGGATGCCGGCCAGCATGAGCACCGACAGCGGGTAGTAGATCATCGGCTTGTCGTACACCGGCAGCAGCTGCTTGGAGACCGCCTGCGTGATGGGGTGCAGGCGGGTCCCGCTGCCACCGGCGAGGACGATGCCCTTCACCGGTAGTTGGTGAACTGGAGGGCGATGCCGAAGTCGTTGCCCTTGAGCAGGGCGATGACGTCCTGCAGGTGGTCCTTCTTCTTGCCGGACACCCGCAGCTGGTCACCCTGGATCTGCGCCTGAACGCCCTTGGGCCCCTCGTCGCGAATCTTCTTGGCGATCTCCTTGGCCTTCTCCGACGAGATGCCCTGCACGAGGTTTCCCGTGACCTTGAACACCTTCCCGGACACCGCTGGCTCGCCCACCTCGAACGCCTTCATCGAGATGTTGCGCTTGACCAGCTTCTCCTGGAAGACGTCGATCGCCGCCTTGCAGCGCTCCTCGGTCTCGGAGGTGAAGGTGATCGCCTCCTCGCCGGCCCAGGCCACTGTGGTGTTGGTCCCGCGGAAGTCGAAGCGCGTGCTCAGCTCCTTGGCCGCCTGGTTGAGCGCGTTGTCGACCTCCTGCCGGTCCACCTTGCTCACCACGTCGAACGACGGGTCCGCCACGACTTCACTCCTCAACGATCTCGGGGTCACAGCCAGCGTCGATGCTACTGGGGTACCCCGATTTGGGGCCTCCCGAAGGGGTTATGTATTGTTCTGCCCGCACCGTTACGGCGGTGTGGGGCGGGTTGCCCGAGCGGCCAATGGGAGCGGACTGTAAATCCGTCGCGAAAGCTACAGAGGTTCGAATCCTCTACCCGCCACAGCAACGATGGGCCTCTGACCAAGCTGGTCAGGGGCCCATCGTCGTACATCGGCTGTTGTTGCAGAGGGGGACGCTGTGCGCACGCAGATGGCAACCGAAGCGGGAAGATCGACGGCGCCCAGCGAGGACCGCGCGATCGTGGGCCCGAACCTCCTCGCCGTGCTCGACGGCGTGACGGCGAAACCGGAGACCGGCTGCGTGCACAGCGTCGGCTGGTTCGCCGACCAGCTCGCCGCGGAACTGCTGCGGTTCGCGCACCTCGACCCGGCTGCGTCGCTGGCAGAGGCCATCAAGCAGACCGGCGAGCTGCACTCGGACAGCTGCGATCTCGATCATCCGGACAGCCCCAGCGCGGCCGTGGGCCTCGTTCAGATCAAGGACGACGTGCTGCGGTACCTGGTGCTGGGTGACGCCACCGTCGTGGTCGACACCAAGCGCGAGTTGCACGTCGTGAGCGACACGAGCACCAACCGCACGGCTGGCGCGGACCCCGGCGCCGTCTCGCACGCGCTGACGGGTGAAATCCCGCTGCCGGACGTCCGGCGGGTCGCGATCCTCTCCGACGGCGCCGCGCGGGCGGTCGAGCTGTTCAATCTCTTCGAATGGCCCAAGGCGCTCGAACTGATGGCGGAGAACGGCCCGGACGATCTCATTCGCAAAATGCGTCAGGTTGAAAAGGAAGACGTCAAGGCTGTCGATTGGCCGCGCAAGAAGGTTTCTGACGACGCGACGATCGTCTATCTGGACCGCTAGCCCTGGTTCGATGGCGGCTGAGCTTTCCGCGCTGGACGTGGTCCTGCGAAACGCGTGCCACGTCCGGCTCGTGGAGGTCCGCGCGTCCAGGCGTGCGATCGTCGTGGACCTGACGGAGTCCGAGCGCGATCGCCTGCGCAAGGCGATGGCGGTGAGGTCGTTGCCCGGCATGGTGTGCGCGTGCATGGGTGACGTGCGGTTCGAGGTCCTCGACGCGCGACGCGAGCGCCTTGCCGTGGTGCTCCTCCACCACGGGATCACGCTGGCCTGGAGTGACTGGGACGGTCACGGGGTCCTCGCGGACGGCAGGGTGTTGCTGCGCTGGCTGCACGAGCACGGCTTGACGCAGCGGCGGATCGGGAAAGCCGAAGCTCCCAGCTGGGACGAGGTCGCGGACCGCCTGCTCAATGCTCAGGAGCCGGGCCGCGCCGCTGTGCTGGATCCTTACCAAAAAGTGCGTACCTGACAAAATAGTAGGTACTTGTCGCGTCAACAGTGGCGAACCGAGTATTGCCGCATGGCGGAGATCAAGAAAGTGAGCGTGCTCGGCCTCGGCCGGATGGGCAGTGCGCTCGCCGCGGCCCTCGTCGGAGAGGGCCACGACGTGACGGTGTGGAACAGGACGCCGAAGACGCTGCCCGGCACGAAAAGCGCTGCCACGCCGGAAGAAGCGTTCGAGGCGGCGGATGTCGTCGTCACGTGTCTGACCACTTACGACGTTCAGCAGCCGTTGCTGAGCAAGAACATCAAGACGTTGGTCAACCTGACCTCCGGCACACCGGAGCAGGCCCGCGCCACCGCGCGGTGGGCGCAGGACAACGGCGTCGAGTACGTCGACGGCGTGATCATGGCTGTGCCGCAACAGATCGGCACGCCGGGAGCGAAGATCCTGTACAGCGGCCAGCGGGAGCACCACGTCCTGCACGCGTTCGGTGAGCCGGTCCACCTGGGCGAGGACGCCGGGATGGCCGCGCTCCACGACCTGGCCCTGCTCGGCGTCATGTGGTCGGCGTTCGCCGGCTACCTCCAGGCCGTCGCGTTGCTGGGCACGGAGGGCGTCACGCCGCAGCAGTTCACGCCGATGGCCGTGAAGTTCTTGAACGAGATGGGCCTCCTGCTGCCCGAGATGGGCGAGGAAACCCAGCACCGCGTCTACGAGACCGACGTGTCCGCGGTGGACATCAACGTCTCCGGCCTGCGCATGCTCGCCGACACCGCCGCGCAGCAAGGTGTCGACGCCGCCCTGCCGGAGGCACTGCACGACCTGTTCCGGCGCGCCCAGCAGAAGGGCCACGGCGCGCACAGCATCGCGAGCGTCATCGAGGTGATCCGATGAAGTACCTGGGGAAGAAGGCCGTCGTCACCGGCGGCACGCACGGCATGGGCCGCGCGGTGGTGGACAAGCTGGTCGAGGGTGGCGCCGAGGTCGTGCTGACCGGCCGCAAGATCGAGCTGGCGGAGGGGATCAAGGCCCACGCCATCCGGTCCGACGCGGCGAACCTCGACGACATCACCAAGCTCAAAGACGAAGTCGCACAACGGTTCCAGGAGATCGACCTGCTCTTCATCAACGTCGGTCACGCGACGCTGCACGAGATCCACGAGGTCACGCCCGACGACTACGACCGCACGTTCGACGTGAACACCAGAGGTGCGTTCTTCACCGCTCAACAGCTGGCGCCGCTCATCAAGGAAGGTGGCTCGATCGTCTTCACCACGTCGATCGCGCAGACCGGCGGCGCCACGGGGATGAGCGTCTACTCCGGTGCCAAGGCGGCGGTCCGGTCGTTCGGGAGGTCGTTCGCGGCTGAGCTGGCGCCCAGGAACGTCCGGGTCAACGTCGTCAGCCCCGGCTTCATCGACACGCCGTCCATGGGCGTGACCGGTGTGCCGCAGGACGTTCTCGAAGCCTTCAAGCGGGAGGGCGACGAGATCACGCCGCTCAAGCGCCACGGCAAAGCGGACGAGGTGGCCGACGCCGTGCTCTTCCTGGCGTTCGAGGCCACCTTCACCACCGGTGCCGACCTGCCGGTCGACGGCGGTCTCGGCCAGGGGATCAGCGCCTGAGAAAAAATCTTCGAAGAACCTGTCACACCTCCGTCGCGCCTCGGGTCAACAGGGCAGAAGACGACGAAGACAGGGAGAACGAAGATGAGGATCGCCAACCCGATCATGTCCTTGCCCGGCGCGATGAAGGCCCTGCTGGACCTCTCGGCGTCCGCCGCCAACACCGGGCTGGACGCTGATCTCGTGGAGTTGATCTGCCTGCGGGTCAGCATCATGAACGGCTGCGGGGCCTGCATCGACTACCACAGCAAGTTGCTGCGCAAGGCGAACGTGACGGACGAGCGGATCTACGCCGTCGCCGGCTGGCGTGAAGTGCCGTACTACACCGACGCGGAGAAGGCGGCGTTCGCACTCGCCGAGGAGATGACGCGCGTGCACGTCAGCGACGCCGTGTGGAACGAGGCGGCGAAGCACTACAGCGAGGACCAGCTCGCGGGACTCACGATCGCCATCGGCGCGATCAACCTGTGGAACCGGATCAACGTGGCCACGCAGCAGAAGGTGGCCTGAGTCCGAAGAAGGTTGAAGCCGGCGCGCAAGAGCTTCCTCTCTCTTGCGTGCCGGCCTCAGCGCGCAGCATACCCCATGTCGAACAAATGTTCGATCACTGGGCGATCAGCACGCCGATCAACTGGCAGCGAGTGCCGCCCGGCCGTCGTCGGTCAGTTCCGCGCAGACGCGCCGGCCGAACGAAGTGGGCTGCGTTGGGCGCAGCAGTCCCGCGCGCACGAGGTCGTGCGTCGCCATCTGGTCGCAGCAGGGCAGCCCGTCGACGTACAGCTCGGGTTCGACCCCGCCTGTGACCTCGGCACGGCCTGCCTCGACAGCCCTCAGCATCGACCGTGCTCTTCCGCTCAGTTCCATCTCGACCCCCCAGCAGTGGTGTCCGAATCCGCTAACCCCTTTGTCGATATAGAGGTCGGATTCGTTCCACAAGTACGGCGTCGTTTGGGTTCTTCACTTGTGCGAACGAGGCAAGCATGGCTCACTAGGCCGTTCGGGTCACGAAGACACGCCGGGGAAAGAGCGCAAAGCAGGGCGACGGACCCAGAGCGTCCAGCCGGGCCGATACCCGTGCGAGTACCAGAACGGCGTAGAGCGCGGGTTCGGCAAAGCGTGGTGGAGCAGCGTCGATGCCACCCCGGAGCGGTCCAGAACGGCGTGCACGTGCGCCACGAGCGCGCTGCCCGCTCCACTGCGCCGGGCGTCGGGTCGTACGCCGAGATGCCCGAGATACGCGAACGGGCGGCCGGTCGCGTACCGCTCGATCCAGAGCGTGTCCTCCGGCATGTCGACGTAGACCATGCCGACGGGCGTGTCGCCGCGAACCGCCAGCCACATCGACTCGGCGGGGCGGTCCAGCACGGCGGCCAGTGCGGTGCGCAGGTGCTGAGCGCTGTTCGGGCGTTCGGAGACCATGCCGAACGCGGAGTCGTACCTGATGGTCTCGAGGTTGAGCTCGACCGCGACGTCCAGGTCGGCGTGCGTCGCCGGACGGACTCGCACGTCCGGACGCCGTGGCGGAACGGGATGACCGGCGCGTCGTTCGGCGATCACGACCAACGGCGCGAAACCGTGCCGGATCAGAGGAAGCGCGTCGGCGGTCTCGTGGCTCGGCAGCGTCACGATCGCCGCGGTGTCCGGGTCGTCCACGCCGGTGAGCCGGGTCTCCCACTCGTCGAGCAGCGCCGGCAGGTCCCAGCCCGGCCGCCAGTCCAGGCCGTGCACCCGCAGGGCTGACCAGGTCGGCAGCAGCGAGTCCTCAGCCACCTCGCGGTACGAGAAAATCTCGGTCACGGCCTCATCTGAACATGGCAGGGTCGGACAGGTGGAGATCTTCGTAGTGGATTCGTTCACCGACCGGCCCTTCGCGGGCAACCCGGCCGGCGTCGTGCTCCTGACGGAACCCAGGGACGACGCCTGGATGCAGAACGTCGCAGCCGAGATGAAGCACGCCGAAACGGCGTTCGTCACCCCCGACAACCACCTCCGCTGGTTCACGCCGGAGGTCGAGGTGGACCTCTGCGGGCACGCCACTCTCGCCACCGCCCACGTGCTGGGCGGGGAGCAGAAGTTCACCACGCGTAGCGGCGTCCTCACATGCGTGAAAGACGATGGGTGGATCCGGATGGACTTCCCGGCGGACCCGCCAGAGTTGATTGACCCGCCAATCGGACTAGCGGAAGCGCTGCCACATGCGACGATCAAGTCCGTGGCGCGTGGGCGCTTCGACTACCTGATCGAGTTGGAAAGCGCGGCCGAGGTCCGTTCCTTGCGACCTGATGTCCAAGGACTGACACAGATTTCGTCACGCGGTGTAATCGTTACCGCCACTGGAGACGGCGATGTGGACGTCGTGAGCCGATGCTTTTATCCGGCCGTCGGCATCCCGGAGGACCCCGTCACCGGTTCAGCCCACTGCACGCTGGCGTCCTATTGGGTGCCTCGGCTTCAGCGCGCTGACCTGCTGGCGGAGCAGGCGTCGCCGCGAGGAGGGGTCGTCAGGGCGACCCTCGCCCAAGATCGCGTACTGCTCTCAGGGCAAGCCGTGACCGTGCTTCGGGGGCACCTGGGCGTGTAACCACGTCTGGGTGAATCGACGTCACTAGGGGTGCTCGACCTGCCATTTCGTCCCCCGAGCGGGGTACATTGGTGCCCCTGGAGGGGTCCTGATCGCCAAGTGCGGGACCCCTCAGTCACGCCTAGAGGTCCCCCACCCCAGGCCGACGAGGAGGCTGGATGTCCGACCGAGCGTCGGCCCCCGTGTCGGACTCGGCCGCCTGGTCGGCCAAGTCGACCAACCGCGCGTTCAGCGCGTTCGCCGTCACCCTCCTGGTGGCCGGCGTCGTCTGCGCGGGCATGGTCGCGGCCTGGCTTCCGGACAAAGAGACCACATCTCTCCTCTGGATCGGCCCGCTGCTCGTCGTCGGCTTCCTGCTGGCCGAGCAGCTCGCGATCAACGTGGACGTCCGCAGCGGCGTCGCGTGGACGATCTCCTTCACCGAGATTCCGCTGGTGCTGGGGCTTTTGGTGGCCCCGTTCGAGGTCGTGCTCGCCGCGCACGTGGTCGCCGGTGTGGGCACGTTGCTCGGCAGGCGGATCCTGGACCGCGCCGTCTACAACGCGGGCCTCATGTTCATGGAGATCTCCGTCGCGTTCGCCGCCGCGGAAGCCGTGAAACGGATGATCGGCGAGGGCGGGCCGTTCTGGGCGGGCGCGTTCGTCGGCACGATCACCGTGCCGCTGCTCGCGAGCGTGCTGGGCCTCTGCGCGTTGCGGCTCATGGGCAAGTCGATGCGCGTCGGCAACAGCGTCCGTCTCGTGCTGCAGACGCTGGTCGTGGCGCTGCTGAACACCTCGGCCGGCCTCGTCGGCTACCAGATCGTCGCCACCACCGCGTGGGGCGGCGTCCTGATCATCCTGGTGCTCGCGGGCATCGTGGCCACCTACCTCGCCTACTCCGGACTGTTGCGCGAGCAGCGCGACCTCGAAGCGTTGAGCGAGGTCAGCCTCCGTGTCGCGAGATCGGGACAGCACGGCACCGGCCCGCGCCAGCCGGACGACGACCTGACGACGGGCGTCGAAGAGGACGAGTGGCAGCAGATCGCGGAACGCATCCGCGAGCAGCTCAACGCCAACCGCGTCGTGCTGCGCCTGCGCACCGACCCGCAGGAAGCCATGATCACCCTCGTCGCCGGCGAACCGCTGCCGGACGAGATGACGGCGACCGACCCGCGGGCCGTGCGTGAGGACCCGATCCTGCAGCTTCCCGGCACGCACGTCCGCTACTACCGCGTGGCCGACGCGACCGAGGACGTCACCGAGGCCCTGCTGCGCCGCGACGCGCAGGAGGCGCTCGTCGTCCCCTTGCGCGGCGCCACTCAACTGCTCGGCGCCGTCGAGGCGCACGACCGGCTGTCCCGCTGGCGCGGCTTCGGCAAGGCGGACATCCAGCTGTTGCGGACGCTGGCCTCACACCTCGCGACGGCCGTCGACAACCGGCGCCTGCTGGCCCGGTTGCGGCACGACGCCTACCACGACCCGCTGACCGGCCTGCTGAACCGGCCGGGCTTCCGCGAGGCGTGCGCGGAGCCGTTGCGCGACTCCCAGAGCGGAGTGGTGCTGCGGATCGACCTCGACATCTTGTCGACCGTGTCCGATGCGCTGGGCCAGGCCTGGGGCAATCGGATGGTCGTCGCCGCCGGACGCCGGCTGCGTGACGCTCTCGGCGCGGACGTGCCGCTGGCGCGGTTGGAGGGTGGCGCTTTCGCGGCGTACCTCGACGACGCGCGTGCCGCCACCGCGCACGAGACGGCGGAGAAGCTGCGGGCTGGCCTTTCCGTGCCGTACCCCGTCGATCGGCTCACGGTCGAGGCTTCCGCGGTCGTCGGTTACGCGTCCAAGGCGGACTCCGAGACCGAGGACCCGGACCCGGACGCGTTGCTGCAGCGGGCGGACGTCGCCGTGCGCGCGACGTCGGAAGGCACACCGGTCAAGGCCTACGCGCCGAGCATGGGCCAGATCTTCCTGCGCCGCTTCCAGCTCGTGACGCAGTTCCGCCAGGCTGTCGAGACCGGCCAGATCTCGGTGCACTACCAGCCGAAGGTCGCCCTGCCGTCGCGTCAGGTCGTGGGCGCGGAAGCCCTGGTGCGCTGGACGCATCCGGAGTTCGGCCGCGTCGACCCGGACGAGTTCGTGCCGGCCGTCGAGGCCACCGGTCTCGTGGACGTGCTGACGGACTTCGTGATGGACCGCGCGCTCGAACGGGTGCGGCGCTGGCTCGACCGCGGGCTGCGGATGTCCATCGCGGTGAACCTGTCCGTGCGGACGCTCGCCGACGAGGACTTCCCGAACCGCGTGGCGGACGCCCTCGCGCGCCACGACGTGCCCTCGGGCCTGCTGACCTTCGAGCTCACCGAGTCGGGCGTCATGGCCGATCCCGAGCGCGCTCTGCCGGTGCTGCGGCGCCTGCACGCGATCGGTGTCGTGCTGGCGGTCGACGACTTCGGCACCGGCTACTCGTCACTGGCGTACTTGCGGCAGCTGCCGGTGGACGAGGTGAAGATCGACAAGTCGTTCGTGCTCGGGATGGGCACGGATCTGGGCGACATGGCCGTGGTCCGGTCGATCGTGGAGCTCGGGCACTCGCTCGGTCTCGTCGTTGTGGCGGAGGGCGTTGAGGACGACGCGGCTCGCGACCAGTTGGTCGGGATGGGCTGCGACGTGGCTCAGGGCTACCTGATCTCGCGTCCCCTGTCCGAGGACCGCTTCGAGGCGTGGCTGCGCGCACGAACGGTGCAGGTCAGGGGTGCCCGCGATGAGACGGTGCTCACGCTGGTGCACTAGAGGCACCCCCTGATTTCGTTCTTCGCCAAGGGATGTTGTAGAGTTCTCCTCGCTCGGCAAGAACGAAAGAGCAAGCCCCTTTAGCTCAGTCGGCAGAGCGTCTCCATGGTAAGGAGAAGGTCTACGGTTCGATTCCGTAAAGGGGCTCCACTACTGGCCGCGGTGCTGAGCATCGCGGCTGTGGTGTGTTAAAGCGGTGTAGCTCAGTTGGTAGAGCAAGCGGCTCATAATCGCTGTGTCGCCGGTTCAAGTCCGGCCACCGCTACGTGAGTGGGTGAGGTGTGCTGGCGGAGAGCGCCAGCCCTTCTCACTCCGCAGTAACATTCCCTGGGGGCTGCGCCCCCAGACCCCCGGCCTCGCGCTCGGTGAGCAGGTTGACCCGGGGGATCAGGAATCGGGCAGCAAGTTCGTTGCCCACCCCCGCCAGGCGGTAAGCCCGTACTGGGTTCTCGGGGTCCATGTGCTCTCAGGAAGGCAAGGACCGTGGCTGCAACCGACGTACGCCCGAAGATCACCCTCGCGTGCGAGGAGTGCAAGCACCGGAACTACATCACCAGGAAGAACCGGCGCAACGACCCGGACCGCCTGGAGATCAAGAAGTTCTGCCCGAACTGCAAGACGCACCGCGCGCACAAGGAAACCCGCTGAGCGCGTAGCGAGCTTTCGCACGAGGCCCGTCCCACACCTGGGGCGGGCCTCGTCGCATATAGGCTCTTCGGGTGCCTCTTGACCCCTCCTTCATCGGACGCAGCTATCCGCCGTCGCAGCCCTACGACGTGAGCCGCGAGAAGATCCGCGAGTTCGCCGACGCCATCGGCGCCACCAGCCCGGCCTACCGCGACGCCGAAGCCGCGAAGGCGCTGGGGCACGGGGACGTCATCGCGCCGCCGACGTTCGCGATCGTGGTGGCGATGAAGACGAACGAGACGGTCATGTTCGACCCCGAGCTGAAGCTCGACTACAGCCGCGTCGTGCACGGCGACCAGAACTTCACCCACCACCGCCCCATCACCGCGGGCGACCAGCTCGTGAGCGTGGCGCACATCGACGCCATCACCTCCCGCATGGGCAACGACATGATCACCGTGCGGACCGAGATCAGCACCGTCGAGGGCGAGCCCGTCACGACCGCCAAGTCGATGCTCGTCGTGAGGGGAGAAGACGCGTGAGCCCGACGATCGTCACCGAAGTCGGTACCGAGCTGCCGCCGCTGTCCGTGCGTCTCACGCGCGCCGATCTGGTGCGCTACGCGGGCGCCTCGCTGGACTTCAACCCGATCCACTGGAACGAGAAGACCGCGAAGGACGTCGGCCTCCCGGACGTCATCGCGCACGGCATGCTCACCATGGCCGTGGCGTCGCGGATCGTCGCCGAGTGGATCGGCGACCCCGGCGCGATCGTCGAGTACGGCTGCCGGTTCGGCCGGCCGGTCGTGGTGCCCAACGACGACGAGGGTGCGCTGGTCGAGGTGACCGCGAAGGTCACCAAGGAGCTCGAAGACGGAACTGTGAAGGTCAACATCAACGCGAGTTTTGACGGCAAGTCGGTGTTGACGGGCGCCTTCGCCCGCGTGCGCGTCGGTTGATCATGTGATCAAGCACACCGCCGGGTGTCGGGGTCCGGTGGTGTTTGCGGTGCTCACGCCGGATTCGGGGCCGGGTCGTTGTGCAGTTGCACGACCCTGATTCGTGTTCTCGGCACTCGTGTGGGTAGGCTGTGCGACAGGCCGCTCGACAGATGCTTGGGCGGTCTGGTTGGAGTGGTCCGGGCAGGCTCCCGTACACTTCCAATGTTGTGGCCAGGGGATCTCTCTCGGGATCCCGAAGGGGCGTAGCTCAACTGGCAGAGCAGCGGTCTCCAAAACCGCAGGTTGCAGGTTCAAGTCCTGTCGCCCCTGCTGTCGAAGCGTCATGGGTGGAGTGGAGGACGGCATGAGCGAGGGCCGCGAGCAGGACCAGCCGGAGGAGCGCGAAGGCGCTGTCCGGCCGTCCACTGCTGCGGCGCGGCGTGAACGTCGTGCCTCCTCTCGCCCGGCCGCCCGCAAGGACGGCAGCAGCGCTGAGTCGAAGAAGAGCGTCGTCAAGTCCGACGAGTCGGACGAGGACGCGAAGAAGGGTCGCCCGACGAAGGCCCGTGACGGACAGGAGAAGCGTCCCTCGCTGATCGGGCGGGGCTTCCGCTACATCCGCGAGGTCATCGGCGAACTCCGCAAGGTGATCTGGCCGACGCGCAAGCAGCTCGTCACGTACACCGGTGTCGTGCTGGTCTTCGTGATCTTGATGACCGCGATGGTGTGGGCTCTCGACCTCGGCTTCGGCGCGGCTGTTTTCGAGCTGTTCGGCTGAGCCGGACAGCTGCCGCTGCAATCAGGAAGCGAGATCCACAGTGACCTCCGATAACGGCGTCGACGCCCAGGAGCTGACCGACCTCACCGACGACGAGGTGTCCGAGGACACCGCGGTCGACGAGACGGTCGAGTCGGAGGACACCGAGGCCGCCGAGTCCGAGGACGTCGACGTTCTCGCGATCGACGAGACGCCGATCGACGAAGAGATCGCCGACCCCGCCGAAGAGCTGCGTCAGGCCCTGCGCCACGCGCCCGGCGACTGGTACGTCGTGCACTCGTACGCCGGTTACGAGAACAAGGTCAAGGCGAACCTCGAGACTCGTATCCACACGCTCGACATGGAGGACTACATCTTCCAGGTCGAGGTGCCGACCGAAGAGGTCACCGAGATCAAGAACGGCCAGCGCAAGCTGGTGCAGCGCAAGGTGCTGCCCGGCTACATCCTGGTCCGCATGGAGCTCACCGACGCGTCCTGGAGCGCCGTCCGCAACACGCCGGGCGTGACCGGGTTCGTCGGAGCCACCTCGAAGCCCTCGCCCCTCACGATCGACGAGGTGCTGAAGTTCCTGCTCCCGCAGCAGGAGCAGAAGCCGGCCGAGGGCAAGAAGGCCGCTTCCACGGCCGCGCCGAAGCCGACCATCGAGGTCGACTTCGAGGTCGGCGAGTCGGTCACCGTCATGGATGGCCCGTTCGCCACGCTGCCCGCGACGATCAGCGAGGTCAACGCGGACGGCCAGAAGCTGAAGGTCCTGGTGTCGATCTTCGGCCGGGAGACGCCGGTCGAGCTGTCGTTCAGCCAGGTCTCCAAGATCTGAGCGATCCCCTCCTCGGGAGGGGGTCGATCGGCCACGCTGCGGCTGGCAGGGCCGCGCGCGGACACCGCAATAACAGGAAGTACGGACAATGCCACCCAAGAAGAAGAAGCTGTCAGCGATCATCAAGCTGCAGATCAAGGCTGGTGCCGCCAACCCGGCGCCGCCCGTTGGTCCCGCGCTGGGTCAGCACGGCGTCAACATCATGGAGTTCTGCAAGGCCTACAACGCCGCGACCGAGTCGCAGCGCGGTCAGGTCGTGCCGGTTGAGATCTCCGTGTACGAGGACCGTTCGTTCGACTTCAAGCTCAAGACCCCGCCGGCCGCGCGCCTTCTGCTCGCCGCCGCTGGTGTCGACAAGGGCTCGGGCGAGCCGCACCGCGTCAAGGTCGCCAAGGTGACCATGGAGCAGGTGCGCCAGATCGCCCAGACCAAGATGGTCGACCTGAACGCGAACGACGTCGACCAGGCCGCGAAGATCATCGCCGGCACCGCCCGCTCCATGGGCATCACGGTCGAAGGCTGATCACACCCTCTTTAGCAAGCGTGGGAGAGCCGAGCGCGGCTCATTCACCACGAACTGATCCACGGTTAGGACAGAAGTTATGAAGCGCAGCAAGGCCTACAAGGCCGCCGCCGAGCTGGTGGACCGGGAGCGGCTGTACTCGCCGCTGGAGGCCGCCAAGCTCGCCAAGGAAACGTCCAAGGTGAAGCTGGACGCCACCGTCGAGGTTGCAATCCGCCTCGGCGTCGACCCTCGCAAGGCCGACCAGATGGTCCGCGGCACCGTGAACCTGCCGCACGGTACGGGCAAGACCGCCCGCGTGATCGTCTTCGCAACCGGTGACAAGGCCGCTGAGGCCGAGGCCGCCGGTGCGGACGCCGTTGGCTCCGAGGACCTGATCGAGCGCATCCAGGGTGGCTGGCTCGACTTCGACGCCGCGATCGCGACCCCCGACCAGATGGCGAAGGTCGGCCGCATCGCCCGCATCCTGGGCCCGCGTGGCCTGATGCCGAACCCCAAGACCGGCACCGTGACCCCCGAGGTTGCGAAGGCGGTGAACGACATCAAGGGCGGTAAGATCAACTTCCGCGTTGACAAGCAGGCCAACCTGCACTTCGTCATCGGCAAGGTGTCGTTCGACCCCGAGAAGCTGGTCGAGAACTACGCGGCCGCGCTGGACGAGGTGCTCCGCGCCAAGCCGTCCGCGGCCAAGGGCCGGTACGTCAAGAAGGTCACCGTCTCCACGACGATGGGCCCCGGCATCCCGGTCGACCCGAACCGCACCCGCAACATGCTGGTGGACGAGGCCTGAGCCTCCGGTTCTGGCTAGCTGAGAAGGGCCCCCGGTTCGCCGGGGGCCCTTCTGCTGTTCAGCGCCGGGAAAACGCCTGCCGGTAGTCGCTGGGCGAGACCCCGACGTGCTTGAGGAAGTGGTGACGGAGGTTGTTCGCCGTGCCGATGCCGCTCAGTCCCGCGATCTTCTCCACGGACAGACCGGTGGACTCCAGCAGCGCCTGCGCTCGCGCGATGCGTTCGTTGAGCAGCCACTGCAACGGCGTCGTGCCGGTGGTGGCGTGCAGCCGGCGGTAGAAGGTTCGCGGACTCATGGCGGCTCTGCGGGCGAGGTCCTCGATCGTCAGCGGCTCGTCCAGGCGGGCGCGGGCCCAGTCGAGCACCGATTCCAGGCTCTGGTGGTCGTTCGGCGGGACCGAGAGGTCGATGACCTGGCTGCGGCCGCCGGGACGGTGTCCCGGCACGATCATCCGGCGCGCCAGCTGGTTGGCGACGTGAGCGCCGAGGTCGCGGCGCACCAGGTGCAGGCAGAGGTCGAGTCCCGCCGTCATGCCCGCGCTGGTCAGCACGTCACCCTCGTCGACGTAGAGGACCGAGTCGTCGACCTGGATCTTCGGGTAACGCTCTGCCAGCAGGGCGGTGTGCATCCAGTGCGCGGTCGCCCTGCGTCCGTCCAGGAGGCCGGCTTCGGCCAGAGCGTAGGCGCCGACGCACTGCGAGACGATGCGCGCGCCGTTGTCGTGGGCCTTGCGCAGGGCTGCGACCAGTTCGGGTGGAACTGGCGCGTTGCCCTCGATGACCTCCTCCGGCACCCATGACACGAAGACGGTGTCCGCGTTCACGACGTCATCCAGGCCGTGTGTGGTGTGCAGGGTGAACCCTGGGCCCGTACCTCGTGTGTCGCTCCCGGTTCCGCACAGCCACAGCTCGTACCAGGGGTCGGCGAGGTCCGGTTGCGGCGTGCCGAACACCGCGGCGGGGATGCCCAGTTCGTAGAGGTCGGCCACGCCGAAGTCGGTGGGAACGATCAGGGCGACAGATCCGGCGCTCATGAGATCCAGCCTATGGCAGGAATTTGGTGAAGGTGGTCATTCCGGTCACTGGTTGAGTTGATCACTCGCGGCGAAGCTGGAGGCATGACATCTGAAGCGATCACCGTCCTCGGCCTCGGCAACCTCGGACGCGCGCTGGCGGAGACCTTCCTGCGCCAGGGGCATTCCACCACGGTCTGGAACCGTTCTGCCGCAAAGGCTTCTGGCCTCGCCGCGACCGTCGCGGCCACACCGGCCGAAGCGGTGGCCGACGGCGACCTCGTGGTCGTCGCCGTGCTCGACAACCAAGTGGCACAACAGGTTCTGCGCGGTGTGGACATGCGTGGACGAGCGCTGGTGAACCTCACCTCAGGCACTCCCGACGAGGCGCGCGAACTGGCCCGCTGGGCGGAGGACAACGGTGCGAAGTACCTGCACGGCGCGGTGTACGCGGTGCCCCAGACGATCGGCACCGCCGAGTCCTCCATCAACTACAGCGGTTCCCCGGCGGTGCACGAACGCTGGCAGAAGCAGTTGGCGCTGCTCGGGAAGGTCACGTTCCTGGGTGAGGACGCCGGCCGCGCCTCCGGGTACGACGTGGCGATCCTCTCCGGGATGTACGGGCTGATCGGCGGCTTCCTGCACGCGGCGGCGCTGGCGCGGGCAGGTGGCATCAAGGCTGCCGAGCTCACCCCGATGATGTTGTCCTGGCTGACGGACATGCACCCGGCGCTGGTCACGTTCGCCGAGGAGATCGACAACGGGAACTACGCCGGCGGCGAGTCGAGCCTCGCCATGAACCAGTCCGGGTTGGCCATGCTCATCCGGGCCGCAGAGACTCAGGGCGTGCCCTTCGCCGCGCTCGACGAGCTCAAGGCGCTGGTTGACCGGCAGGTCGCCGACGGGCACGGCGAGGAGAGCCTCGCCCGCGCCGTCGAGTCGTTCAGGGGTGTTGCGTCACAGCGGCTTGCGGGCTGACAGCAGGAACATCAGCGGTGCGGCCAGGAAGTCGCCCTGCTGGAGCTCGGCGAGCCACCGTTCACCGTCCGCGCGTTCGATCGCACCCGCCCTGATCGCTCGTTCCGTGTTGCGGGTGAGAGCGAAGATGTTGTCCGCCAAGGCGAAGTCGTGGAACACGGGCGACACGGTGTGCACGGCCTGGACCTCGAAGCCCGCGCTGTGGGCCAGGCGTGCGAGCTGCCGGCCGATGGTGGCGTTGCGGACCATCGTCGAGCAGACGAAGCGGTTGAAGGCGCGGTTCATCTCCAGGTCGCCGTCGACGACCAGCGAGTCCCAGTCCGGTTCGCCGATGCGCAGCAAGCCGCCCGGCTTGAGGACGCGGTGCAGTTCCGTGAGCACGGTGGCGGGGTCCGCGACGTGCTGCAGCGCCCGGTCCATCCGCGCCCGGTCGAAGGTGGCGTCCTCGAACGAGAGCGCGAGGCCGTCGCCGAGGCGTATCTCGACGTGCGGGTGGTCGTGGAACCGGCTGGTCGCGGCCTCCACCATCTTCGGGTCGATGTCGACACCGACGACGCGGCCGGACGTCGTCACCGCGTCCGCCATGGCCGGGACGTCCTCGCCGGGGCCGCAGCCCAGGTCGAGGACGGTCAGGCCGGGTTCCAGTTCGAGCAGATCCAGCAGTTGCCGCTTGTAGTCACCGGCCGCCGCGGCGACGTCCGCCATGTACGCGACCTTGTCAGGACTCGGCACCCCCCAGCGCATTTGCCATGCACCCCGATCAACCACAGGCGCTGGGGGACCAGTCGGTGATGACCCAGCCTGCGTTGACCTTCTCCACGACGAAGGTGCCCAGGCGAGGGCCGCCCTCGACGGTCAGGGCGCAGGAGTCGATGGTGACCTTGGTGGTGGCCGGGGTCTTGAGCATGTCCGGCGGGAACATGACCTGCTGGTACTTGTCCACGCTGGTGACCTGGGCCTTGAGGGTTTTGACGGCTGCCGCGCAATCGCTTGCGCCGTAGGCGTTGGCGAACTTCTGACGGACGTCGTCACGCAGGAAGAGCGTGCAGGCGCGGGTCGTGTCGGCGAACGAGACGTGCTTGTAGAACATGCCGACCGTGCCCTGGAGCCCGGCGGGCGCGGAGAGGCCCTGGGCCGGGCCGGTGACGCCGCCGCTGTCCTGGGCGATGTCGCCGGGGTCGTCCGTGCCGAAGTAGTGGTTGTAGGCCCAGAGGGCGGCGATGACGATGAACAGGAACGTCAACGCGCGCCAGAAGATCCGGCTGCCGAGCACGACGAGCCACCAGCGCTTGCCCTGCGGCTTCGGCGGCTGGGGCGCCTGGCCCGTGGCCTCCTGGTAGCGCTGGTACTCCTGGAAGCGCTGGAACTCCTGGAACTGCCGCAGCTGCTCCGGGTCGATCGGCGGCTCTGGAGGCTGCGGGATCTGGGGAGCGGGAGGCTGCGGCTGGCGGGGCGCGAGGTCCTTGCCGGGCTCGTCGGTCACAGGTCACATCATGCCGATTTGGATCGGCGGACACGACTCGCGTAGTCTCTACTGCGGTTCTACCGAAGACCGCTGGTTTTCTCCGCGAGGAGAACGAAGGCCCCGTTGCAACACGGGCGGCCCGCGCAGGGAGGACGAGGCTAGCTTCTTGTTACGCCCCGTGCTGCTGTGCGCGAGGGCGTTTTTGTTGTTTCGGAGCCTTCTCGGCTGGCGGTCTAACCCAGCCCAGAGAGGAGGCGATCATGGCGAAGCCCAGCAAGGTTACGGCGGTCGCTGAGCTCGCGGACCAGTTCCGCAGCAGCTCGGCAGCGGTTGTCACCGAGTACCGTGGCCTCTCCATGGCGCAGCTCACCACGCTGCGTCGCGCTCTCGGCGCGGGCACCAAGTACACCGTCGCGAAGAACACGCTGGTCAAGCTGGCCGCTGCGGACGCCGGCATCGAGGGCCTCGAGGCCCTTCTGGCCGGTCCGACCGCCATCGCGTTCGTCGAGGGCGAGCCCGTCGACGCCGCCAAGGCGATCCGCGACTTCGCGAAGGACAACAAGGCCCTGGTCATCAAGGGCGGCTACATGGATGGCCGTCCGCTCTCGGTCGACGAGGTCACCGCTATCGCGGACCTCGAAAGCCGTGAGGTGCTGCTCGCGAAGCTCGCGGGCGCGATGAAGGGCAACCTGGCCAAGGCCGCGGGTCTGTTCAACGCCCCGGCTTCCCAGGTCGCTCGCCTGGCTGCTGCCCTGCAGGAGAAGAAGGCTGACGCGGCTCCCGCCGCCGAGGCCGACGCTCCCGCCGAAAGCTGATCACCCGAAGACACGCCCGACGCTTTCGCGCGGGAGACTAGAAAGGACCGCCGATCATGGCGAAGCTCAGCACCGAAGAGCTGCTCGACGCGTTCAAGGAGATGACCCTCCTCGAGCTGTCGGCTTTCGTGAAGCAGTTCGAGGAGACCTTCGAGGTCACCGCCGCGGCTCCGGTCGCCGTTGCCGCCGCCGGCCCGGCCGGCCCGGCTGCCCCCGCCGAGGAGGAGAAGGACGAGTTCACCGTCGTCCTCGAGTCCGCTGGCGACAAGAAGATCCAGGTCATCAAGGTCGTCCGTGAGGTCGTCTCGGGCCTGGGCCTGAAGGAGGCCAAGGAGCTGGTCGAGGCCGCTCCGAAGCCGCTCCTCGAGAACGTGGCGAAGGACGTTGCCGACGCCGCCAAGGAGAAGCTCGAGGCTGCTGGCGCCAAGATCACCCTCAAGTGATCTGGGCCCCTTTGGGGGCTGGCGCTTTGTGCCTTGTAGTGCCTGAAACGGGCGTGCACCTTTCAACGGGGGTGCACGCCCGTTTTTTGTGTTTTGGGGGTCCTGGGGCTCCGCCCCAGGGTTCCGGCAAAGTCGTGTTGGTGCTGGTCAGGGGTGGATTCCGAGCAGGGTGAGTGGTCGGGTGAAGTCTCGGCTGGTGTGACGCAGGCCGGTGGCGATGCGTGTGTGACCGGCTAGGCGTAG